>DASZVD010000363.1:0-5476 GCA_035547375.1 Steroidobacteraceae bacterium
CCGGCTCTGTGCACGCGCAGCGCGTGCTCACAGGTATCCCGGTCGGGTCAGGTGCTGTACCGGGACGAGATCCACCTGAGGCCGACCGGCGGCCGGCGCGTGGCCCAGCGTTCGGGGTTGACGCGGGTCATCACGAATAACGGCTGAAATCTCAGCTCTTCTTCGCCCACATGCGGCACCACCCCGAGGACGAGACGAGCTTGCCCGGAAAGAAGCTGCACGTGCCGGCATTCGCGGCCTTGCTGCCGTACCACGAGCAGCCGGAGCAGCTGGACCCGCTCTGAAAGGTCGGATTCGCCTTGGTATCGACCTTGCCGGCGTTCGCGACATAGCCGAGCGCAACCGCCAGGGGATCTTTCTCGCTCACTTGCTCCGGTGCGGCTTCCGCCGCGGAAGTGCGCCGAACGCCGAGCGCCGCAGCCGCGGCGCACGCGGAGGCTGCCGCGACGAACACACGGCGCCTCGACATAACTTGCTTCATATCGTCTCCCGATTCCTGATTTGGCTCGACCCCGGCTCGCGCCCGGGCCGCGGCGGCGAGGATACCTCGATCGGCGGCCCGCCGCCTTTCGACGGCGATGTCAGGAGCTTGTAAAGAGCGGCCGGCCCTGAGAGAGTGCGCCGATGAGAAAAACGACGCGACGCTCGACCGCGGAGCCCCAAGTCGCGACCCGGGAGCTGATTCTCGACGAGGCCGAGCGCCTCATTGCCGCCAAGGGGGTTCACGGATTCACGCTCAAGGACATCGCCGATCCGATCGGATTCCGGGTCCCGGCGATCTACAAGCACTACGAGAATCGGGACGACGTGCTGGTCGCCCTCTCCCGCCGCTACATCGCCTTGCTGGCGCAACAGTTTCGCTACGCTCCCGAGGATCTCGCCAGACCCACGCAGACCTTGCGCAGGGTCGTCGAGGAGTTCGCCGAATTCCACCTGGGGCATCCCGCGTACGTGCGCTTGTCGCTGATCGACTTTGCGACGCCGCAGGGCGGGATGGAGTACATCCGTCTGGCCGCCGGCGGCACCTTCCGCGAGAACCTCAACAAGGGGCCGCTCGCCGCCATGCACCGGCGGCTGCGCGATCTGCTCGCCGCCGGGCAACGGGCCGGCGAGTTCCGCATCACGCCCGAGCTGGACTTCTATCGCCTCATCAAGGCCGCCCTGCTGATCCGGTTGGTTTTTCCCGATGACCTGCTGGCCGGCTCGAAACCCACCCGCGCGGTCCGGCGTGCGATTGCGCAGTCGCTCTGGGACACCGCCGCGCGGTACGTCACGGCCAGGTAGGCCCGGGCGGCCGGATCTCAAGAGGTTTTGCCACACGCGCCCACTACCGCCGGCGAAACGCGTTCAGCGAGCGCGGCATCCACCGCTGGATCCTTGAGGATGTCCCAGCCCGTGAAGACCGCGATCATCTGCTGTTGAGGGAACACCATCAGCCGCTGGCCGCCGAAACCTATTCCCATCCAGACGAGCCCCCGCCCGTCCCGGCTGGGGTACAACCACCACTTGAAGCCGTATTTGAGCCCCTGCCAGCCGGTATCCACCGCCGCGGTCACGGACTGTTCCACCCACTTCCTGGATACGAGCCGCTGCCCGTTCCATTCACCCCCGTGGAGGAACAGGTAGCCGATCTTCGCCAGATCCTCCGGCGCGAGAAACAGCCCGCCCTCCGTATCGACGAGCCCGAGGGGCGTTCGCTTCCAATAGTGTTGGATGCCCAGCGGCGCGAACAGATGTGCCTGTGCATAGGCTTCGATGTCCTGGCCGGTCTCCTTCTTGAAGATATACGACAGCAGCTCCGTCGCGCCGCTGCTGTAGTTGAAGATCTTGCCGGGCTCTTCCGCCATCGGCTTGTCGATCACGTACTGAACCCAGTCGTCGGTGGCTTCCATCAGGCTCGCGTCACTGCGCCAGTCGTCATAGGGAACGTCCTCGACCCATTTCAGTCCCGTCGTCATGGTCAGTACGTCCTTCAAGGTCATGCGACGCTTGCGGTCATCGACATTCTTCACCTTGGCGAGGTCGAAATAGCTCAGCACGGGCGTGTCCAGGCTTGCTTTGAAATCCCCACGCGTCATGGCGATTCCGATCGTCACGGACGTGACCGTCTTGCTGATGGACTGCATGGTGTGCAGCGGTGAGCCGTGGTAATAGGGGTGCCAGGCGGGATCGAAATAGTTGTAGGGTCCGGACAGGCGGGCGTTCAACGGGCCTTTGACCTTCGCTTCCTTGCCGTAGAGGGCCGCATAGTCGTGCGGGTAGCGGCGCGTGAAGACCTCGGCGCCGCAGCGAAACACCTGGAAGCTGTCGACCACTCCATACTTCCCGGTCGCGAGATCCTGGTCCAGGCCGGTGAGCACCGGCTCACTCACTCCGCTGGCCGCCGGCGCCTGTTGGCTCCAGCCATGGGTCGGCCAAGGCGCCGGCGCTGGCAAACCCGCCCCGACAGCCCCTGCGACCATCCCGCAACCGAGGCATAGACCGATGAGCGACCCGAGCACGCGCAGCCTGTTCATGCATCCCCCTTTGCTGTGTGTCACGATTTGCCTTCCGGCGCCCCGGCAGGTTAATTTAAGTAACCACTCAGCCCTGGGCGTGTCAACTGGTCCAGGCGCAACGGGTACACGGGGGTCGAGCGATGCAGCGACGCAAACGGGCGGGAATGGGCGTTCTCTTGGGCATGATCGCAGCGGGCCTGGCCCAGGCCGATGCGCCGCCCCCGGGTGGAGCCCCAGCCGATGCCGTATACCTGAATGGCTACGTCTACACGGTAGATGGCAAGGACAGCGTACGACAGGCCCTTGCCGTTCGCGGCGGCCGCATCGCGTATGTAGGCACCGACGCAGGCGCCAAAGCACTCGCAGGCCCGGCGACGCAGGTCGTCGATCTGCACGGCCGCATGGTCATGCCCGGCCTCATCGACGGGCACATGCACCCCCTGGACGGCGGCCTCACCCTCATCCAGTGCAACCTGAACTACGAGCGCCTCACCGTGCCGCAGTTCCAGGCGCGGATTCAGGCCTGTCTCGATAAAACCCGCGCCGGCGAGCCCGGCCAGTGGCTGGAGGTCGTGAACTGGTTCCAACAGGACATGCTGCCGGCGGGTGTCACGGTCAGCCACGAGACCTTGGATGCGCTCAAGACTCACCGCCCGATCGCGGTCATGTCCTCGTTCGGGCACTCCGTGCTGGCGAACGCGCGTGCCCTGCAGCTCGGACACGTCGACCGGAGCACTCCCGACCCGGTGGGCGGCAAGATCCAACATGATGCGGGCGGCCAGCCTTCCGGCATCCTGGAAGATGCGGCCTACGACAAGGTGATGAAGCTCATCCCGCCGCCGACACCCGAGCAGGATGTCGCTGCTGCGCGGGCCGCGCTGGAGGCTCTGCGCAAGCAAGGCGTCACGACCTTCCTGGATGCTCTGGCGGAGAATGCCGACCTCGAGTCCTTTACTCGAGTCCAGCGCGGCGGCGGCCTGACCGCGCGTGCGCATTTCGCCGTGCCGATCCGGCCGGCGGCCGATCTCGATCCGCAGAAAGCCGTCGCCGCGGTGAAAGCCACCGCGACCCATTTCGACCAGGGGCCGGAACAACCGGCACCCTCGATCATCGTACGCAATGCGAAGCTCTTCATGGATGGCGTCATCACGGCACCCGCCTTCACCGGAGCGATGCTCGAGCCCTACCTCGAGAATCAGGGCACGGCCGCGCAGCCGCACTGGGTCCCGGGCAAGGACCGGGGCCCGCCCGTTTACTTCCCGGCCGACAAGCTGAGCGCCATTCTCATCGGGCTGGCGCATGACGGCATCGAGCCTCACATGCACGCGGACGGCGACCGTGCGGTACACGAGGCACTCAACGCGGTCGCCGCCATGCGTAAGCAATTCCCCGAAAGCGCGATTCGCGCCGCCATCGCGCACGACGAAATCGTCTCTCCCGCCGACTTTCCCCGCTATGCCCAGCTGGGCACGGTTCCAGTCTTGTCGTTTCAGTGGGAGAAGCGCGCTCCCGACACGGTCGAGGGCGCACAGGACTACCTCGGACCGGCACGCTACAAATACATGGAGCCCGCCGGCTACCTTGCCGCCGCGGGCGCTCGCATTGCCTATGGCAGCGATTGGCCCGTGGATCGCCTGGATGAATGGTTCGCGCTGAAGGTGGGTGTCACTCGCGAGAACGACCCCGCCGCCGGTCCGAAGTACGCGGGCCGGCTGAGCACCGATACGGGCCTGACGTTGCCCGCCGTGCTGCGCGCCATCACGGCCAATGCAGCCTATGAGCTGCACTCCGAGAACGAGGTCGGCTCCCTGGAGACCGGCAAGTTCGCCGACTTCATCGTGCTGGACCGGAATCTGTTCAAGATTCCTCCGCAGCAGATTGCGGCCGTCGAAGTCCTGCTCACCGTCGTGGGCGGCAAGGCCGTGTATCGAGGGCCGGGATTCGAAGCCGGCGGTTGAAGAAACTGTGAGGCCGCTCACAGCGTGAGGCCCGAATCCCGCGCTGTGCCACGGTTTCTCGCGGGCCACACGCTCATGATGGCCTGGGGCTGGCTCTGTCCTGCGCGGCCTTGCCCCCTACGGAATGAACATACGCTCCCAGGTGGCGGCGTCGATCGCGGCCCTCTTCGCGATCCTCTGCGTGGCCGAGGTGTTGGTCGCGCAAGGAGTGCTGTTGCCGAGCTTTTCAGAGCTCGAGCGCACGGAAGCCCGCACCGCGATGCGCCGCATCGAATACGGCGTCGGGCTGACATTGGACCAGCTGTCCGTGTCGGCCGCCGATTGGGGTAACTGGTCGGACACCTACCGGTTCGCCCAGGACCACGATCGCGCCTTCATCGACGAGAACATGACGCCCATCGGGCTGAAGCAACTCAACATCGATGTCCTCATCGTCATGGACGGCGCCGGGCGCTTCCTCACCGCACGGGCCATCGACCTCAAATCCGGCGGGCCGCTGCCGCTCGACCTGGCGGCCGAGGCCGTGCTGCCGGCGAGCTTCCCCTGGCACGACAACCTGCGCAACGGGCACCCGGCGCAGGGGTTTTTACGTACGAACGCGGGCATCCTCATGGCGGCCGCGGCTCCTGTCCTGGACGGATTCGGCCACGGGCCGGCCCGCGGCATGGTCATCCTCGGTCGCCTGTTGTCGCCGGCGGAAATCCGCCGCATCGGCTCCCAGGCCCAGGCGAACCTGTCCTTCCGACAATCGCAAAGCGTGCCTGCCGGCCGCGAGATCGTGACGACCCCCGACACTCTGCAAGTGTTCCACTCGTTCCAGGATCTATACGGACACCCTGCTTTCACGCTCGAGGTGCAAGTGCCTCGGGAAATCACGCGGCGCGGCGCCTCCGCTGTCCGCTACGCCTCCTTCTACCTGATGGCCGCCGCGGTGATCGTGCTCGTGCTGCTCGTCATCATGTTGAATTTGACCGTGCTCAATCCCCTGGCACGCATCACCCGGCACGCCGTGGCGATCGG
>DASZVD010000364.1:0-5715 GCA_035547375.1 Steroidobacteraceae bacterium
GAGCTCCGGCTGAACCGGCGTTTTGCGCCCGAGTTGTATGTTGACGTCTGCGCGATTTCCACCGCCGCCGACGGCCTCGCCTGCGTGAGCGGAGCAGGTGATGAGGATGAGCCGAGCGAATACGCCGTCAAGATGCACCAATTTTGCCGTGACGACGAGCTCGACAATCTGCTCGCCGCCGGACATATCGAGCCTGCGGAGCTGGCGGCTTTCGGGACTGCCCTGGCGCGGATTCACCAACAGCTGCCGGTTGCGCGGCCTCCCGCGAAATGGGGCGACCCGGACGCGGTGTGCGCGGCAATCTGGCGGAATTTCTCGGAGTGTGAGCAGGCCAGCGCGGTCTTCTCCACGGGGGCATCGGTGAATGCGCTGCGGCCCGGGCTCGCACGGTGCCTGGAGGCAGCCGCTCCCTGGATGGCCGAGCGGCGGGAGGCAGGACGTGTGCGAGAATGTCACGGTGACTTGCACGCGGGGAATCTTGTGCGACTTTCCTCGCGACTCGTCGCATTCGATTGCCTGGAGTTCGAGCCGGCCTTTCGCTGGATCGATGTGGCCGACGAGATCGCGTTCCTGGCAATGGACCTGGAAGCTCAGGCTCGCCCCCAGCACTCGCAAGCTTTTCTGAGCGCCTATCTCTCGCAGGGCGGTGACTACCAGGCGGGTCGGGTGCTCCGCGCATACACGGCGCACAGAGCCCTGGTGCGCGCCAAGGTGCAGGCGCTGAATGTCACGACGTCGCAGGCACCGGATGAGCACGAGCGCGCTCGCGCGCGGTATTTGTCCTATTTGACTTGCGCCGGCAAGGTGTTGGCAGCGGACGGCACGCTGTTGCTCATGTCGGGTCTGTCCGGGTCCGGCAAGACCTGGCTGGCGAGTCGGCTGGCGCCTCGTCTCGGAGCCGTTCACATCCGTTCGGATCTGGAGCGTAAGCGCCTGGTGGAGCTCGAGCCGGACGCCCGCACGCAATCGGGTCTCGGGGCAGGGCTGTATTCCGGGGAGATGAGCGCCAGGGTCTACACACACCTGGTCGAGGCGGCAGCGCATATCCTGGCTGGCGGCCGCTCCGTCATCGTGGATGCTACCTTTGCCCGGCGGGAGCACCGTACTCTCTTCGAAGATCTGGCCGTGCGGTTGGGGGTGTCGGCCTGTCTGATTCATTGTCAGGCGCCCGCGGAGGTTCTGATCGCGCGAGTGCGTGCCCGCCACGATGAACGAAAGGATGCATCGGAAGCCGACCCGGCCGTTCTCGGGTGGCAGCGGGAGCGCTGGGAGCCGCTGGGGGGGCCGGAGCGTTGGAATACCGTCGACGTCGACACGACGGCGCCCGATCTCGAAGACGTTTTGCGCCGAATCGATCGGTGCCGGAGGATCTGAATGCAGGTTGTACAGCTGAAAGACGGGCACGCCATGCGCATCCACGCGCCCGGTGAGCTCCTGCGCTTCGATGAGCGCCCTGAGACGTCCCTGGGGCCGCACCAGGTGCGTCTGCGAGTGCTGGCATGTGGTGTTTGTCGGACCGATCTGCACCTCGTCGACGGCGAGCTGCCCCAGGCGAAGTATCCGGTGACGCCGGGGCACGAGATCGTTGGAAGGGTGATCGAGATGGGCGCCGCGGTAACCGGTGTCGAGCTGGGGTCCCGTGTCGGCGTCCCCTGGCTGGGCGGCACCTGTGGAGTGTGCGAGTACTGCCGCCGGGGCCTGGAAAACCTGTGCGAGAGCGCTGTCTTCACCGGCTGCTCGATCGACGGGGGATATGCCGATTCGGCGATCGCGGACTCGCGCTACTGCCTGTCGATTCCTGACCGCTACCCCGATGCGCAGGCCGCGCCGCTGTTGTGCGCCGGCTTGATCGGCTATCGGGCCTTCGTCGCAGCGGGAGATGCCGCAAACCTTGGGCTGTACGGTTTCGGCGCGGCTGCGCATCTGCTGGCGCAGATCGCACGTGCCCAGGGTCGACGCGTCTTCGCGTTCGTGCGCCCGGGGGATGCGGCGGCTGAGAGCTTTGCAAGGCAGCTCGGAGCGGTTTGGACGGGCGGCTCGGACGAGCTTCCGCCCGAGCCACTGGATGCGGCGATCCTCTTCGCGCCGGTCGGCTCGCTCGTGCCGGCCGCGCTACGTGCGGTTCGCAAAGCCGGCCGTGTCGTCTGCGCCGGTATCCACATGAGCGATATTCCGAGTTTTCCCTACAGCCTGCTCTGGGGGGAGCGATCCGTCAGCTCCGTGGCTAACCTCACGCGGGCCGACGGAAAAGCGTTCATGCGCGTTGCCGCCGATCTCGACCTGCGACCGGCGGTCGAGACATTTCCTCTCGCCCAGGCGAACGAGGCGCTGGCGCGCCTGCGCCGCGGCGAGTTGCAAGGCGCGGCAGTATTGGTTCCTTAGACCCAGTAGAACTGCGTACTGACCCCCGTGCATGCCTCTTCTAGCATGGACACATAGTTCCAAGAGGATATTTCAATGAAAGCGTTGGTCTATGGCGGGCCGGGCCAGAAGAGTCTGCAGGAGCGTCCGAAACCCTCCATCCAGGACGCCGGCGATGCGATCGTCAAAGTGCTCAAGACGACGATCTGCGGTACGGACCTGCACATCTTGAAGGGTGATGTTCCGACCTGCGCGCCTGGACGCATCCTGGGCCACGAGGGGGTCGGCGTCATCGAGGCGGTGGGGCCCGGGGTGACGACGTTCAAGCCAGGCGATCACGTGCTCATATCGTGCATCTCATCCTGCGGCAAGTGCGAATATTGCCGGCGTGGCATGAATTCCCACTGCACCTCCGGCGGCTGGATTCTGGGTAACACGATCGATGGTACGCAGGCCGAGTATGTGCGTATTCCCCACGCGGACACCAGCCTTTATCCCATTCCCGAGGGAGCCGATTTGGAGGCGCTCGTGATGTTGAGTGACATCCTTCCCACGGGCTTCGAATGTGGCGTGCTCAACGGCAAGGTCGCACCCCAATCCACGGTAGCCATAGTGGGCGCGGGACCCGTGGGGCTTGCGGCTCTGCTCACGGCGCAATTTTATTCTCCGGCACAGATCATCATGATCGACGTCGATGAGACTCGACTGGAGGTGGCAGCGCGATTGGGCGCAACGCTCACCATCGACAGCTCGCAGCAGAATGCGGTGGGCAAGGTCATGGCGGCGACCCGGCACATCGGCGTCGATACGGCAATCGAGGCCGTCGGCATTCCGGCCACTTTCGAGTTGTGCCAGGAGATCCTCGCGCCCGGGGGCACTCTGGCCAACGTCGGCGTGCACGGCCGCAAGGTCGATCTGCACCTCGAGCGACTGTGGTCGCAGAACATCTCGATCACGACGCGGCTGGTCGATGCGGTGACCACCCCGCTGTTGTTGCAAGCCGTGCGCTCCAGGAAGATTGACCCCAGCCGTCTCATCACGCATCGCTTCAGCTTGGAGAACATCCTGGGGGCTTATGAAGTATTCGGCCGGGCCGCCGCGAATCAGGCCCTGAAGGTCATCATCAACGTCTGAGGCGAGTCATGGCTGATTTGAAACCACGCCGCGAGTGGCAGCCGTGGAAGACGGTGCTCGCCAATGCTGTGTTCGTGTGCCTTGCGCTCGGGGGACTGTACCTCGCCGGGCTGGCCGGGGGCGCAGCACCCGAGCAATCCAGCGAGGTTTCCTACAGCGAGGTGGAGCAGGCGCTGGCGGCGGGGAAAGTCGAGCGTGTCGTGGTGACCGACCAGCAGATCATCGCGTATCTCAAGAGTCACGACCAGAAAGGCGCCGCGATGGTCCTGCGCGCGGAGAGAATCGAGCCCGAGCTCGCCGAGCAGCTCGCCCGCTACCAGGTGCCGTTCTCCCGCGAGCACTCGAGCAACCTGCTGTCGCAGATCATGGCATGGGTCATGCCGCTGCTCTTCTTTTTCGGCGTGTGGTACCTCATCACGCGCGGGGGGGCGCAGCGCGGCATGCCGGGAATGATGTCAGTCGGGAAAAATCGCGCCAAGGTCCTTCTGGAGAAACGCACCGGCGTAACTTTTGCGGACGTTGCCGGTGTCGACGAGGCCAAGGAAGAGCTGCGCGAGGTGGTCGACTTCCTCAAGGAACCCGCGCGTTACAGCCGGCTGGGAGCGCGAATCCCCAAAGGGGTCTTGCTGGTGGGCCCGCCTGGAACGGGTAAGACGCTGCTCGCGCGCGCGTTGGCCGGAGAGGCTTCGGTCACCTTCCTGTCCACCAACGGCGCCGAGTTCGTCGAGATGTTCGTGGGCGTAGGCGCCGCGCGGGTGCGGGATCTGTTCGAGCAGGCCCGTTTGAGCGCGCCCGCGATCATCTTCATCGACGAGCTGGATGCGCTGGGACGGGCGCGAGGCGCCTACGGGCCCGGCGGCCATGACGAGAAGGAGCAGACGTTGAATCAGCTGCTGGCCGAGATGGACGGCTTCGACCCTTCCGTCGGCGTCATCATCATCGGCGCGACCAACCGTCCTGAAATCCTTGACCCGGCACTGTTGCGCGCCGGGCGTTTCGACCGGCAGGTGTTGGTGGATCGACCCGATCTCAAGGGGCGGCTGGCGGTCCTCGGCGTGCACGCCCGCAAAGTCAAGCTCGCGCCTGATGTGGACCTGGAGCGCGTCGCGGCCATGACCCCGGGCTTTGCCGGAGCCGACCTGGCCAATCTCATCAACGAGGCCGCGCTGCTGGCCACGCGGCGCAATGCCGAGGCGGTGGCCCTGGCGGATATCATGGCTGCGCTCGAGCGGATCGTCGGCGGCCTCGAAAAGAAGACGCGAATTCTCAATGCCCACGAGCGGGAGACCGTCGCGTATCACGAGATGGGGCATGCGCTGGTGGCCATGGCGCTGCCGGGAATGGACCCGGTGCAGAAGGTTTCGATCATTCCGCGCGGCATCAGCGCCCTGGGCTACACCATTCAGCGTCCCACGGAAGACCGGTTCCTCATGAGCAAGGACGAATTGCAGCGGCGCATGGCGGTGCTGCTGGGCGGACGGGCTGCCGAGCTGTTGGTGTTCGGAACCCCCTCCACGGGAGCCGCGGACGATCTGGCGAAGGCCACGGAACTGGCCCGTGCCATCGTGACGCGCTACGGGATGAGCGAGCAGCTGGGACTTGCCGCTTATGAGACCGAGCCTCATGCCTTCCTGCAGGGAACCTCGCTGGCTCCCGCTGAACGCGACTACAGCGAGCAGACGGCTCGGGAAATCGATTGCGCCGTGCGCGAGATGGTGCTGGCGGCGTTCCAGACCGCCACGTCCGTGCTCACCAAGGCCCGTACCGTGCTCGAGAAGGGCGCTAAACTGGTGTTGGAGAAGGAGAGCATCGGGGAATCCGAGCTTGCGCAGCTGAGGCTTGCCTTACGCGAAACGGATGCTCAACCCGCGGCTCGGGAGTCGGTGCGCGCAGCCTGAGAAGCCACGGGGCTCATCCGCCGAAAGCACCGCCAGGCGACTTTCGAACGCTGTCGCCACGCCGAACGCGCCGTCCGGCGCCCCCTGATGTGGTAGCCGGCAAAAACCACGCTTTTTGCCGGCGGCCGACCGTGTAGGGTCTCGCCGAAAGCGCCGCCCAGGCGACTTTCGGCCAAATAGGCTAGCCCGACTTCGCGGATTCGAGGGATAGCGCGAGGGTAAGGCATTGATTTTCTGGGAAGCCACTCGCGAAGGTCTGCACTACATGGACGTAGCGGCGGCGGCCTGCGCGGCGGTGATTTTCGGGGGTGGCTGGGCCGGC
>DASZVD010000365.1:0-14391 GCA_035547375.1 Steroidobacteraceae bacterium
CGAAATCCCTGGAATACTCGGGGCGGGGCGCCGCTCTCATGAAATGGGCCGGCGCCATGAAGTTGCTCATCCTGGTGTGCATCTTCGTCAACGTCCTGGCCACGCCGTGGGGACTGGCCAGGCAGGTTGACACCGGCGCCGTCCTCCTTGCCGTGCCTTGGGTGCTCCTGAAGATCTTCGGGTTCGTGCTCGTCCTGGTTTACATCGAATCCTCCCTCGCCAAGCTGCGGCTGTTTCGCATCTCCGAATTCCTCGGGGCCGCGTTTGTCATCTCCGTGGTCGCGATGATCATGCGGCTCTCGGAGGATGCGGGGACTCGGCTATGAGCGGCTCGCCTCTTCCGCTCCTGACAGCGCTCAATGCGCTCACCGGCGCACTGTTTCTGCTCAGCGCGATCGGTGTCCTGGCGACCCGGCAGGTGCTGGCCTCGCTGCAGCTGTTCATCGCGCAGTCACTGCTGCTCACCGTGTCGGCGGCCTTGCTCGGCCTCGCTCTCGGATCGCCGCACCTCTTCGCGGTCGCCGCGATCACGGTGTGCACCAAGACTCTGTTGATCCCCTGGATACTGCGACGCACCGTGAGCGCGGAGGTTTACCGCACCCGGGAGATCTCCCGGGTGCTGAATATCCCCAGCTCACTGCTGATCGCCGCGGTGTTGATCGTGATCGCCTACGTCGTCGTCCACCCGATCGTCGAGTCGGTCAACGCTCTCTTCGCCCCGACCAACCTGCCGCTCGGGCTTGCCGCGATGTTCCTGGGCATTTTCACGGTCGTGGTTCGCCGCGAGGCCGTCCCACAGCTGTTGGGCCTTCTGGCGCTGGAAAACGGCGTGTTCTTCGCAGGCGTTGCCATCGTTCCGGATCTCCCCGTCATCTCGGAGCTGGCCGCGGCCGTCGACGTACCGGTTGTCGCGCTGGTGGTGGGGCTGTTGACGCGCCAGATCCACCAGCGGGTGGGAACCACCGCGGTGGGCCTCCTCGCCGCGCTACGGGAGCCCTGACCATGCAACGGGAGCCCTGACCATGCAACGGGAGCCCTGATCATGGAACTCGCCGCGCTTGTGCTCGTACCCGCTCTGGCAAGCGGCTTGACCTTGTCACCGCTCGGCCGGCGCTGGGCCGCACCGATTACGCTCGTCAGCAGCATTGTCGTGCTGCTGTTCTGTCTGGCCGTGGCAAAGGCGACCCTGGCCGCCGGACACCTGGAGGCCCTGCAAGGAGGGCTCGCCTGCGACGGGCTGGGCGCCCTCGTGCTCATCCTCGTCGCGCTGGTGGCAACGACCGCAGCCCTGTTCTCGTGGGGATACATCCGCGTGCGTTCTGCTCACGCGGACGCTCGAAAAGAGCAGCACTACTACGGCCTCTACAACTTGTTCGTCCTGTCCCTCGTGGCGGTGCCGATCCTGGCGAATGTCGCGTTGATGTGGGTGGCCGTCGAGCTCACCACCCTCCTATCCGCTTTTCTCGTGGGGTTCGAGGCGACACCCGAGGCCCTGGAAGCCGCCTGGAAGTACGTGGTTCTCACCACGCTCGGGGCCGTGTTGGCGCTGCTCGGATTCCTGCTCCTTTATTGGGGAACACGGCTCGCCGGTTCCCGGACGTTCACGTGGGTCAGTCTGGTCGGCATCGCGCCGCGCATGCCGCCCACCCTGCTCTGGCCGGCGTTCCTGCTCATCCTGGTGGGGTTCGGCACCAAGGTGGGGCTCGTGCCGATGCACACCTGGCTGCCGGATGCCCACAGCCAGGCCCCCGCCTCGATCTGTGCTTTGCTCTCGGGCGTCGAGACGATGACCGTGCTTTACGTCATCTTGCGTCTGTTCCCGGTGGTCAGCGGCGTGCCCACGTTGGATGCGCGACCGTGGTTCATCGGCTTCGGCCTGCTGTCGGTGTTCGTGGCGACCTTGCTGCTGATCTACGTCCGGGACTTCAAGCGCCTGTTCGCGTTCTCGACCGTGGAGCACATGGGCATCATTCTCGTGGCCGCCGGGCTCGGCGGGGCCGAAGCCCACTTGGCCGCCGCCTACCAGATGATGGGCCACGCGATCGCGAAGTCGTTTTGCTTCCTGGCGGCAGGCGTTGTCGCGACCACCTATGGCACGCAGGAAATCGCTTCCGTCCGCGGGATGGCTCGGGCGGCGCCGGGAGCGGCGATCGCTTTGGCCGCAGGCGCCCTCGCGATCGCCGGCGCGCCGCCGTTCGCGATCTTCATCGGCGAGCTGCTCATCTTCAAGGCGGGTGTCGCGAGCGGCCAATACGCCGTCACGGGCGTGCTGGCCGCGATGGTCGCGATCGCCTTCTGCGCGGTGATGGCACACATCAATCGAATGACATTCTCTCCGGACCGGACATCTGGAGAGCCGCTTTCCGCGGTGCCGCTGTCATGTCGGTTGGCACTGGTCCTGGCGGGAATTGCGTTGCTGCTGCTCGGTCTTTATGTACCCGCGGGTCTGGGTGACCTGTTGCGCTCGGCCGCGAATGCCATGGGAGGCTGAATCCGATCATGGCCTCCTCACCGCTCGAAGTTAAATCAGGCCCGGTGGACGTGTTGGAGATCGCCCCCGCGCGCTGGAGCGGCCGGGCCGCTGTGACCTTCGATAGCAGCGCAAGAGTTTGTCGCATGGAGACGCGCGTGGAAGAGCTGCACGCCTTGTGCGAATGGCTGACGGCGGAGGCCGGCTACGTGTTTGCGACGTTGGTGGTGGAGGAATCCCCGGCAGAGAGCTGGTCGCTGCGCTACCTGTTCTATGCTCCGAGCGGACTGCGGGCCGAAGTGCTCGTCCGCACCGAAGGCCCTCATCCGAGCGTGCCCTCGTTGAGCGACCTGCCCGAGGGACCTTCCTACGACTGGCATGAGCGCGAAGCGGAAGACCTGTTCGGCGTGAACTTCCCCGGGCACCCGCGACTGGGAGACTTTGTGCTGCACGAAGACTGGCCCGAGGGTGTAAATCCAATGCGGGCGAGCTTCGATGCTGCGCGACGCCTCGAGACACGCGAGTCGAATCCGCGATGGCGCGCTCCACTGATTCTGTCCTCGCCCGGCAGCTTCGCGATGCCCATCGGCCCCATCTTTTCCGACTTCGCCGAATCGTCGCACTTCCTCCTCGAGACCGTCGGCGAGGATGTCGTGCGCACTGTGCCCCGATTCTTCTATAAATATCGCGGCCTCGAGAAATTGGCCGAAGGCCGGCCGCTGGATCGGGTGCTGCTGCTCGCCGAGCGATTCTCTGGAAATGCCGCGTTCGCGCATGCCCTGGCACTGTGCGAGGCCGCCGAGGAAATCTGCGGAGTCGAAGTTCCGCAGCGTGCCCGGGTGTTGCGGACCGTCCTGGCGGAGCTCGAGCGGCTGCGCCATCACGCCGCGACGATCACCGGCATCTGCCATTCCACGGCATTGGGCGTGGCCGCCAGTCAGGCGGCACTCATCGAGGAGGACCTGCTGCGACTGACTTGCCAGGTGGCAGGACACCGATACCTCTTCGGCGCGTTGGCTCCGGGAGGCCTCTGCTTCGATCCGGGTGAAGCGCAATGCGAGCGCCTGAAGGCATCGAGCGGCGAGGCCGCCCAACGGCTCGCGCAGCTGCACAGCCAACTGCGGTACTCGAGCAGCTTCCTCGACCGACTGGAAGAAGTCGGCATCGTCTCGCGCGAGGCTGCTCTCTCCTACGGTCTGGTGGGGCCCATTGCGCGTGCCTCAGGGGTATCACGCGACCTGCGCAAGCTCTGTCCGTACCTCGCCTACGAGACGTGCGACTTTCCCGTGGCCATCCAACACGAAGGCGACGGCTACGCGCGTCTTCGCGTCTTCTTTCAAGAAGCGCAAACTTCGGTGGCGATCATTCGGGAGCTGCTGAATGAGCTGCCGTCCGGCCCAGTCCTCGCGGGTGCCGCATTGACGCCCCGGTCGGGCAGTGCGTGGCGAGCTGTCGAGACGCCGTCGGGAGCGGCTTTTCACTATTTACGATTGCACCGGGACGGCACCGTGGCACGGTACCGGGTCACACCCGCCGCCTTCGTCAACTGGCACGGCTTTCACCTCGCCGCGGAGAACTTCGCGTTCCAGGACTTTCCGATCATCCTCGCCAGCTTCGGCCTCTCCAACGCCGAGTGCGACCGGTAGGAGACGACCATGGCGAACTGGGTTTTCATCGGACTTCGGACGGGCATCAGGACCAGCCCGTATCCTCGGCGAGCCGACCTCGCCCCTGGCGTGTCACCCGGACGCCCTGCCCCTGCCGTGGCCTACGACGAGGCCATGGCGGCGGCAGCCGAGCACTGTCCTGTCGATGCGATCAATCGGCGCGGCAGCGAACTCGCAATAGATGAGAACCGATGCGTTCACTGTTCGCGCTGCCGAAGCGGCGCAGATCGTTCGGGCATACCGTGGGAATCGGGCTACGAATGGGGTGCGTACACCCAGCCGGCCGCAGCCCGGGAAGCCCTCGACCGCAGGTTCGGGCGCTCGCTTCACATCCGTTTCATTGATGCGGGCGCCTGTGGCGCGTGCATGAGTGAGGCCCGGCAACTCAACAACCCTTACTACAACATCACCCGGCTGGGATTCTTCATCACGCCCACGCCGCGCAACGCCGACGTACTGCTCGTTGCGGGCCCGATCTCCGACGCGATGCGGACTCCGTTGCTCAAGGCTTACGCCGCACTGCCGGCCCCCAAGCGAGTGATGGCCATTGGTGCGTGCGCCATCTGCGGAGGAGTGTTCGGGCCGAGCTTTGTCTGCGCCGGCGGCTTGAGGGAATTGCTCCCGGTGGATGTCGTAGTCCCCGGGTGTCCGCCGCCACCCCTTGCGATCCTCCACGGACTGCTGGTGTTGGTTGACCGTAAGCCGCCGCGCGAGCCTCCCAAGGAAGGCAGTGCGACGCCATCCTCGCAGGCACCGCAGGAGTCTTTCCCATGAGTCTCGGTGCCGGACTGTTGGTGTCGTTCTTTGCCTTGTGCGCGCTGGGCGGTCTCGGTGCCTTCGGGGTGCCTCGAGGCCTGCTCCCACGTTGGATCGCCGGGGTCGGATCGGTCTGCGCTCTGACCGCGCTCACCCTCGCCGCCATCGTGCTCGTTGGCGGCGAGACCTTCCACATCACGCTTTGGCCCGTGCTGTCGCTGGGAAGGCCGAGCCTGAGCGCGGATCGACTGTCGGGACTGTTCCTGTTCGTGACCGGGCTGGTCTATCTGCCGGTCTCGCTGTTCTCCAGCCACTACCTCCTGAAGCACGCGGAGCACCGCAACCTGCGATATTTCAGCCTGCTCTATCACAGCCTCTTCGCTGCAATCGCGCTCGTCCTGGTGGCCGACGACGCCATCTCGTTCCTGGTGGGCTGGGAAGCGATGTCGATCATCAGCTATCTCCTGGTCACGTTCGAAGACCGCGAGGAGAGCGCGCAGGCCGGTTACGTCATGCTCGCCATGAGTGAAGCGGGCTCGGTGGCGGTGATCATCGCGTTCGTACTGGCCGCGGGGAGCCAGGAAACGCTGGATTTTGCAGCGCTGCGGACCGGCGCCGCGATGCTCGGTCCGAGCCTGAAATGGGCCATCTTCCTCCTGTCGTTCTTCGGCTTCGCCGTCAAGGCGGGCCTCGTGCCGCGCAACAGCTGGCTGCCCCTGGCCCATCCGGCGGCCCCGACCAACGTGTCGGCGCTGCTGTCGGCCGTCATCGTCAATCTGGGCATCTACGGCATCGCCCGCTTCGCTCTGGACCTGGCTCCCGTCCGCTCGCCGAACGCGGGCCTGATCGTCCTGCTGGTGGGCAGTGTATCGGCGCTGGTCGGGATCCTGTATGCGACGATTCAGTCGGAGCTGAAGCGACTGTTGGCCCACAGCACGATCGAGAACATGGGCATCGTCGCGGCCGGCCTGGGAGCGTGCCTCGTGTTCGTGTCCACGGGGCACGAGGTGGCGGCCTCCATCGCGCTCGTCGCCGCCCTCTATCACCTCACCAACCACTCGATCTACAAGGCACTGCTGTTTGTCGGCACCGGGCTCATCGAGGAGCGCACGGGCACACGCGACCTGGACAGACTCGGCGGACTGATCCGCCACCTGCCGTGGACGAGTGGACTCTTCCTCATCGGCGTCCTGTCGATCGCCGCCCTGCCGCCGCTGAACGGGTTTGTCAGCGAATGGCTCACCTTGCAGACCATCCTGCGCTCGGAGGAGTTGGCTTCGACACCGGACAGAGTGCTGTTTGCAGTATCCGGGGCACTGTTGGCGCTCACGGCAGGGCTCGCGGTGACCTGCTTCGCCAAGGTCTTCTCGATGGGATTCCTGGGCATCGCCCGCTCCAACGGCGCCGCCCGGGCAACCGAGGCACCGCGATCCACACGCTGGCCTCTGGGAATCCTCGCCGCAGCTTGTATAGCCTTGGGTGTCCTGCCGACATATGTCATCCCGGTGATCGATGGCGCGAGCTCGCCGTTTGTGCACGCAAGCGCGACCATCGCTCTCGTGCCGCCGTTCTTCGACAGGGAGAGCCAGCAACGGGAGCACGTCCCTGAAACTTTCCTCGCGGAGTTTCACGGGCTGGGGAGCGAAGTCGGTCACGATATCGTCCCCGGGCGGGGGCTGGTCGTGCTGCATCGAGGTGAAGAACGCAACCCGGTAGTCTTCGCCATGTCGACTTCATACACCGCCATCGTGCTAGGGCTCATTGTTGGCGCGAGCTTTGTCTTGTTTCGAGCGCTCACGTGGCGGCGCCGGCTGACGCGCTCGGCGGCATGGGACGGCGGTATTCGCCGGCTGTGGCCCGGCATCACCTACACCGCGACCGGATTCTCCAATCCCGTTCGTGTCGTTTTTCGCGCGCTGCTGCGCCCGACAACCGTAGAAGACAGCACGGAGGCCGTGGCGACGCATTTTCGGACTGCCATCCGGCGCGAAGATGCCGACGTTCCCATAACGGATCGACTCATCCTCGGGCCTCCAGTACGCGCTCTGCAGCAGGCTGCCGCCCTAGTCAGACGAATGCACGTTGGACACGTGAACGCATACGCCGGTTACGTGTTGTTCGCCCTACTGTTTGCCCTGATCGTAGGCGTCGTCGCGCTGTTTCATTGAGAGGAAAACACCATGGACACCCCCATTACCCTGGTTCGTCTCTATCTTCCGGAAATGACCCACAGCACTCGCAAGGCGCAGTTGGAGAAGGTCCTGCGCCTGCTCCGCGAGCAAAGCCACGTTCACGGAGTCACGGTCTCGCAGTGTGTCCGTGACGCCGCGGAACACTCCGAGCAGCTGCACTACGAGACTGTTGGAGATGTCCTGCGACGTAACCCGGACCCGCCGTTGATCATCGAATTCTTCGACGAATCGGCCGGCGCAGGGAGCGTCAGGCAGCTGCTGCGGACTATCTGCCCCGAGAGCCATACCGTCTATTGGGATGCTCATTGGGAGAAAGCGGACTATCAGCACGCCCGGGCCCAAGCTGAAGTGGCGAGGCACACTTCCTAGCGGACAACGGCAGCAGACGGCTCGTCGTTGGCGGTTACGCTTCCCGCCCCTCGGTGAGCCGCCGGCCTCTCGGGCAGCACGCCAGCCACCCTCACCCGCTCAGCGGCGCCGCTTCCGGCGCCAGGGCGGTGATGACGTGTATCGCCCGATAGGTCAGCTGCAGATCCGGCAGGGACACCGGGGCGCGTGCAAAGCCTCCACCGGCCATCTGGCAGCCCAATGTGAATTCCAACACTTCGGCCGGCTGGTGCACCGCCAGTCCCAGGAGCTCGCAGGCGCGAACGCCCGCATACACGACCTCCAGATTGGACATGGTCGATCGAGCCGTCATGCCAAAACCCACAGGCAGGCGCTGCAACGACTCCACCCACTCCCTCATGCACGGGGGCGCCGGCACATCCCAGTACGAGGCCAAGCTCAACAGGACATAGGCGTCCCAGAGATTCGCCTGCGGGTAGTTTGGCCATTCCTGCAGCCAGCTCATGACGTGCCCGGCGCAATGCTCTTTCTCTGTCCGGCGTGCGCGAGCGGCTGTTGCGCTCGATTCCGGGCGGGCAACGCCACCGCGGACGGAAGCGTCGAAATATTGATGCAAACGAACGGCCCGGCGCACGCTCTCCAGTCTCCCCGTAACGCCCCCGATCGGCGGCCGTTCCGGGAGCGCGACGTCGAGCTGATCGATCCAACGACGCTCCACGGTGCCGATCCTGCTTTCCTCCCCCAGCAGCGAGAGCGTAAAGGCATAGTGATACAGATATGACATCTGCCCATACAACGATGCCCGAGCCACATACTCGACCGTCTCGCCGTGCCGCGGCGTGGCAATGTGCAGTTGTCGAAGACCGCCGACCGCATAATAGGTGTCCTTGAGGTTCGGCTCCTCGATCGAGCCATGACGATAGAAACAGAAACCTCCCGAAGTGCACTGCCGGCTGAGGATGTACCGGGCGGCCTCCTGCAACGCCCGCCGGCTCGACAGCGTCAGCGAGCGCGATATCCCCGTCTCACGAGCCGACTGACCTCTCATGTATCACCGGTTCGTCCTGGGAGAGATCCCCACCGGACTCAGCCCGATTCCGGGATCAGGCGTTTTGCCTCCCGCTCGCGCGGTGCTCGCTGGGCGTCAGCGACGAAGATCTTCCGGTACAGATCCTGCCCATAGCTGGTAGGTAACGGCTCACCCACGTCGATGCGGAAGGTCCGTCGCCCATCGCCGAGTCGTTGCGCGCGCAGGAAGAGCGCGCCGGCCATGCCCGACCGATACAGGCTGTTTGCCAGCTCAAAGAGGTGTGTCACATAGACTACCCTGACCTCTCGCTCGAGGAGCGCCCGCACGATCTGCCGGGCAATCTCGGAGCCTTCCCGCTCGTTGGTCGAGCCAAACGACTCATTGCACAGGAGCAGCGCCTGCGGTCCAATCCGATCCACGATGCCGCTCATGCGCTGCAACTCCTCATCCAGCTTCCCGCTGCGCATGCTCGCATCCTCTTCTCGCTTGTAATGCGTGAAGAGACCTCGACACACGCCCGCACGGAGGGCCGTGGCCGGCACAAACAGACCACACTGCATCATCAGGTGCGCTTGACCGATACTTCGCAACAGGGTCGACTTCCCGCCGCGATTGGCGCCGGTAATCATGACGAGAGACTTGTTGTCGGCGTTGACATCGTTCACGACGATCCCGCTCGGGAGCTTCAGCGCCAGCGCGATGTCATACAGTCCCTGTGTGGACAGCACGAGGTGAGTCGATTCGAGAGCCTCCGGCAAGCAGAGGGCAAGAGAGCGCCGCGCCAGTTGCTCGTGCAGATTCAGGCACCCGATGTAAAACCCCAGCTCCGCACGCAACATCGCGAAGAAGTGCAACACGTGCTCGGCCGAGCGCGCCAGCGCCGCAGCCGTCCGTGCGATCCCTTTCCGCTGCAGGTCAGCCAGCGCCTGGTGGCCCGTTTCGTCCCGTTCCGCCACCTCGTACACGTAAACCTCTGGTCGCTTTTCCCCCCAGTGTTCCTGCCACTCCCGCACCCGTTCCCACCACCGCAGCACGGCGGGCGGCTCCCGCAGCACGTATCCCGTGCCACGATTACCGGCACCGAGCGCGGCGCTGATGACCATCCCTTGCGGAAAAGTGAGCCGTTGCAAATGATCTTCCACCGTCTCGAGGTAGCTCTCGCCCAGCTCCCGCGAGAGCATCTTCCACAGCTGGACGAATCCGGAGGATTTGAAGCTCGCGCCCTCGGTTTCCGCGATTCCTCTCAAGTTGCGCAACATCGGCAGGAATAACCGCATGACTTCCAGCGAGCGGTGCAGCGTCGCATCGGCCGAGCGACGCAACGACGTCCAACCCCAGATCTTGCGTTCGCCTTCGATTGCTGCCACGGCAAGCGCGTAGGCGCGGCGAATGACTGCCGGGTGCTCCAGGCAGTCCGTCAAGATGTGCTGACGGTAACGGATCGTCAGTGGATCGGTGAGACTGGCGAGCAGCGCTTTCCGGGCGACGCCCAGCAGATACTCATCCTCGCCTCCCATGGCTCGCAGGAGCGTCTCCAGCTCCAGATCCTGCACCAGGGCGGCGGCGTTCGCCGGCGACTTCGCCGCCGTCTCGAAATCCTGGTCCAGGTACATGAGGAAGGCTTTCAAGAGGCCACCCGGCGCTTCACGCTCTCGTAGGTCAAGTGATACTTCTCGGCAATGACGGCCGCGTAAGCCAAACCATCGGCCGGACGGCGCAGGACCTTGAACGAGCGTTGCGTCGGATCCTCGGGCTTCACCGTGCTCACCATGCTCACTGTCTTCTCGCTTAGGGTGGACAGCTCGTCCAGGAATGTCACGAAGACACAGACCAGATCCAGGGCCATGACTTTCCGCATGACCTGCTCACCCAGAAACAACGCATCCCGCAGGGTCGCGGAGCTGAAACTTTCGTTCATGACCAGCACGCTGCGGGGCGTGGCGCGCTCCAGGATCGCGTGGATTCTGACCAGGTCGTCCTCGAGCTTGCTGCGCAAGGTCTGCAGGTCCTCCTCGCGCTCGAAGTGCGTATACAGCTGATCGAAGAGGAACAGGCGCGCCTCGCTCGCGCCGACCGGGCAGCCCAGACTCGCCAGGTAGTGAAGTTGCCCGACCGTGCGCGCAAATGTCGTCTTGCCGCCCTGATTGGCACCCGACACCACCAGGATGCGCTCAGGCGTGCGGAGATGGAAATCATTGAGAATCAGACGGCCGGCGTCCGCCTGCAGGCGAATCGCCAAGGCCACATCGAAGACCCCGTGACAGTCCACGTCCTTCGAATCGCTCACCTTGGGCAGGCAGAACGCGAGTCCGCCCCGGCCGAGCCGCTCGAACAGCTCCAACACCGCGAGATAGAACTGCACCTCGCGATCGAACCTTTGCAGGACTTGGTCGAGGTAACCGCCGTGCTCTTCGCAGAACCGCCCGAGCGCGCCGAACGTGTCCGGAAAGAGGAGCGCAACACGCTCCAGCACCGCGGCCTCCACGTGATTCATGTACGAGTCCGCGGGGGAATCGAACTCGTAGTTCTGCGACGCGCCCTGGCGAAACTTCTCGAACGTCCGCACGATCTCCTCGCCGTAGTCCGGCGCGGACTCGTAGCGGCTCACTTCAATCCGCGGCCCGTGAATGTGGAGCCGGTAGTGGATCGCGGCGAGGTCCGATTTCAGGCGACGCGTTTCATCCGCCAGCGTGCGAAAAGGCGTCGAGGTCACGTAGCAGGACAGGTAATCCCGCAGCAGCCCCAGCCCTTCCGATTTGACCTCGCCCAGCATCAGGTCCCGCGCCAGGCAACCGACGGCAACACAATACGTGTCCACGGCCTGCAGGAACCAACGTTGCTTCTGCTGTTCGTAGTAGGATTTCTCGACCTGCTTCAGCTCCGCGCGCATCTGCCGCATCGAGTCCGCGAAGGACGTCACATGGGATCGAATCGAGTGAGCCTGGAGATCCCTGATCACGGCCTGCCGGTATTCCACCTCGGCAACTGAGCTCAGCGGTGTATGGAAGAAGGACTCGAGGTCGTACTCCTCCCGGCCGGCGATAGCCGCCTCCACGACCTGGTCGAGGTGCAGATCGTGAAAGATCCCAGGCTCCCGCGCACTCCCGGCGGCGCTACCGGCACCGGGCTCGCGATCGAGGATGCTGTGGAAGTGCACTCCGTAACCCTCATGAGCCACGGGCAGCCCAGGTGAGCTGCACCATCGCCGGTTTCGGCTCCGATTGCGCGGGCGTCGTGTTCGGCACGCCGCGTGTTTGAGGCCCGTTGTCGCGGACCAGGAAGCTGCCCCGCCGCGCAAACTCACAACCGGCATACCGCGTGCGCGAGCCCAACGCCTGCTCGATCCGCAGCAGCTGATTGTACTTGGCGACCCGTTCGCCTCTCACCGGCGCACCGGCCTTGATCTGGCCGGCTTGGGTGGCGACCGCCAGGTCAGCGATGAAATCCGTGTCCGTCTCTCCGGCGCGATGACTGATGATGACCCCATACTGATTACGCTCGGCCTCCGCAATCGCCTCCAGCGTCTCCGACACCGTCCCTGCCTGATTCAGCTTGATCAGAATGGCATTGGCCAGAGCACGGGCAATGCCCTCACGCAGCAGACTCACGTTGGTGACAAAGAGATCGTCGCCGACCAACTGCACACGATCTCCGAGGCTTGCGGTGAGCGCGCGCCACCCGTCCGTGTCCGACTCCGCGAGCCCATCCTCGATCGACCAGATCGGATAGTGCTTCAACCAGCTCATATAAGTCTGAATCAGTTGATCCGTCGAGCGCCGGCGCCGCATGGATTTTCGAAAGAAGTAGCTTCCCGACTCCAGCAGCTCGCCTGCGGCGACGTCGACGCCGATCACCACATCGCGCCCGGACTTCAGTCCCGCGAGGTCGATGGAGGCTTCCAGGAGTTCCAAGGGTTGCGTATGAGCGCCGTCCAGATCCGGCGCGAACCCACCCTCATCCCCGATGGATGTGGCGAGTCCCTCGCGTTTGAGCAGCGCACGCAACGCCCCATAGACCTCCACGCCCATGTGCAGGGCTTCCGAGAAACTCGGCGCGCCGACCGGAGCGATCATGAATTCCTGGATATCGACGTTGTTGCCCGCATGCGCGCCGCCGTTCAGCACATTGAACATGGGAACCGGCAACCAGACCTCGCTCCGTATCGAGAGATAGTCGAACAGGTATTCGAACAGGTGCCCCGCGCTCGCCAGCGCTTGAGTGACGGCCATCGAGACCGCCAGCATGGCGTTCGCGCCGAGGCGGCTGCGGTCTGCCGTGCCATCCAACTCGATGAGTCGATGATCGGCCGAGCGCGGATCCAGACACTCGAGGCCGAGCAGGGCCGGCGCAATCACCTCGTGTACGTTGCGGACCGCTCGACGCACGCCGCACCCACCATAACGGCTTGAATCGCCATCGCGAAGCTCAACCGCTTCACGCTTCCCCCGTGAGCCGCCCGAGGGCGCGGCGGCTCGGCCGCACGCGCCGCCCTCGAGCCTGGCGTCGACCTCAATGGTCGGGATCCCGCGCGAATCGAGGATCTCTCGGGCCTTCAAGTCGATGAGCTTGGCCATCATCGCGTCTCCGGGGGGCTCATCGTCCTGGAGGCATGGACTGCACAGACCGCACGGCAGGCCCCTCGCCGTGCGATCCGAAATGCGGCCGTCAGGCCGGCTGTGTCGTGGCGGAACGCGCGGCGAGCCCGCTCATACCGTGGCTGATGACGGCAACAGCGGACGTGATCGCCGCGAGGATCGCCGTGGCGAGACCCAGATAGCCGCCCAGGACCTGAAAGCCGTGCAGCCCCGTCCAGGCGCCGATGGCCAAGGCGAGCAGCGTCAGCCACAGGCCGAGCAGGAACAACATCCGCTCGAGGCCTGCCTTGAAGGAGCCCAGCCACACGTAGCAGAAGAACACCGCCCAGATGAACCAGTACCAGCCCGCATAGCGAGGTGATTCCGCGGCGCCCGCGCCGGCGCCCACCTCGCCCAGCAGGAACTCGTGAACCGACCAGAACAGCCCGGCGCCGCCGAAGAAGATCACCGCATCGAGGGCGCGCTCGCTCAGGAAGGCGAGAATTCCCATGACGACCAACACCAGCGCCAGCGGAAACAACAGCGCGCTGCCATGGCCCTGCACCTGGTCGAACCAGCCTGCATTCGGCATGGAGATCATCCAGCCCGTGAGGGCCAGGCACATGTAGCCAACGGTAGAGGTAATCGCCGCTTTGTTATTCATGAGGGTTACCTGATCGGGTTGAGTGAGCACGAAGGGACACCGCTCTCGTGCGCAAGCTGAAGAGCGAGAGGAACGACGGCCGTGCACCAGGTCCCGCGGCGGAAGTCGACGGACGAACAGGAAGGATCAATACACGTCGTGCCGGCCGGTGAGACCGGAAAGGACGTCCGAGAAACGAGAGGAAAAAGCGCGCCCGGGCCTTGAGCTGTTGCATGTCACACCCCTTACGCGCGGGGTGCGTGCCGTTCACGTCCCACCGCGCGCTCAACCATTACGCACGGTAGGAGTCATTAGCTGCTTGGGCGGTTCGGGGGGGACTCCATCCCCGATTCATCAACATGTTTGAGAATAGGGAAATTAACTTACCACGTCAACCTTCTCCGCACCCGCGGTCGTGATCCGCTGCCACGGCGCTTGGGCCCCATCGTCGCACGACTCGTCGCGGACCACGACGACACGGTGGGCCGCAAAAAACGCGAGCGCTCGAGCGGCCGCATCGGTTTCTTCCTTCGTCGTCAAGCTCCGGCGCAGGGCATCGCGCTTCAACACATAACGCTGCATGTCCTCCACCAGGCGCTCCACCGCTTTCGCCTGATGGCGACTCCAGCGTGATACCCGCCCCTGCGCCCCAGGATGTCGTGCCACGGTCCGCAGGTGCGGCAGGCAGATCCCGCCCCACTCGGCAGGCTC
>DASZVD010000366.1:0-8977 GCA_035547375.1 Steroidobacteraceae bacterium
GCCGAGGGCCAGCGCCGCTACGTCGAATCCCTGTCGGCGTACGCGCGCCAGTTCCTGTCGATGATGGAAAAGCCGGACGTCGACACCATCGAGGGCCTCTCGCCCGCGATCGCCATCGAGCAAAAGGCGACGTCGCACAACCCACGCTCAACCGTGGGCACGGTTACCGAGATCTACGACTACCTGCGCCTTCTCTACGCACGCGCCGGTACGCCCCGCTGCCCGGATCACATGATTGACCTCACGGCGCAGACCGTAAGCCAGATGGTCGATCAGGTCATGAAGCTCCCCGAAGGCACCGCCGCTGCCCTCCTCGCCCCCCTCGTGACCGACCGTAAAGGTGAACACGCTGAAGTGCTCGAGAGTCTCGCAGCGCAAGGCTTCGTGCGCGTCCGCATCGACGGACGCATCCACGAAATGGACGCGCTGCCGAAACTCGACCCGAAGCGTAAACACACGGTCGAAGCCGTAGTCGACCGCATGCGCGTCCGGCCCGACGCCGCACAACGACTCGCCGAGTCGTTCGAAACCGCACTCCGGTTGTCCGGCGGCTTGGCACGACTCACGTTCCTGGACGAGCCCTCACGCGAGGAGATCGTTTTCTCGAGCCGCCATGCCTGCCCCATCTGCGGCTATAGCGTGCCCCCTCTGGAGCCCAAGCTCTTTTCCTTCAACAATCCCTCCGGCGCCTGCCCCACCTGCGACGGCCTGGGCCAGAAGGAATTCTTCGACCCGCAGCGGGTCGTCCTGCACCCCCACCTGTCGTTGGCGGGGGGCGCCATCCGGGGATGGGACCGCCGTAACGCGCACTTCTTCCAACTCATCCAGGCTCTCGCAAGTCACTACGACTTCGACATCGAGACGCCATGGAACGAGTTACCGCCGAAGGTACAGGGTGTCGTCCTGAACGGCAGCGGCGAGGACATCATCGAATTCCGCAGCGAGGCGCCCGGCAAAGGCGGTAAGCGCCGCGTCGTCGCGCGGCACCCTTTCGAAGGCGTCCTGCCAAATCTCGAACGCCGCTATCGCGAGACGGAATCCGCGACCGTGCGAGAAGAGCTTGCCAAGTATCTTGGCATGCGCCCGTGCCCTGACTGCGGCGGCACGCGATTGAATCGCGCTGCGCGCTTCGTCTTCGTCGCCGACCAGACGCTGCCCGAGACGGCTCACATGACCGTCGGTAAGGCTCTCGAATTCTTCCGCTCACTGAACCTTCCTGGGTGGCGCGGCGAAGTCGCGACGAAGATCGTAAAGGACGTCGCCGACCGCCTCCGATTCCTCGTCGATGTCGGCCTCGACTATCTAACGCTCGATCGCAGCGCTGAAACCCTGTCGGGGGGCGAGGCACAACGCATCCGACTCGCCAGCCAGGTGGGCTCCGGCCTGACGGGAGTCATGTACATCCTCGACGAACCGTCGATCGGCCTGCACCAACGAGACAACCGGCGTTTGCTCGCGACGCTCAAGCAGCTGCGGAACATCGGTAACACCGTGATTGTCGTGGAGCACGACGAAGAGGCGATCCTCGAAGCCGACCATGTCATCGATCTCGGCCCGGGAGCGGGCGTGCACGGCGGCGAAATCGTCGCTCAGGGAACCCCACGCGACATCATCGCGAACCCAGCCTCCATTACCGGACAGTACCTGGCCGGGAAGCGGGAGATTGCCATCCCTGCCGTACGCGTACGACCGTCACCGGATAAACAAATCCGCGTCGTCGATGCGACGGGAAACAATCTGAAGCACGTCACTGCGGAAATTCCGCTGGGCCTGCTCACCTGCGTCACGGGCGTATCGGGCTCTGGCAAATCGACCCTGATCATCGACACGCTGTTCGGTTATGCCACCTCCTACCTGAACAACACGCCCCTGAACGCCCCTCCCTGCGATCGCATCGAGGGCCTCCAGCAGATTGACCGAGTCATCGACATCGATCAAAGCCCCATCGGCCGCACGCCCCGCTCGAACCCCGCGACTTATACGGGCCTGTTCGCCCCACTGCGCGAATTGTTCGCGGCTGTGCCCGAAGCGCGCGCACGCGGTTACGACGTCGGCCGATTCAGCTTCAACGTCAAAGGCGGCCGCTGTGAAGCCTGTCAAGGCGACGGCGTCATCAAAGTTGAGATGCACTTTCTCCCGGACGTCTACGTGCCGTGCGACGTCTGCAAAGGGCAGCGCTACAACCGCGAAACATTAGAGATCCGCTACCGCGGCAAAAACATCCACGAAGTCCTGGAAATGACGGTGGAAGACGCCCTCCGCTTCTTCCAGAACGTCCCCACTGTCGCGAGCAAGCTTCAAACGTTGGTAGACGTCGGCCTCTCATACGTGCGCCTCGGCCAGAACGCCACCACGCTCTCAGGGGGCGAAGCGCAACGTGTGAAGCTCTCTCGCGAGCTCGCGAAGCGCGCTACCGGCCGCACGCTCTACATCCTCGACGAACCCACGACCGGCCTGCACTTCTACGACGTCGCTCAACTCCTCGACGTCCTGCACCGCCTGCGCGACGAAGGAAACACCATCGTCATCATTGAGCACAACCTCGACGTCATCAAGACGGCCGACTGGCTCATTGACCTCGGCCCCGAGGGCGGCGAAGGCGGCGGCGAAATCATCGCCGCCGGCACCCCGGAACAGATCGCAGCCAACCCCCACTCGCACACGGGGGCCTTCCTCCGCCCCCTCCTGGAAAAAGCCCGGGCGAAGCCCAGGCCGGAACCCGAAGGCCGCCGTTTCACCGGCACCGCCTGACGTGAGGGGCCGTGAGCGCACTCTTGGGGGCGACGCGACGCGGTCTCCTCTATGACGCCCCCCAGCCCACCGCCCACCCAAGGCCGCCCCCCGGGCCGCCCCGCCCGGGCCGCCCCCTCCCACCCCGGGCCCGCCGCCCCGCCCCAGGCACGCCTTCAGAAGGACGGAGCCCCGGCCCTTCATAGGACCACATGCTCAGGCCCCTGCCGCCCACCTGAGCCCTCCAGCACACTCACAGCGGGACGGAACGCCGGTAATGTGTCAGAGACATTGCAAATGCGAACCGTTCTCATTCATACTCGGCATATGGATGCTGCTGCCGCCCCTGTGGGTCTTGCACTGAACCCTGGCTACGTGAGCTTGAGCACTTTGTCGCCCGGAAGCTCAGGCTTGGTCGTGGGGATCGGGATGGCGGCGGGCACGATGAGCTCGCTGGAGCGGCGCCTGCTGGAGCTGGGTTTCTTCAGCGGCGAGCAGTTCGAGATCCTGGCCGAGTCCTGGCCGGGACGTGATCCCTTCGTGGTTCGCATCGGCAACACGACCCTCGCGCTCCGGCGTCGCGAGGCCGAATCCATCTGGGTGGAGATCTCCCGGACCAGATGAACGCCTCCGCCGATATCCGTGCCGAACCCCGCCTCGTGGGTTTGAGTGCGGTATCCGGCCCGAGCCTCTCGCTCGTGGGCGTCCCCAACTGCGGCAAGACCGCGCTCTTCAACCGCCTGACAGGCAGCCGGCAGAAAGTCGCGAACTACCCGGGCGTCACGGTCGAGCGTAAGGAAGGCCGCTTCGCGGGCCCGAGCACGGGCCGCGTCTATCGATTAATCGATCTTCCCGGAGCCTACAGCCTGGAGCCCACCTCGTTGGACGAGGCGGTCGCACGCGATGTCATCCTCGGCCGACACGCGAGCGAGCCGCCACCGGATCTGCTCGTCTGCGTCGTTGACGCGACCAATTTGCGCCTGAACCTGCGCCTGGTTCTCGAGCTGAAACGCATAGGTCGACCGATGATTGTCGCGCTCAACATGAGCGACGTCGCGAAGCAACGGGGCTTCCGACTCGACCGCGCGGCGCTCGAGCGCGCACTTGGCGTCCCAGTTGTAGAAACCGTGGCTGTGAAACCGGGCGGCGAACGCGCTCTGGTCGAGGCGATCGATCAATATCGTTTCACGGAGCATCAGACGCACGTAGAAACGCCGCCACCTGCGACGGCGGCAGACATCGAGGCAACGCAACGAGAAGTCCGGCGCATTCTCGACGAGATCGGCTATCGGGTGCCGCCGCGCGTTGCGTTGCTATCGAAACTCGACTCTGTCGTGCTCAATCCGATCGCCGGCCCCATCCTGCTGGCGATCGTTTTGTTCTTGATGTTCCAGGCCGTGTTCAGCTGGGCACGCGTGCCGATGGACTTCATCCAGGATCAAATCAACGCGCTCGGGAAGGTCATCGGCGCCACCATGCCCGCCGGACCGCTGCGGAATCTCGTGTTGAATGGTGTCATCGCCGGCGCGGGCAGCGTGCTGGTGTTCGTTCCGCAGATCCTGATCCTGTTCTTCTTCATCCTGTCGCTCGAAGACTCCGGTTATCTGCCGCGTGCGGCTTACATGCTCGACCGCCTCATGGGGAAAGTCGGGCTCTCGGGACGGGCCTTCATCCCGCTGCTCTCGAGCTTCGCGTGCGCGATTCCGGGCGTGCTGGCTACGCGCACCATTCCTTCGAGCCGCGATCGGCTGGCCACCATCATGATTGCGCCGCTCATGACCTGCTCAGCGCGCCTGCCGGTGTATGCGCTCCTCATCGGAGCGTTCATTCCGCAGCGAAGCGTCGGCATCTTCAATCTGCGGGGGCTGGTGCTCTTCACCCTCTACATGGCCGGCGTGTTGAGTGCGATGGGCGTGGCGTTCGCATTGAAACGCACTGTGATGCGCGGCGAAGAGCGGCCGCTGCTCCTGGAGCTGCCCGAATACCGCTTTCCCAACGTGCGCAACCTGGCGCTCGGCCTGTGGGAGCGCCTGCGAATTTTCCTCGGTCGCGTGGGCACGATCATTCTTGCGCTCATGGTCGTACTTTGGTTCCTCGCAAGCTTTCCGGCCCCGCCCGGGGGTGCGACCGGGCCCGCCATTCAATACAGCATCGCCGGCATGCTGGGTCGTGGGTTGCAGTTCATTTTCGCGCCCATCGGTTTCAACTGGCAGATCTCGATCGCGCTGGTTCCTGGACTTGCCGCGCGTGAAGTCGCGGTGAGCGCTCTCGGCACGGTTTACGCCATGTCCGACACGGGCGACGTCGCAGGGGCGCTGGCACCGGTCATCGCGCGAAGCTGGAGTCTGGCGACGGCACTCTCGCTCCTCGCCTGGTACGTCTTCGCACCACAGTGCCTGTCGACCCTCGCGGTCGTAAAACGGGAAACGAACTCGTGGCGGTATCCGCTCATCATGGCGGGTTATCTATTCGTGCTGGCGTACGCTGCCTCGTTCATCACGTACCACGTTGCGCTGGCGTTGGGAGCTACCTGAGATGGCGCCGCTGCTGGAAAACATCCTGGTCGGGCTCATCGTGGCGACCTGCGCCGTATTCAGCGCCTGGCGCCTGATGTCGCCCCGCCTGCGACTGCGCACCCTGGAGCTGTTTGCCCCCGCACTGGGTAAAGTGGCGCCCGGAATGCTGACACGCCTGCGGACCCGAACCATCGGACAACTCTCGGGAGGCTGCGGCTCCTGCTCCCACAATAAAACAGCCATCCACCACCGGCGGTAGATTGGGTTAACTCGGCCTCTTCCGCAACGACTCGAAAACCTGCCGCACTTCGCCGTTGATGATTCTTTCCTGGTAGCTGCCGTGCGTGTAGGCCGCCACCACGCGCCGCCAGAAGCTGACCGCTCCCGCATTACGCATGTATTCCGTGATCTCCCAACGGCCGGCAAAGCGGCTCAGGATGAGGTGTACCGCTGTCGCCCCGATACCGAGCCGGCGACGGGTCCGTGCAATGAAGAACTCCGCCATTCGATAATCGACCTGCGGCTGCGCCAGGGTGCGCGGCGCTCGCACGACCATCGCGAACCCGACAGGCTCGGTGGCCTTGAGAATGATGAAGGGGAAAGCGTTGGGGTCTCCGAACCAGCGCACGATCAGGTCCGGCTCTCGGTGGCCGACCTCCCCCAGCACCGGGAACACTCCGGTATCGGGGGCAAGGTCATCCAGATAGTCGCGATACACGCTCTGGATCCAGCGACGATCGCTGTCGGATCCCCGGGCGTCACGCACACTGACGGTCACGGCCATAGTGGAACTGCCAAAAACAACACGGCCCGGACAGCTCGCTCGCGCGATCCGTCCGGGCCGTAGTTCAGCCTTGGGCCTTGAGTTGAAGTAATCCGCGACGAATTACTTCGACGACAAAGCTTACTGCTTCGGCGGAGCCGAGCTGTCGGCCGGCGGCGTGGCCGGCGCGGCGCTGCCATCGGCAGGAGCAGCAGGAGCAGCAGCCGAGTCCGCGGCCGGAGCAGCCGGCGCAGCGGCGTTATCGGCCGGAGCAGCGGGAGCCGCCGGAGCCTCGGTGGCAGCCGGAGGAGTGGCAGCGGGTTCAGTGCTGGCGGCTTCCTGCTTCGCGCAGGCCGTCAGCATCAGCGCCGCAACGAGTGCGCTAAGAGCAAGTTTCGTGTTCATCGATCGGTACCCCGAAGAGAAGCAAGAGTGGTGAGAAAACCAGACGAACGAGTTTTTTGTTCGTTCCGCGAGTCCTTCACGGGTCGCGTAGGCAAATTCTATAGAGGTCCCGTGCGTTTTGAAACAGCCCGGCACCACCATCGTCGCCATGATGCTACACCGGCAATGCAACTAAATGTCATGGAACCCCTTCCAAGCCGGATAGTGTGGCCCAGGCCCTGAACGGTGCGTGAACGGCACGTTGGGGTCTTACAATCACCCCTCGAATCCCAATGAGCGAGCCCCATGTCCAACGTTGAACCGCGCCTCGAGCCCTCTTCCCAGCTGACCGCGGAGCTGGAAAGGTCCTTCGGACTACACCTGGCCGCCGTCAGCGCCCGCGCCGCGCGCGCACTGGAGGCCTGTCATTTCTCCGGCCTGCTGGTGCATTCCGGCTCATTGCTGACGATCTTCGAGGACGATCGCACCTACCCCTTCGAAGCCCACGCCCCCTTCAAGGTCTGGGCACCCGTATCGGACGTGCCGGACTGCCTGGTGTATGTCGAGCCGGGCGCAAAGCCGCTCCTGCTCTTTCACCGTCCGACGGACTTCTGGCACAAGGCGGCGGACCTCCCGCGGGCCTATTGGACGAAACACTTCGACGTCCGTCCCATCGAGGACCTGACGGCGGCCCGACCGCACCTCCCGCGGGATCTGGGCCGCGTGGCCTATATTGGCGACCCTTTCACGGAGCTCTCGAGTTGGGGCGTCGCAGCGATCAACCCCCGTGCTCTCATGCGGCACCTGGATTTCGACCGCGCCGCCAAGACACCCTATGAGCTCGCGTGCCTGCGCGAGGCCACCCGGCTGGGAGTGCTCGGCCACCTCGCCGCGGCGCAAGCCTTTGCGGAAGGCGCTTCGGAATTCGAGATCGAGCTGCAATTCCTGCGCGCCTGCGGCCTGCGGGAGCAGGAACTGCCCTACAACCCCATCATCGCGCTCAACGAGGGAGGCGCCGTGCTGCACTATCAGATGCTGGAGCGGCAAGCCCCGGCGGAGCGTCTCTCGATGCTCATCGATGCGGGCGCGGAATTCGGCGGCTACGCCAGCGACATCACTCGCACTCACGCGCTACGCAGCGGCGACTTCGCGACCCTCATCGAGAAGATGGACGAGCTGCAGCAAACGCTGTGCGCCGGCCTGCGTCCCGGAGTGGACTGGCGCGACGTCCATCTGCGCGCCCACGAGCTGACCGGCAAGCTGCTCCGCGAAGCGGACATCACCACCTGCCCTGCCGACGAAGCGGTGGCCACGGGCGTGACGGGAGTTTTTTTGCCCCATGGCATCGGGCATCTCCTGGGAATTGAAGTCCACGATGCCGGCGGCCTCATGGCGGGCCCCACCGGCGGCGATATTCCGCGCCCCGCCGGCCATCCCTTCCTGCGCCTCACCCGCGTGCTGCAAAAGGGATTCGTCGTGACGGTGGAGCCGGGGATCTACTTCATCGATCAGCTGTTGGATGCCGCCCGCGCCGACGGCCGCGGCAGCCGGATCAACTGGTCCCGCATCGCCGGCTTGCGCAAATTCGGCGGCATCCGGATCGAGGACAACGTCGCGATCACGGACGACGGCGGCGAGAACCTGACGCGCGACGCGTTCGCGGCGCTCACGCCGAAATCCGCGCCCAAGTTGAGCTCATGAGAGACAGGTGGAGCGAGTGGCACGTCGACGCGCCACTCGCCCCAACACATCCAGCGCTCCGTGGCCCCCGCGTGAGCCGAGCCAACAAACCGGTCGGCGCGAAACCAGTTGGCGCGAAACCGGTCGGCGCGTCCCGCCGAACGCAACGGAAGCCTCGCGACCGGCTCAGTGCTTCGCCAGCTCGTCCCGGATCTCTTGCAGCAGCTGCTCGGTGCGGGTCGGCGGCGGCGGCGCTTCGGGCGCGGTGGGCGGCGGCGGCCGTTTGAGCCGGTTGATGCCCTTGATGATGATGAACAGGACGATCGCGATAATGAGGAACTCGAAGACCGTCTGCAGGAAGGCGCCGTAACGCCAGAGCACGTCCTTGCCCTTCGGGTCATGGCCGATCTCGACCGCGAGATCGGTGAAATTCACGTTGCCGATGACGAGACCCAGCGGCGGCATCACGATGTCGCCCACCAGCGAGGCGACGATCTTGCCGAAGGCGGCACCGATCACGACACCGACCGCGAGGTCGATGACGTTGCCCTTCATCGCAAATTCTTTGAATTCTGAACCTAGACTCATGCGCGATCTCCCATTGCGCGGGACGCCCGCCCCGCTCATTGTCGAACCTGGGTTGTTCCTCACGAGGCAACCCGTGCGGCGCACGCATCGCACCTTCCTTCCGGGGCACCCTCGATTTGGCCGGCCGCGAGAACCGACGTCGATGTTGGCGGGCAGCCTACGGGAACAAGACCAAGGGCGCAAATTCGGCTCCAGCCCAGGTCTGGCTTGCAGCGAGGAGCGCCATCCTATCCGCTGAAAACGCCGCGCCAAAGCGCCGTCCGGCGCCCCCTGACATGGTAGCCGGCAAAAGTCACGCCTTTTGCCGGCGGCCGAC
>DASZVD010000367.1:0-6537 GCA_035547375.1 Steroidobacteraceae bacterium
GCGTATGTTGCTCGCCGCCTCCCACCATCATTGTCTCGCCGAGATGCTGGTCGTCGCGGCTTTCCTCGAGGGACAGGATCCCCGCGAGCGACCCACCGACGCGCAGCAGCAGGCGGCGGAAAAGCACTCCCTGTTCAAGGATGCCCGCTCGGATTTCATTACGGTGCTGAACATCTGGCGCGCGTACAACGAGCAGTCGGCCACCCTGTCGCGCAATCAGCTTCGCAAGTGGTGTCGGGAGCACTTCCTGTCCTTCCTGCGCATGCGCGAGTGGCAGGACCTGCACACGCAGCTTGCGCAGGCCATCGCCGAGCTGAAGTTGCGTCCGAATCAGATGCCCGCCAACTATACGGATCTTCATCAGGCCATTCTCACGGGCTTTTTAGGGTCCATCGGTGAGCTCGACGAAAAGCGTGAGTACAACGGCGTGCGCGGCATGCGTTTCGTCATCGCACCCGGGACTCCGCTCGCCTCGAAACCTCCCAAGTGGATCGTGGCCGGCAGTATTGTCGAAACGACGCGGTTGTATGCGCGCATGGTTGCCGCTGTCGATCCGGGCTGGATCGAGGCCGCCGCCGCACATCTGGTGAAGCGCAGTTACAGTGAGCCGCATTGGGTCGAGACTCGTGGTCACGTTTCCGCCTACGAGTCGGTCTCGCTGTATGGGCTCACGCTCGCGGCACGCCGGCGTGTCAATTACGGTGCCATCGCGCCTCGTGAGGCTCGCGAGATGTTCATTCGTGAGGCGCTCATAGCGCCTACCGCTCCGGATCATGAGCGGCCGAGCGAGGAATATGATTGGGAGGCCGGCCGGGGCTCGCGGTCACACGCCAACCGGCAGCCGCCGCGCAATCCGCGCAACGTGATCCAGGGCGATTTCCTGGAAGCCAATCGCCGGTTGCGTGCCGAGGTCGAGGAGCTCGAAGCGAAGATCCGTCGCCGCGATGTGTTGGTCGATGACGAGCGGCAGCTGGAGTTTTATTCCGCGCGTATTCCCGAACGGGTCAATTCCGTCAATGCCTTCAATCATTGGCGTGCGGAAGCGGAACGCGGCAATCCGCGTCTGTTGTATATGTCGCGCTCCGATCTCATGCAGCGCGATGCCGCCGAAGCTGATGCTGCGCGGTTCCCGAATACACTCCCGGTGGGCGGCAATCAACTGCCGCTTCTGTATGTCTTTGAGCCGGCGGAGCCCAATGATGGCGTCACGCTCGTCGTGCCGGAGCCGCTGCTCGATGCCGTGAGCGCCGAGCAGATCGCTTGGCTGGTTCCGGGGATGCGTCTCGAGAAGATCATCGCAGTGTTCCGTGCGTTGCCGAAAGGGCAACGCAAACTCCTCGTGCCGGTGCCGGACTCTGCCGGGAGCGCTCTGGACGATGCGGCTGCCGAGGAGAGCCGGTTGGGACGGCTGCCCGGATTTCATGAGTGGCTGGCGAAATGGGTGACTCAGCGGATCGGGTCACCGGTGACGGCTCATGAGCTGGCCTCGTTGCCGATCCCCGACAATTTGCGGATGAATCTCCGGGTGCTCGACGCCACAGACAGGGTGTTGGCGGAGGGGCGCGATTTGCTGGCGATCAAGCGGAAGCTTTATGCGCCGCCCGCGGTCGGCTCGGCGCCGGTACGCACGCCACCGCCGCTCGTGCCGGCGGCAGCTCCCGTAGCCCTCCATCGCCAGTGGGACTTCGGTGACCTTCCCGAATGCCGCGAAGTGGAGCGTAATCGGTTGCGCCTGATCATCTACCCCGCTATCGAAGACAAAGGTGCAGGGGGTGTGGCGGTGACCGAGGCGCGCAACTTGCACGCCGCCGAGGCGATGTCGCGTGTCGGCATGGTACGCCTCGCGATGTTAGGTCTGGTTCAGCAGGCCAAGTACGTCGGTAAACGCGTAGCAGATGATCGTGAGCTCGTGTTGCTGAGTCGCGGGCTGACTTTCCGGCAGTCCCTGTCGGACGCGCTGACGCAGCGCGCGTTTCGCGAGTGCTTTTTCCCGGATGACGTGCCGATGCCGCGCACCGCGCAGGACTTCAATCGGATTCTGGACCAGCGCCGTTCGCTGCTGAGCGATGTCGCTGATCGGCTTGCCGTCACTGTTGCGTCGATACTCAAGGAATGGCGCGCGGCGCGAGTGGCGCTCGACGGATTGCGAGCGAATGCTTCCTTCCGCGAGGTCGTGGCGGAAATGGATTCTCAACTGGGGCTGCTGCTCCCGGCGGACTTCATCGAGTCGACGCCCCGGCCCTGGCTCGACTATCTGCCGCGCTACTTGAAAGCGGTTGCTCGCAGGGCGGAGCGGTTGCCCCCGAATATGCGCAAGGACGCCGAGATGGCGGCGAAGGTGAGGCCGTTTACGACCGCGCTGCGTTCGCTTCTTGCCGAGCCTGCCGTCAATGGGACGCGGCCGGAGGTTGATCTGTTGCGGTGGATGATAGAGGAGTTCCGCGTCTCCTTGTTCGCACAGGACCTCAAGACCATGCTGCGCGTATCGGAAAAGCGCCTGGCCGAGCAATTGAGCCTCGCGCGGGACGCACAGCGTTAAGCCGAACGCGCCTTCCGGCGCGCCCCTGACACGGTAGCCAGCAAAAGTCGCGCCTTTTGCTGGCGGCCGACGGTGTAGGGTCTCGCCGAAAGCGCCGTAGGCGTCTTTCGGCCAATAAACTAAGGTCGGTGCTCGCGGGCCAGGTAGTCGGCGCTCTGCATCTCAATGAGTCGGCTGATCGTGCGCTCGAACTGGAAAGTGAGGCGCTCTCCGCGATAGAGCTCTGTCGGCGGAGCGGCGGCGGAGACGATGAGATTGACGTTGCGATCATAGAGCTCGTCAACGAGTGCTATGAAGCGGCGCGCTTCGTTCTCACGGAGGCTATCCAGAATGGGGACGCCGGCGACAATGACGGTCTGGTATTCGCGGGCAATCTCGATGTAGTCGTCCTGGCTGCGCGGGCCGGCACAGATCGCGAAAAAGTTGAACCACACGGCGCTGCTGTTCTGTCGCACTACGGGAATGAGACGTCCTTCGATCTCGATGGAGCCGCCGGTGGAAGGGCTATTCTGGGTCAGCTCGGCGAAGAGTGTTTCAAGACGCCGTGAAGTGTCTGGTGCGCCGGAGAGAAGGTACGTACCTGCCTGTGTAAGTTGGCGTAGGCGATAGTCGGTCGCACCATCGACGTTGAGGACCTCGACGTGTCGTTCGATGAGTTCGATGGCGGGTAAGAAGCGCTGCCTCTGCAAGCCATCTTTGTAAAGATCCTGCGGCGGCAGGTTGGATGTGGCGACGAGCGTGACGCCACGCTTGAACAGCCCCTCGAACAGCCCGCCTAAGATCATTGCGTCTGCGATGTCGGAGACAAAGAGCTCGTCGAAGCACAGAACGCGTGTATCGCGCGCGATGTGTGTCGCGACGATGTCGAGAGGCGCTTCACGGCTCTGCAGGCCGTTGAGCTCCGCGTGGACATCGTGCATGAATCGGTGGAAGTGCCGGCGGCGTGCTTCGGGGAAGGGCAGGCTCTGGAAGAACAGATCCATGAGCCAGGTCTTTCCGCGGCCAACGCTGCCCCACAGATAGAGGCCGCGTTCAGGAGCTCGCGAGGCACCCCCGATGAGGCCGCCGATCAGGCGCCGTAATGGGGATGACTCCGCGGCGTGGGCGGCGATGAGGCGGCTACGCAGGCCGTCGAGCTTCGCTACTGCGGTGAGCTGCGCCGGGTCGGACTGGAAGCCGGATTCCGCGAGACCCTGAGTGTACAGGTCGCGCAGACTGGAGCCGCTCACATCACCCACTCGAACTCGAGCTCAATTCGCCAGGTCCGGCAGGTCACGGAAGTGCTCGAGCGCCTGGGGGTTGGCGAGCGCGTCGACGTTCTTTACCGGCAAGCCGTGGATCACATTGCGCACCGCGAGCTCGGTGAGCTTGCCTGAAAGGGTGCGCGGGAGATCGGGAACCGCAATGACCTTCGACGGGACGTGCCGGGGTGTCGTGTTGGAGCGGATGGTGTCGCGGATCTTCTTTTTCAGCGGCTCGTCGAGCGTGACGTCCGGCTTCAGGCGCACGAAGAGCACGACGCGCACGTCGCCCTGCCAGTCCTGGCCGATCGCGAGGGCCTCGATGACTTGCTCGAGTCCCTCGACGGCCGAGTAGATTTCGGCGGTACCGATGCGGACGCCGCCGGGATTCAGCACGGCATCCGAGCGCCCGTAAATCACCAGACCATCGTGCTCAGTGATGGCGGCGTAGTCGCCGTGGTGCCAGACGCCCGGGAAGCGCTCGAAATAGGCAGCGCGATAGCGGGCACCGTCCGGGTCGTTCCAGAATCCGACCGGCATGGAAGGGAAAGGGGCCGTGCACACGAGCTCGCCCCGCTCGCCCCGCACCGGCTTCCCCTCGTCATCGAATATATCGACCTTCATGCCCAGTCCGCGGCATTGGATCTCGCCCCGGTGAACCGGGCGAATCGGGCAGCCCAGGGCGAAACAGGAAACGATGTCGGTGCCGCCGGAGATCGACGCGAGCAGGACATCGGATTTAATGGACCGATAAACGTAGTCGAACCCATCGGGCAACAACGGTGAGCCGGTCGACAGGATCGTCCGCAGTGCCGACAGGTCGACGGACGTGGCCGGGACGAAGTCGCTCTTCTCCATCGCGGCGATGTACTTTGCGCTCGTGCCGAAGATGGTGATGCGCTCTTCCTCCGCCATGCGCCAGAGTCCGCCGGCGTCAGGATGAAATGGGTTCCCGTCATAAAGAATGAGCGTCGCGCCCGTGGCGAGACCGCTGGCGAGCCAGTTCCACATCATCCAGCCGCAGGTGGTGAAGTAGAACAGGCGATCGCTGCGCTTCACGTCAGTGTGCAGCAAATGCTCCTTCTGGTGTTGGAGCAACGTGCCGCCGGCGCCGTGCACGATGCACTTCGGGACACCGGTCGTGCCGGAGGAATACAGGATGTAGAGCGGCTGGTTGAACGGGACGGGCGTGAATTGCAACGGCCGCCCGCTGGCGCCGAAAGCGTCCCAGACGGTTGCTTTCGCGGCTGCAGCGCCGAGGCGCTGCAAATCCGGCGTCGGCGACACGTACGGTATGACGACAACACGCCGTACCGAGGGAATGTGCTTCAGCACCTCACTCATCGGCGTCAGCGAGTCCAGAGTCTTGCCGGCGTAGAAGTAGCCGTCAGCGGTGAACAATACTTTCGGCGCGATTTGTCCGAATCGGTCGACGACGCCGTGCACGCCGAAATCCGGCGAGCAGGAGGACCAGGTCGCTCCGAGGCTCGCGGCCGCCAGCATGGCTATCATCGTCTCGGGCAGGTTCGGGAGGAAGCCCGCGACCCGGTCTCCCGTTACGACACCCGCGGCACGCAGGCCATCCGCGACACGAGCAACCGCCTCGCGCAGCTCCCCGTAGGAAATCGAGCGACGCGTGCCGCGCTCGTTACGAAAGACCAACGCCGGGTGGCCGTCACCGTAACGCAGGAGGTTCTCTGCGAAATTCAGGCGCGCGTCGGGAAAGAATCGCGCGCCCGGCATGGCGGTGCTCGGCTTGCCCGTGTCGTCCGCCAACACCGGACCGGTTCCCCACTCCACGCGGACCTCGGCGAAGCTCGCCAGCTCCGTCCAGAACTCGCCCGGCTGTGCGACCGACCAGGCGTGCAGCGATTCATAGTTCCGCAGCTGCAGGCCGCGCCGCGCCTCGAGGCGCTCCATGAAACGGGTCAGGTTCGCTTCAGCCACCCGGGCAGCGGAGGGGCGCCAGATTTCCGACATGATGAAAGCAACCGGTGAGGAGTCTAGAGAGATTGATAGTTGGGTCCGGAGCCCCCTTCCGGGGTGGTCCAGTTGATGATCTCGTAAGGGTCCTTGATGTCGCACGCCTTGCAATGGACGCAGTTGGCCGCGTTGATCTGCAGGCGTTTCCCGTTCTGGCCGTCGTCGACGATCTCATAGACGTTGGCCGGGCAGAACCGCGTGCACGGGTTGCCGAACTCCTTCGTGCAACGCTCGATGCACAAGTTCGTGTCGAGCACCTTCAGGTGCGCGGGCTGGCTTTCGTCGTGCGTGGTGGAAGCGAAGAACACGGACGCGAGCCGGTCGCGTGGCGGCAGCGTACGGTCCGTCCACTCGCGGTTCACTGTCGGGTAGTCCTTCAGGTACTTCAGCCGCGCGTAGTCCGGCGTGCGGCCCTTCAGCGTCCAGGGAGTGCGGCCGCCGGTCGCGACTTCGAGCGCGGCGTTGACCATCCCGAACCACAGGCCGCGCTTGAAGCCCGGCTTGTAGTTACGCACGGCCTTCAGCTCCTGGCCGCCGGGGGAGGCGCGCCAGCGCGCGTCGAAGCCTTCCGGCGAGCCCTTCTCCACGAGGTTCTCCGCGGCCAGCACGCCGGAGCGGATCGCCTGATGGATGCCTTTGATCTTGGGAACGTTGACGCCGCCGGCAGAGTCGCCGATGAGCATGGCGCCGGGCATTTCCAAGCGCGGAATCGACTGCCAGCCACCCGCGGCGATGGTGCGCGCGCCCGCGGCGACGATCTCGCCGCCCTCGAGC
>DASZVD010000368.1:0-5179 GCA_035547375.1 Steroidobacteraceae bacterium
TGTCGAGATGGCGAAGCCGGATTTCGACCCGTCCGACACCGTCGACTTCTGGGACGTCGTGAACCGGCAAGACTGGGTGATCTGCGAGAGCGTCCAGGAAGGCATCTCGACGCGTGTGCACGAGCGCGGCTACTACGCCCCCATGGAGGATTTCAGCCTCGACATCCGCCGATACGTGCTGGAACGTCTCGGCGCGGCGGCCGACTCCCCGTGACGGCGGAGCCGGCCAGCCTGCCGGCCCTTGCGGCACGCCGGCGTCCGCGCATCCGTTGGAGAATCTTCGCGTTGCTGTTCGGCTTCGGGCTCATGGCCTACGTGCAGCAGCGCAGCCTGACCGTCGCCAGCTACCAGATGATGCCCCAGCTGCAGCTGAGTCAGATGCAGATCGGCTGGCTCGAGTGGGCATTCCTGCTGGGCTACGCGGCCCTGCAGTTTCCCGGCGGCGTGTTGGGACAGCGCCTGGGGGCCCGTGCCACTTTCGTCCTGATCGGTTTGATCGCCTTCGCCGCGACCGTCGCCCTGCCGCTGTCACCCCTGATCCTGGCCGGCACCGGCTTGTTCGTGGCCCTGCTCGGCTCGCAACTGCTGCTGGGCCTGGCACAGGGCCCGATCTTCCCGGTCCAGGCGGGGGTCATCGAGGCCTGGTTCCGGCCCGACCAATGGTCGTTCGTGCAAGGCACCATCAGCCTGGGATTGGGGTTGGGAGCCGCGGTCACGCCGCCCGTGGTGGCGTGGCTCATGACGTCCTTCGGTTGGCAACGAGCCGTCGCCTGGACGACGTTGCCGTCGCTCGCGTTGATCGCCTTATGGGCCTGGTACGCGCGCAATACACCTGTGCAGCACCCCTCCGTGAGTCCCGAGGAGCTTGCGGAGGTCGACGCGCGCCCGCCGGCATCGGACCCGTCGATCTCGTGGCAGCGTTTGTCGAGCCTCCTGAAAAGCCGGGATCTGCTGGCCCTGACCCTGTCCTATCTGTGCATGAATTACGTGTACTACCTGATCGGCAACTGGTGCTTCCTCTATCTCGTCCAGGAGCGGCACTTCACGGTGCTCGAGGGAGGCTGGCTCACCAGCACGCCCGCCCTGGCCGCCGCGGCGGGTGCCGGGATCGGCGGTAAGCTCGGAAGCTTCTTCGGCGTCCGCTACGGCGCGCGGCGCGGATTTCACATCATCCCCTTCGCCTCACTGCCCGCGGCAGGCCTGCTGCTGCTCATTGCGGTACACGCCGCCAATGCGTATCTGGCCGTTGCCGTGCTGGCGCTGTGCTTCGCGTTGGTGGAGTTGAATGAGGGCCCCTACTGGGCCGCCGTGATGCACCTGGCCCGGGGCGACACGATGTCCGCATCCGGCCTGCTCAACACGGGCGGCAATGTCGGCGGCCTGGTCGCGACGCCCATCGTGGCGTATCTCTCGGGGCAACACTCCTGGACCCTGGCGTTCGCGATCGGAACGGCCTTTGCGTTCCTGAGCGCGGCGGCCTGGCTCCTGGTGGACCCGACTCGCCACCTGGCAAGCTGTCAGGCTGCCGCCGGATAGCGCGCCGGACCGGCAAGCGCTACGCTTACCCGATGCCTACAACCGCCGCCGACTCGACCGCTTCCCGCCTCGAGGAAGAAGCGCTCAGACTCCTGCGGCACGGCTCCCTGCGGGCGGCAGCCGACGTCTGCCGCGCTCTGCAAACGAAACACCCGAAGTTCGCTTCCGGGTGGCGAACCGGGAGCCTCATCGCCCTGCAGATGGGCGACGCCGCAGGCGCGCTCGCCCTCATCGAGAAATCACTGGCGCTCGCTCCAGCCGACGGGCGCTCCCTGCTGCAGAAGGCTCATTGCCTGCGCGCCCTGCGCCGTCAATCCGAAGCTCTCTCCGTAGCCAACACGGTACGCCCCGCGGTCAACGGTGACGCGACGGCGCTCGATGCCCTTGGAACTTTCTACAGCTTTTGCGGCGAGCAACGGCTGGCGCTCGAAGCCTACGAGCGCGCCCTGCAGCTCGCCCCGCGCAGCGCGGCGATCCTCTTCAATCGCGCGACCGTCCGGCGCTTCCTCGGACAGTTGGCGCAAGCCGAGGAGGATTACAACCAGGTGATTGCCACGCGTCCGGGCGATTACGAGGCTTACAAGAACCGCGCGGACCTGCGCAAACAGACCCGTGAGCGCAATCACGTGGCCGAGATGGAAAGGCTGCTCGCAGGCGGGATCAAGGATTGGCGCGGCGAAGTGCAATTGCGCCACGCCCTGGCAAAAGAGTACGAGGATCTCGGCGAGTACGCCCGCTCCTGGGCGCATCTGGAGCAGGGAGCGCGGCTGCGCCGCCGGCATCTGCAGTACGACATCAACCGTGACGTCGCCACGGTCGATTGGATCATCGATGCGTTTCCGCGGGGCCCCGATGCTTCGGTCGCGGGCTGTCCCAGCCAGGAGCCGATCTTCATCGTCGGATTGCCGCGCAGCGGCACGACGCTCGTCGAGCGGATTCTCGGTAGCCACTCGGACGTGTATTCGGCGGGCGAGCTCAACGACTTTGCCTGTGCCCTGGTCGACGCGGTCCAGTCCGGCGCCGCGCGCCCCATTCCCAGGGAGGAGCTCGTCGCGCGTACGGCAAAGATCGATTTCGCGGCCCTGGGCCGGAATTATCTGGAGCGCACCCGGCCGGCAACCGGCCGCACGGCCCGCTTCACCGACAAGATGCCCCTCAACTTCCTGTATTGCGGCATCATCCGCCGGGCGCTGCCGAACGCCCGGATCGTACACCTGACACGCCATCCGCTGGCGGTGTGTTATGCGATGTACAAAACGCTGTTCAAGGACGGTTATCCTTTTTCCTACGACCTGGAGGAGATCGGGCGCTACTACGTGTCGTACCGCAAGCTGATGGATCACTGGCGCGCCACCCTGCCGGGCGCGATCCACGACGTGAGCTACGAGCGGCTGGTCGCGGACCAGGCGGGCGAGACGCGCCGGCTGCTGGAGTTTTGCGGGCTGGATTGGCAGGACGCCTGCCTCGACTTCACGCGCAATCCCGCGCCCACGACGACCGCGAGCGCCACACAAGTCCGGCAGCCTCTGTACGACTCCTCGCTCGCGCAATGGCGCCACTACGAAGCCCAGCTCGAGGAGCTGCGTCGCCAGCTGCAAGCGGCGGGAGTCGATCCGGACACCTGACGAGAACCCTCGAGCCCCGATGGCCAAATCGCAAAACGGTCCCAAGTTCCGCCGCGAGTCTCCCGTGGCGCGCCGCGAAGCCCTCATCGAAGCCACGCTGGTGTGCCTGCGCCGCTTCGGTCACGAGGGCATGTCGGTTCGCCAGATCAGCGCCCAGGCCGGCGTGTCGGCGGGCCTGATCAACCATCATTTTCCGAGCGTCACGAGCCTCGTGGCGGCGGCCTATGACAGCCTCGCCACGTCCCTCCTCCACTCTGCCCGCCGGCAGGCGCACGACCTCTCCAAGACCCCGCGGGAGCGCCTGCGGCGTTTTTTCGAGGCCTCGTTCGCCCCGGAGCTCCTCGATCCGAGCCTGTTCAGCGCCTGGCTCGTATTCTGGAGCATGGTGTCGCACGAGGCGGAGATGCGCGCGGTGCACGACCGCACCTACGGCGCCTATCGCGCGACCCTGGAGTCCCTCTTGGGCCAATTGCGCACCACCGACGGCATCCCGGCGTTCAAGCTGCGGCCGGCGGCGATCGGGCTGGCCGCGCTGTTGGATGGGCTTTGGATCGAGGCGAGCTTGAATTCCCGCACCTTCAAGCCAGCCACGGCGGTGGCCCTGTGCGAGGACTGGACCAACGCGCTGTGCGCGGGCGCCTTTCCGGCCCTGCGCGCGTCGAAGTAACCGGCCGCCACCGCCAGCCGCGCCGTGCGCGCCCCAGCTGAGCAGCTTGCGCACCCTGAGGGATACTGTTCCTGAGGGATACTGTCCGCCGGAGCCATGAGGAGGTCATCCATGAAAGCAGACGGCAAGCGCGACCCGGTCAGCCCCGGTCCCACCCCGCCCACGCGCAAATCCTTGCCGCCCTTTGAAGCGCTCCGGGCTTTCGACGCCGTCGCCCGCCTGGGAGGCGTGCGCAAGGCGGCTCAGAATCTCGCGCGCGATCACGCCGTCGTAAGCCGCCACCTGCGGGCGATCGAGGCCTGGACCGGCGCTACGCTGATCGAGCGCACAGCCGCCGGAGTGGTCCTGACGGAAGACGGCATCCGTTACCACCGGCAGATTGCCGCCGCCATGGACATGATCGGCCTGGCGACCCTGGAGCTGATGCGGCGCGGCGACTACCGCCGGCTGCACATCCGCTCCATCCCGGGCTTCGCGCTGCACTGGCTGTCCCGCCGGCTCGGCGAGTTCGAGAAAAAGCACCCCAGCGTCGATATCGAGCTGAAGCCGTCGGACCGGACACCGGACTTCTCCTCGCACGAGACGGACGTGGACATCCGCTTCATCGGGACTTACCTGAGCGTGGGTGAGCTGGCGCCGGAGTTGCGCAGCCTCGACCTCATCACGGTCCCCATCATCGCAGTCGCCAGCAAGGAGTATCTCGCCGGGCACCCGCCGATCCGGGAGCCGCGCGACCTTTTGGCGCACAAGCTGTTGCACGAGGAGAACTACAACCGCTGGAGCCACTGGCTCGCCGCGCACGGTGTCAACGACGACGTCGATCTCACCGGCCCCCTGCTCTGGCAGGGGCATCTGACCCTGGACGGCGCACGTTATGGGCGCGGCATTGCCATGACCAACCACCTCATCGCCGCCGAGGACCTCGAATCCGGCCGGCTCGTCGAGGTGGGCCGGGGCAGCCCGGCCTTTCAGCCGCACACGCTGGGCGTCTATCGGCTCGTCGCACGCGCCGACCGGTGGGATGCCCCGCTCATCCGCAGCTACCGCCAGTGGCTCCTGGCGGCGCTCGCGGATGAGCAGCCGCGGCTGCGGGCGTTGAGCGCCCCGTGCAACACTCCTGTCCGCGGCACGTGATGGTCGCTCATGCCGCTTTGCGCGGTCAGCCCATCGTGTAGCGCACCGAGCTCGTGTTGTGGATGTCCTCGAGCGGATTGCGGTCGAGGATAATGAGATCCGCCAGCTTCCGCCTGCGTCGTCTGCCACATGTAGTTCTCGCCAAACATCTCACCGGTTGCGTCCTCCCATCATGAAGCCCCCGCAGTGGCTGCGGGAGGCGTCAATTCGCTGCGCC
>DASZVD010000369.1:0-6407 GCA_035547375.1 Steroidobacteraceae bacterium
GGTACTCCAACCGCGGCACGCTCGGTCGCCGGTGTGTTATGGCAGCTGGTCGAGCACCCCGAGGTGAGTGGCATCCATCATTGGACGGACGCGGGGGTGGCGAGTTGGTATGACTTTGCCGTTGCAATTGCGGAAGAGGGCGTCGTGTGCGGTCTGCTGCCCCGTGATGTGACCGTTGCCCCGATTTCCACCGCGGAGTATCCGACTCCCGCGCGCCGCCCGGCATTCAGTGTGCTCGACAGGGGATCTCTGGCAGCCTTGGGCGCTGTGCCGGTGCATTGGCGGGAGAATCTGCGGACGGTGCTGCGGGAGATGCACCGTGCGTAGATTGCTCGTCACCGGCGGCGCCGGATTCATCGGATCGAATTTCGTCCACTACTGGCTCGGACATCACCCGGACGATTCGGTGACCGTACTCGACGCGCTGACTTACGCGGGCAATCGAGCGAGTCTGAAGAGCCTCGATGGTAACCCCCGGTTGGAATTCGTTCAGGGTGACATTTGCGATGCCGCGTTGGTATGGGACCTGCTGGTGCGGTGCAATATCGACACGATCGTACACTTTGCGGCGGAGTCGCACGTCGATCGCTCCATCGTTGCGCCGGATGTGTTCATTCGGACAAATGTGTTGGGGACGCACACGTTGTTGGAGGCGGCCCGCCAGGTGTGGCTGCAACGCCCCGCGCCCGTCCCACATCGCTTTCATCATGTCTCGACGGACGAGGTTTACGGTTCGCTCGGTCCGACGGATCCAGCGTTTACTGAAGCGCACCCCTACGCGCCGAATTCACCGTACGCCGCCAGCAAGGCGGCCTCGGACCATCTGGTCCGTGCCTATCACCACACGTACGGGCTGGCCACGACCGTGAGCAATTGCTCGAACAATTACGGTCCGTATCATTTTCCCGAGAAGCTCATTCCCCTGGCCATCGTCAATATCCTGCACGGCAAAGCCCTGCCCATTTACGGCGACGGGCGCAACGTGCGGGATTGGCTGTACGTCACCGACCACTGCCGGGGCATCGACCTGATTCTGCAAGCCGGCCGGCCGGGGTCGGTCTACAACATCGGCGGCCGTGCGGAAAGCGAGAATCTGCAGCTGGTGCAACTGCTGTGCAATGTAGCCGATGCAACATTCGCGCAGCGGCCGGATCCGGCGGCGCGATTCCCGGCGGCTCCCGCCGCCCGGGGGGCGAGGACCGCCGAGCTCATAACGTTCGTCAAAGACAGGCCGGGCCACGACCGCCGCTATGCCATCGACTCCCACCGCATCGAGCGCGATCTGGGCTTTCGTGCGAGCATCTCGCTCGAGGCCGGGCTGCGCCGGACGTTTTTGTGGTATTTGGACAACGAGGACTGGTGGCGCGGGGTGATGGACGGCAGTTATCGTAATTGGATGGCAACGCAATACGGCTCATGACAAAACGGGCATTGATCACCGGGATCACCGGGCAGGACGGCGCCTATCTCGCCGAGCTTCTGCTCCAGAAAGGCTACGAAGTGCACGGCATCAAGCGCCGGGCCTCCTCCTTCAATACGGATCGCATCGATCATCTCTACCAGGATCCGCACGCGAAAAACGTGCAGCTGTACCTGCACTACGGAGACCTGACGGACGCCACCAACCTGATTCGCATCGTGCAGCAGGTGCAGCCGGATGAGATCTACAATCTTGCGGCCCAAAGCCATGTCCAGGTCTCGTTCGAGACTCCGGAGTACACGGCCAATTCGGATGCCCTGGGCACCCTGCGGATTCTCGAGGCCATCCGGATTCTCGGCCTCAAGGACCGGGCCCGCTTCTACCAGGCCTCGACGTCGGAGATGTTCGGCAAAGTGCTGGAGGTCCCGCAGCGGGAGACGACTCCCTTCTACCCGCGCTCCCCCTACGGCGCCGCAAAGGTTTACGGTCACTGGATCACCGTCAATTACCGTGAGGCGTACGGGATGTTTGCCTGCAGCGGCATTCTGTTCAATCACGAGTCGCCGATCCGGGGTGAGACCTTCGTGACGCGCAAGATCACGCGCGCCCTCGCGCGGATCCACGAGAAGCTCGAGACCTGCCTGTACCTGGGCAATCTCGACTCCCTGCGCGATTGGGGACATGCTCGAGACTACGTGCGTGCTCAGTGGCTCATGCTGCAGCAGCCCGAGCCGGAGGATTTCGTGATCGCGACGGGCGAGCAGCACTCAGTACGGGAGTTCGTCACGCGCGCCGCGAATGAGCTGGGCATGACGATCGAGTGGCGCGGCAGCGGCCTGGATGAGCGTGGAGTCGACAGCCGCACGGGTGCCGTCGTCGTGAGAATCGACCCTCGCTATTTCCGCCCAACGGAAGTCGACACGCTGTTGGGGGATGCCACCAAGGCCCGCACGAAGCTCGGTTGGACGCCCGAGATCAGCTTCGACACGCTGGTCAAGGAAATGGTCGCCGAGGATCTCGAGCTCGCACGTCGTGACTCCGTCGTGGCACGTGAGGGGTTCAAGACATTCCAACGCCACGAATGAACTCTACAGACAGCATCTTCGTTGCCGGACATCGCGGCCTCGTCGGGTCGGCAATCGTGCGCCGTCTGCGGGCGGCCGGCTTCGATAACCTGATATTACGCGATCGCGGGGAGCTGGATCTGTCCCGGCAGGGTGCCGTTCGGGAGTTCTTTGCGACGGTGCGACCGCAGTACGTGTTCCTGGCCGCGGCCAAAGTGGGAGGCATCCTCGCCAATAACACCCAGCCGGCCGAGTTCCTCTACGACAACCTGGCCCTGGAAACCAATGTCATCGACGCGGCCTACCGCAACGGCACGCGCAAGCTGCTGTTCCTCGGCTCGAGCTGTATCTATCCGAAGCACGCGCCGCAGCCGATGCCGGAGGACTGCCTGCTGACCGGCCCGCTCGAGCCGACGAACGAGTGGTATGCCATCGCGAAGATCGCGGGCCTCAAGCTGTGCCAGGCGTACCGCCGCCAATACGGCTTCAATGCCATCTCCATCATGCCGACCAACCTCTACGGGCCGGGCGACAACTTCAATCTGCTGACCTCGCATGTGCTGCCGGCTCTGATCCGCAAGTTCCATGACGCCCGGGTTGCCGGGGCTGAAGAGGTGGAGATCTGGGGAACCGGCACGCCGCGCCGGGAGTTTCTCCACGTGGACGATCTGGCTGATGCGTGCCTCTTCCTCATGCAGCATTACGAGGATGAGCGCCTCATCAACGTGGGTTGGGGCACGGATGTGTCCATTGCGGAGCTCGCGGGCATGATTGCCGAGACGGTGGGGTTCAAGGGGCGGCTGCGCTTCGATACTTCGAAGCCGGACGGCACACCGCGCAAGCTGCTCGACACCACGCGCCTCAGTGCTCTCGGGTGGCGGCCGTCGGTTTCGTTGGAGTCGGGTATTGCCCGGACTTACGAATGGTACGTCGACAGCCTGGAAAGGCTGCGGAACTGAACGCGAGCGCCGAAGCCCGCTCACGGGAGCGTTATAGGCGAGCTTTCCTTGCCGGAATCGCTGCAGCTGCCGCACGAGCCGTAAGCATCCTGGCCGTCTTCGTTTCATTGCCCGTCACTCTGAAGTATCTGGGCGTGGAGCGTTTCGGTGTCTGGATGACCATCACGTCGTTGACGGCGCTGCTGGCCTTCGCCGATTTTGGGCTCGGAAACGGTCTGATGAACGCTGTGACTCGCTGCGCTGCCAGGCAGGAGCGAGCGGAATTGACCGCCTATGTGTCGGCGGCTTTGGCGGCATTGGGCGGACTGGCCCTGCTCGGCGTCGGCTTCGCATTGCTCGGAGCTCCGCACATAGCCTGGTGGCGCCTTCTGGGAGTCGACCCGCATCGAGTGTCGGCAGATGAGCTCAGCGATGCGATGTCGGTGTTCATCATCTGTCTGGCCGGCGGAATTCCAGCGACCGTAATTCAAAGGGTTCAATTGGGCCTGCAGTTGGGGTATGTCGCCAGCCTGTGGCAACTGGTGGCCAGCGGCGCCGGTCTGCTCGCGCTACTGCTCGCTGTCTCGCTGCACGCCTCGTTGGCATGGCTGGTTGCAGCGTCCCTGGCTACGCCCAGTGTGGTACTGGCGCTGAGCGCGCTGGTTTTCTGGGGTTATCAGGAGCCTCTATATCGGCCTTCGCTGCGGCTTGCACGAGTTCGTCACATGCGCGAGCTGATGCGCTCCGGGGCACTATTTTTCGTCATCCAGGTCGGAGTCGCCGCCGCGTTTGCCTCCGACAACGTGATCATCGCCCAGATCCTGGGAGCTTCCGCGGTGGCTCAGTATTCTGTGGCTTCCCGCCTTTTCGACGGAGTAGTCATGATCAGCGCCCTGTTCATGAATCCTCTCTGGCCGGCCTACGCCGATGCGCACAGCCGTGCGGACTTCGGCTGGATCAAGAGCACGCTCATCTGGTCCCTGTCGATTACAGCTCTCGGTACGGCCGCCGGCACGTTTCTGCTCGTCGTGGCCGGCCGGTCCGTGGTAACGCTGTGGGTGGGCAAGGCGTTACCGTACTCGGCGGCTTTGTTCGCGGCCTGTGCTGGCTGGGCCGTCATCCGCGCGACAGGCAACGCTCTAGCAATGTTTCTTAATGGGCTGGGGTGGATCGGTGTTCAGGCGGCTACCGCCCTCGTGTTTGCCGTTGCAGCCATCGCTGCGAAAATCTTCCTGACTCGTGTCCTGGGGATCGTTGGTATTCCACTGGCTCTTGCGGGGGCGTACCTAGTGACCGTCGCGCTGCCCTACATTTGGCACGTGCCGAGGTTGCTTGCGAGGTTGGAAGTTCTGCAGCCCGCGCCGGAGCGTTAACATATCGCTATGAAGGCACTCATTTGCGGAGTCTCCGGTCAGGACGGCAGCTATCTCGCGGAATTGCTGCTGCGTAAAGGATATGAGGTCGTCGGGACTTCCCGTGACGCGCAGACTGCGAGCTTTGCCAATCTTACCCGGCTCGGCGTCGCCGGGCGCGTGCAGCTCGAATCCATGGCGCCGCACGATTTTCGCAGTGTGTTACAAGTCCTGCGCAAGACCGAGCCCGACGAGGTCTACAATCTCTCCGGCCAGAGCTCGGTGGGCCTGTCGTTCGACCAGCCGGTCGAGACCCTGGACAGCATCATCGCGGGGACCTTGAACCTGCTCGAAGTGATTCGCTTCCTCGGGCGTCCCATACGGTTTTACAACGCGGGCTCGAGTGAGTGCTTCGGTGAGAGCGGCCCGCAAGGGGCGTCCGAGGAAACGCCTTTCCGCCCCAGGAGCCCCTACGCGGTGGCGAAGGCGGCGATGTACTGGCTCGTTGCCAACTATCGCGAAGCGTATCGGCTGCACGCCAGCACCGGGATCCTGTTCAACCACGAGTCGCCGCTGCGGCCGACGCGTTTCGTGACCCGCAAGATCGTGGCCGCGGCCTGCCGGATCGCGCAGGGGAGCGGTGAGAAACTGACTTTGGGGAACCTGCAGATCCGGCGCGACTGGGGCTGGGCGCCGGAATACGTCGAGGCGATGTGGCGGATGCTCCAGCGCGATGTGGCCGAGGATTTCGTGATTGCCACCGGCGAGAGCCATTCGCTGGAAGAGTTCGTGGGTGCCGCATTCGCCCGGGTCGGTCTGGACTGGCGCGAGCACGCGGTGGTCTCGGAAGCCCTGCTGCGCCCCACGGACCTGAGTGAGGGCCGTGGCATTGCTCTGAAAGCGGAGCGCCTGCTCTCGTGGAAGGCCGAGGCGCGCATGCCGCAGGTGATCGACAGGATGGTGGAGGCGGAGCTTGCGGCGCTGCGGTCGGCGCGCGCATGAGGATCGCCTATGACGGCCAAATCTTCAGTCTCCAAAAGCACGGCGGCATTTCCCGCTACTTCGTCGAGCTGGTCCAGAACCTGGCGCAGCGTCCGGATGTGGAGCCGACCGTCATTGCGCCCGTGTTCATCAATCAATATCTGTTGCGCGCGGGGGTGCGTGAGCGGGTACGGGGAAGCTTCTTCCCTTATGAATTTCGCGGTAACGCCAAAGTCGCACGGACTCTGAACCGGGTACTGTCGCCGCTCTACTGGGCCGGCCGCCACTTCGACATCGTGCACGAGACTTACTACTCGCCGGTCGCTTGGGGCCGTGGGCGAGTGCGGGTCCTGACGATCTACGACATGATCCATGAGCTCTTTCCGGGCGACTTCCCCGACACGGCGCAGGTGACGGAGGCCAAGCGCGCCGCGGCGAGTCGCGCGGATCACATCATCTGCATTTCCGAGACCACTCGGCAGGATGCGATCCGGTTGCTCGGCATGGCACCCGAGCGCTCGAGCGTGATTTACCTGGGGTGCTCATTGGACGCGCCGGGGGCACCCGCGCCACGACAGGATGAGTTGCCGCCCTGCATCCTGTATGTGGGTGTCAGGAGCGGCTATAAGAATTTCCAGGTTCTGCTCGAGGC
>DASZVD010000370.1:0-12592 GCA_035547375.1 Steroidobacteraceae bacterium
GAGAGGATTGCGCGCGGCGGCGGCCTCGTCCATATGCGCATAGAACGTGTCGCCGGAGAGCGCCGCGAACTTCTCGATGTCCTCGATCGTCACCTCACGCTCCCTGGAGTTGAAGGTATCGCCGATGGCGAGCTCGTTGAACGGCTTGCGGAACGGATGGACACCTGGATCGAGCTGCTTCGCGCCTTTCACCCACCGACCGGTCACGGCTGTAATGACATCCGGCGTGCCCTGCACTGCGGTTCGTTGCATGTAGTGCATTACTCCGCGGATGCCACCCATTTCTTCGCCGCCCCCCGCCCGCCCCGGACCGCCGTGCACGAGGTGCGGCAACGGCGAGCCGTGACCGGTGGACTCCTTCGCACAGTGCCGGTTGACGACGACGATACGGCCATGGAACGGCGCCAATCCCAGCACGAGCCGCGCGGCCACCTTGTCATCCGCGGTAAAGACAGAGCCCGCAAGGCTCCCGCCGCCGCGCCGCGCAAGATCGATGGCTCCGTCGAGGTCCTTGTACGGCACGACAGTGCAGACAGGGCCGAAGGCCTCCACGGAATGAATCGCTTCCGCGGCGCTCGCATCACGGCAGCGGAGCAAGGTCGGCGGCACGAAAGCGCCCTTCTCGGCATCAGCGCCGATGAGCTCCAGCTTGCGCAGGTCACCGCCGACGACGACCTCGGCCTCCTGTTTGAGCTTCGCCAGCTGGTCCAATACCTCTTGCCGTTGGCCCACGGAGGCCAAGGGCCCCATCCGTACGTTCTCGAGGCGTGGGTCGCCCACGGGAATTTTGGCGAGCGCCGCGCGTATCGCATCGATGACGTCCTGCACCCGCTCGGCCGGAACAATGGCTTTGCGGATCGCGGTGCACTTCTGCCCCGCTTTCGCGGTCATCTCGCGCACGACTTCGCGCACGAAGAGATCCAGCTCCTGCGTGCCGGGGCCTGCATCCGGACCCAGGATCGAGGAGTTCAGCGAATCGGTCTCGGCCGTGAAGCGCACCGAATGGGCCATGATGGCCGGGTGCTGCCGCAGCTTCTGCGCGGTCGAAGCGGACCCCGTGAACGACACCACATCCTGGCAGGTGAGATGATCGAACAGGTCCCCGGTGCTGCCGCAAATCAGCTGAATCGCCCCATCCGGCAGAATCCCGGAATCGATGATGCGGCGGAACACCTGCGCCGTGAGATACGCGGTGGCGGTGGCCGGCTTGACGATCGCCGGCACGCCGGCGAGCAAAGTGGGCGCAAGCTTCTCCAACATTCCCCAGACGGGAAAGTTGAACGCGTTGATGTGCACGGCCGCGCCTTCCAGGGGGACACAGATGTGCTGGCCCACGAAGCTGCCACCCTTCGAGAGCTGCTCGACGGCGCCGTCGACATACACGCGGCTGTTCGGCAGCTCGCGGGTTCCCTTGCTGGCGTAGACGAACAACGTGCTGATGCCGCCGTCGATATCGACCCAGGAATCGTTCTTCGTGGCCCCGGTCGCATAAGACAAGCGGTAGAACTCGTCCTTGTACTCCATCAGCATTTTGGCGACGGACTTCAACAGGGCCGCGCGGTCGTGGAACGACAGCTCGCGCAGATTCGGGCCGCCGACATTGCGGGCGTTCCACAGCATCGCGCGATAGTCGACCCCCTCCGCCGAGGCGGTCGCAACGACCTCGCCGGTACTGGCATCGCGCAGCGTGACGAAGTTGCGCGTGCCGCTCTGCCACTTGCCGGAAACGAAGCTCTGAAGCTGCATGTCTATTCCTCAGTCGACACTCACCACGTGCCCGTCGATGCGGTACGAGCGACCCCGGAACAAGGCGATCCGGGTGCCCTTCTGGTTCGTGACCGTGATTTCGTAAATGCCGTTGCGCTTCGTCCGCCAGACTTCGGTCGCAACGGCGGTCAGCTCGTCGCCCTCGTAAGCGGGCGCGAGAAAATCGATCACCGCGCCGGCTGCCACGGTGTTCTGGTTGTGCGAGTTGCAGGAGAACGCGAAAGCGCTGTCCGCGAGAGTGAAAACCATTCCGCCATGACAAATGCGGTGGCCATTCACCATGTCCTCGCGAACCATCATGGTGAGGCGCGCGTAACCGGGCCGGACCTCGGCTATCCGAATGCCGTGCGACTGCGACGCCCTGTCAGTCGAGTACAGCGCTTGCGCGGCCTTTTCGGCCAGCTCCTGCGGCGCGAGTGTCATGGCCTACTTGCCTTTGAATTGCGGTGTGCGCTTCTGCGTGAATGCCGCGACGCCCTCCGCGTAATCCGCGGTGTACCCCAACTCACGTTGGTAGTCGCGCTCCGTGTCGAGCTGCTGCTCCATCGTACGATCCCAGCTCTCGTAGATCGCCTGCTTCGTCCGAGCAAGCCCGCGCGTCGGCGCCACGGCAAGCTGCCGCGCAAGCGTCTCAACCACCGCGCCGAACTCCGCATCCTCGACGCAGCGCCAGATCAGTCCCCACTGAGCCGCTTGCTCGGCGCTCAGCTTGTCCCCCAGGAACGTCAAACCTAACGCGCGCGCGTTTCCCACGAGCCGCGGCAGGGACCACGTCCCCCCCGAGTCGGGCACCAGGCCCAGTTTCGAGAACGCCTGTACGAAACTCGCCGAACGGGTGGCGATGACGAGGTCACAGGCAAGGGCGATGTTGGCGCCCGCGCCGGCGGCCACGCCGTTGACCGCCCCGATGACTGGCAGCGGAAGGTTCCGCAACGCCATCACCAGCGGCTTGTAGTTCTTCTCGATGGACTCGCCCAGGTCGACCGGCGCGCCTCCAGGAGCCACCGCGCGGTCCCCCAGGTCTTGCCCGGCGCAGAACCCGCGACCGGCCCCCGTCAGTACCAGAACCCGGGCCTTGGGCTCGCCGCTCGCGTCGGGCTGCAGGCTCGCCAGGGCTCCACGCACTTCGGCGTGCATGGCGGTGTTGAAGCTGTTGAGGCGGTCCGGACGATTGAGCGTGAGACGCGCAATGCCGTCCGTCACCTCGAAAAGGATGGTCTGATAGGCCATGGCGATACTTCCGCGCAGCTATTTCTCGTCGTAATCGAGCTCGAGCGTGGGCGTCTTCACCCGCGACTGACAGGCCAACACATAGCCCTGCTCGACTTCCCACTCCTCTAGCGCGTAGTTCTGCGCCATCTCCACCTTCCCGCGCACGACTTTCGTCCGGCAAGTCGAGCACACGCCCGCCCGGCAGGAGAACGGCAGCTCGAGGCCGGCGTTCGCCGCGGCATCGAGGACCGTCTCGTCGTTCATTCGCATGGTGAAAGACCGGCGGCGGCCGTCCATGAGAACAGTGACTTCGGCCATGTCGGGTGCCGGCCCGGAGCCCACGGCGGGCGGCGGGCTGGATGGTATGATGGCAACGGTCTCCGCGCCACCCTCGGCCGCCGAAGCCGTGGCCACGGTGAAATGCTCACCGTGAATGTGATCCGCGCCGACCCCCAAGCCGCGCAGGGCTCCGGTCACCTCTTCGATCATGCTCCCGGGTCCGCAGACGAAGTACTCCGTCACCGCGGCCGGATCGAACAGGCTCTGCGCAAATTGCCGGACCCGCTCGCCGTCGATCCTGCCGTTGTACAGCTCGACCTCCTGCGGCTCGCGGCTCATGACAAAGTGCAGCGAGAGCCGCTCGAGGTAGCGATCCTTCAAGGCCAGCAGCTCTTCGAGGCACATCGCGCGACCCGTGCTCACGTTTCCGTAGAACACGGTGACTCGGTTGCCGTCATGCGCTTCCAGCAGCGAGCGGACAATGGCGAGGACGGGTGTAATGCCGCAGCCGGCAGCGAAGGCAACATACGTGCCCTTCGTTCCGGTCACGCGTGGGGTGAAGCTCCCATTCGGAGGCAGCACGTCCAGGCGATCGCCGGCATTGAGCTGCTCCGCCAGATAACGCGACACGCGCCCGGAGGGATGCACGCGAGTGACGATCCGCAGCGGCGACTCGCCAGGAGCGCTCACCACCGAGTAGGTGCGGCGATTTTCCTGACCGTTGGTCTTCGCGCGCACGACGATGTGTTGTCCGGGAAGCCCACGGTATTCCGCACGCAGCTCTGGAGGGACATCGAGGGAAATCCCGACGGCATCCTCCGCATCCGGATGAATCTCGGCAACCCGCAGCGAATGAAATGTCAGCATGTCAGATGCACTTGAAGTAGTCGAAGGGCTCCAGGCAGGACACACAGCGATAGTGAGCCTTGCAAGGAGTGGAGCCGAACTCGCTCACCCGCTCGGTCTCCGCGCTTCCACAGCGTGGACAACGAATCACGGGCGCGCGGAACAGATGACGGGGATTGGCTACCGTCCTGGCGGGAGGCGCGATGCCGAACGACTCCAGGCGGCGCCGGCCGTTCTCGGTCAGCCACTCGCTCGTCCAGGGTGGCGACAGCACCTCTTCCAGGATTGCGTCGCTGTAACCTGCCGAATCCAGGGCCTCGCGCACGGTGCGACGGATGATGTCCGTGGCCGGACAGCCCGAATAGGTTGGCGTCAGGCCAACGTGCAGCCCGTCAGATGACCAGTGAGCGTAACGCACGATGCCCAGATCCACGACGCTCAGGACCGGGATTTCCGGGTCCATGACACTCTCGAGCACGCTCCAGACGGCCTGCTCACGCGGATCGCGCGTTACCTCACCCGGCGGCGTCGGGTTGTCACGCCCTGTCGGGTTGTCACGCCCTACCGCGTGATCGATATCGGCCGGCTCGCGGGAGTCGCACGCCGCCGCACGCTCCGGGTCGCCGCGCCCTCCGGCGCGATCGACCTCGGCCGGCATTCGTGCGGTTGCCGTCACCACTGCGCTCCTGGGTAGGTGCGCTGCACGTGCTGCATCTCGGCCAACATGTGCCCCAGGTGCTCCGAGTGCACGCCATTCTTCCCGTACCAGGGATGGCGCACGGAAGCCGGCTTCTGCAGGGTCGCTTCCCGCAGGACTTCATCGACACGCGCCAGCCAGCGCGGCTGCAGCTCGGCGAGCTTGGGCGCGATGCCGGCGGCCGCCTGGGCCTCATCGACCTCGTCGGCCGCGAAGAGCTCATCGGTGAAGCGCCACAGTCCATCGAGCGCGTTCTGCGCGCGCCGGTGACTCTCCTCGGTGCCGTCACCGAGACGCACCAGCCATCCGGAGCTGAAACGGAAGTGATAACGCGTTTCCTTGACCGCCTTGGCCGCGATAGCCGCGAGTCGCGTGTCCTTCGAGGTCGCCAGCGCCTCGTACAGCTCGAGCTGCCAGGCATCGAGCAACACCTGCCGCACGATGGTCTGCGCGAAGTCCCCGTTCGGCTGCTCGGCGAGGGTGAGGTTCAGGAACTGCGGCGCGTCGCGCAGAAACGCGAGCGCGTCCTCGTCATGACCCTTGCCCTCCAGCTCGGCGGCGTAGCTCAACAACAGCCGCGCCTGGCCGATCAGGTCCAGGGAGAGATTGGCGAGGCTCAGATCCTCTTCGAGCGCCGGCGAATGGCCGATCCACTCTCCCAGTCGCTGGCCGAGGACGAGACTGGTATCTCCAAGCCGCAGCACATAACGCAGCAGAGGCTCGTTGACCTTGGCGTTCACAGGTTTTTCACCTCGTCGGGAATCGCATAGAACGTCGGATGGCGATAGATCTTGTCCCGCGCCGGCTCGAACAGAGCGTCGGACTCAGCGGGGTCGGAGGCCGTGATATCACTCGACCGTACCACCCAGATGCTCACTCCCTCCTGCCGCCGCGTGTAGACGTCGCGCGCGTGCTCGATCGCCATGCGCGGGTCGGTGGCGTGGATGCTGCCAACGTGCTTGTGCTCGAGGCCGGCACGGGAGCGGATGAAGACTTCGAACAGGGGCCAATCTTTGCTCATCGCCATACCTTCTTCAGGATTACTCACGCAGCTTGCGCCGTGCGCGCACGTTGTTTCTCGGTGTACGCGGCGGCGGCCTCGCGGACCCAGGCGCCGTCGTCGTGGGCCTTGCGCCGGGCTTCCAGACGCTCCCGGTTGCAAGGGCCGTTGCCTTTCAACACCTCATGGAACTCCGCCCAGTCGATGGCGCCGCAACGGTAGTGCTCACTACCCTCTTCCTTGCGCAGCTCGGGGTCGGGAACCGTCAGCCCGAGGAACTCCGCCTGCGGGACGGTGGTGTCAATGAACTTCTGGCGCAGCTCGTCGTTGGTGAAACGCTTGATCTTCCAACGCATCGACTGCGCAGTGTGCTTGGAGTCGCTGTCGTTCGGACCGAACATCATGAGCGACGGCCACCACCAACGGTTCAGCGCGTCCTGGGCCATTTGCTTCTGCTCGGGGGTGCCGCGCGCCAGGGCCAGCATGATCTCGAAGCCCTGCCGCTGGTGGAAGCTCTCTTCCTTGCAGATCCGCACCATGGCGCGCGCGTACGGGCCGTACGAGCAGCGGCAGAGCGGAATCTGGTTCATGATGGCCGCGCCGTCGACCAGCCAGCCGATCGCTCCGACATCGGCCCACGTGAGCGTCGGGTAGTTGAAAATGCTGGAGTACTTCGCCGTGCCGGCAAGGAGCTGCTCCAACATCTGCTCGCGGGAGACGCCCAACGTCTCGGCGGCGCTGTAGAGATACATGCCGTGGCCGCCCTCGTCCTGGACCTTCGCGATCAGCACCGCTTTGCGGCGCAAGGTGGGCGCACGGCTGATCCAGTTCCCTTCCGGCAACATGCCGACGATCTCCGAGTGCGCGTGCTGGGAAATCTGGCGGATGAGCGTGTGCCGGTAAGCCGGCGGCATCCAGTCCTTGGGCTCGACCTTGTCGTCGACATCGACGTGAGCCTGGAAACGCGCCTCCAGGGCCGCGGTATCCGCGGAGCCGTCTGGCGAGCAGTCCTTACCGAGGGAATCGAGAGCCTGGGTGTACATGGGAGCTCCGTCGGACGATGTGACACAACAATAGCACATGCCATTCTATTTTTGTGTCACAATTTTAACCCATGCGAGACCTGCGCGCCAAGCAGCCTGAGCGTGACGGCCCGGAAGTGGCGGCCGCCATCCAGGGGTTGCTGCGGCATTTCCACCGGCAGAGTCCCATTCGGGGGGGATCGCTGCTCATCACGCTGTTTGGCGATGCGATCGCCCCGAGGGGCGGCACCGTGACGCTGGGCAGCTTGATCAGCCTGGCGGCTCCTTTCGGGCTCACCGAGCGTTTGGTCAGGACCTCGGTCGCCCGACTGGCGAGCGACGGCTGGCTCGTGGCGCGCCGCGACGGGCGCCGCAGCGAATATCGGCTCACCGCCTCGGGAGAGGGCCGCTTCGCGGAGGCGACCCGGCGGATTTACGGCGAGATTCCCCACACGTGGGATGGCCAATGGACGTTACTCATCCTGCCGCCCGCCTCCGGCGGACGCCGTCAGGATTTACGGGACGACCTGCGCTGGCTCGGCTTCGGTCAGGTGAGCCCGGGCGTGTTCGCCCATCCGAACTGGAGCCTGGAGCAGGCCCGGCGGGCGCTGCAGGAGCTCGACGGCACCGGCGATGGCTTGCTGTTGAAGAGCTCGAGCGAAGGCCGGGAGGCGGATCGTCGCCTGGTGGCCGCGGGCTGGGATCTGGGAGAGCTGACACGACGTTATCGGAAATTCGTCGCCGCCTTCTCGCCGGCGCTCAGCGCACTGGAAACGGCGGGCGGCGCCAACATTCCGGACGAGGCGGCCTTCGTGATCCGCACGCTCTTGATCCACGAGTACCGCAAGATCCACTTGCGGGACCCGCTGTTGCCTTCCGCTTTGCTGCCGCCCGACTGGGTGGGCGCGGCGGCCTATGACCTGAGCAGGCAGGTGTACGCCACGGTGTTCCCGGCGGCGGAGCGGTACCTGTCGGCGACCGCGAGCACCCTGACCGCGCCCCTGCCGCCGGCCGGCGAATCCGCCTACGCCCGGTTCGGCGGCCTCGGCTAGTTAATTGGCCGAAAGTCGCCTGGCGGCGCTTTCGGCGAGACCCTACGCAGTCGGCCGCCAGCAAAAGGCGTGACTTTTGCTGGCTACCGTGTCAGGGGGCGCCGGACGGCGCGTTCGGCGCGGCGCTTTCGGCGAGACCCTACACAGTCGGCCGCCAGCAAAAGAACGCTGCGGCCGCAGCGTCGGCCTACGGCCCTTTTGCTGGCTACCGTGTCAGGGGGCGCCGGACGGCGCGTTCGGCGCGGCGCTTTCGGCGAGACCCCACACCGCTCAGGGCAGATTTCGCTTATCGACCACCCGCTTCGCTTTTCCGATGGACCGTTCCAACGTTCCCGGACTGCTGACGACCACCTCCGCAGTGATGCCGATGACCTCCTTGATGTCACGCTGCAGCTCGGCGCGCAGACGGATGCGCAGGCTGCCGTCGCCCGCCGCACCCTCGGTGCACTCGACCTGGACGCTGAGCGCATCGAGGTGCGCCTCGCGTGTCACTTCGAGCAGGTAGTGCGGCGCGAGCCCCGGCTGCCGCAACATCAACTCCTCGATTTGACTGGGAAAAACGTTCACGCCGCGAATGATCAGCATGTCGTCGGAACGTCCGGTGATCTTCGCTATGCGCCGCATCGAGCGCGCCGTCGGCGGCAGCAGGCTCGTCAGGTCACGGGTGCGGTAGCGGATCATGGGCAGCGCTTCTTTCGTGAGCGTGGTGAACACGAGCTCGCCGTGCGAGCCTTCCGGAAGCACTTCTCGCGTGTTTGGATCGATGATCTCGGGATAGAAGTGATCCTCCCAGATCACGGGGCCGTCCTTCGTCTCAATGCACTCGCTGGCCACACCCGGACCCATGACTTCCGAGAGGCCGTAAATGTCGACCGCATCCAACCCTACGCGTGTCTGAAGCTCCTCACGCATGGCATCGGTCCACGGCTCCGCGCCGAAGATGCCGATACGCAGCGAGCTGTCCCGCGGGTCGAGTCCTTGACGCGCAAATTCCTCAGCAATGGCAAGCATGTAGGACGGCGTCACCATGATGATGTCGGGCTGGAAATCACTGATGAGTTGCACCTGTTTCTGGGTCTGGCCGCCCGACATGGGGATGACCGTGCAGCCGAGCTTCTCCGCTCCGTAATGCGCGCCCAGGCCTCCCGTGAACAGGCCGTAGCCGTAAGCGATGTGGATCATGTCGCCGGGCCGGCCGCCGCCGGCCCGGATGGAGCGGGCCACGAGTCCCGCCCACGTCTCGATGTCCCGCGCGGTGTAGCCGACGACTGTCGGCCTTCCCGTCGTGCCGCTCGATGCGTGCACCCTGACGACCTTTTCACGCGGCACCGCAAACAGGCCGAACGGATACGCCTCGCGCAGATCGGCCTTCGTGGTGAAGGGAAAATGCTGTAGATCCGACAGAGACTTGAGATCGTCCGGGTGCACTCCGGCCGCCTCGCACTTGAGGCGATAGGGTGCCACGTTCTCGTACGTGTGACGTAGCGACCACTTCAAACGGGCCAACTGGAGCGCGCGCAGCTCGTCGGTGCTGGCGCGCTCGATGTCTTCCAGTTGGGGCGGATCGATTCGGTGCTGCTTGGCCATGCACCGAATAATGGCACTATGCGGGCCAGTTGGTAAGCCGGGCCACGAAAGTGCGCAGGAAGTGATTGGCCTGGTGACCGTCCATGACCCGATGATCCAGGGTCAATGTGACATAGCACCGCGGGCGCGCCACGATCCTCTCGACGCCGCCTTCCTCGATCACCACGGCGCGCTTTTCGAGCTTGCCCACCCCCAGGATCGCCGCCTGGGGTTGGTTGATGATGATGGGCGTCGCCACGAGACTGCCGCTTACGCCATGATTCGAGATCGTGAACGTGCCGCCGCGCACGTCCGCGGGAGTCAACTTACCCTCCCGCGCACGCACCACGAGATCGTTCAATCCCGCGGCCGTCTCGAAAAGGTCGCGCGACTGCACATCACGCAGGACGGGGACCACCAGGCCGCCCTCCTCCAGCGCGGTTCCCACTCCGATGTGGATCGACTCGAAGATCTCCAGGGCGCTGTCGGTCCACCGGCTGTTGGCTTCCGGCACCGCGCGAATGGCGTCGACCGCCGCCTGCAGGAAGTAAGCCGTCAGCGTCAGCGGCGCGCCGCGCTTCGCGAACTCCTCACGATGTTTCTCGCGGTGCGCGAGGACCGCGGTCATGTCGGCTTCGAAGACGGTCGTGACATGGGGCGCCGTGTGCAGCAGGCTTTGCACCATGTGCTCGGCGATGCGCTTGCGCACCGGCGTGTGCGGCACGCGACGACTCGGACCGGTCACATCCGCGGCCGGGGCCGCTGCCGAAGCGCCACCTGTTGCCACTGCCGGGGCACCCGCTGCCGCTCGAGCGGCCGGTTCCGCCGCGTGCCCCATAGACGAAGCTCGCGATGCAATCGCAGCGAGCACGTCCTCCACGGTGATGCGGCCACCCTGGCCACTTCCGCGAATCGTACTCGGGTCCAGGGAATTCTCGGACAGGAGACGGCGGACGGCGGGACTCAGGCGCCCCGCTGCCGCCGTGCCCGGTTCGCCGGTGCCCGCCCCGCTGGAGGCCCCATCCGAAGAAGACGGTGCAGGACGAGAAGAGACCGGAGTCGAAGACGACGAAGCGGCGGATGAAGACGGCGGAGACGCCGGTGAAGGTGCCGAGACAACGCCGCTCGTCTCGACACTCTTCTCGAGTCGTCCCAACACTTCGCCCGGAGCAATCTCCTCCTGCTCGCCCTTGAGGATCTCGCGAAGCACGCCGGCGCCGGGAGAAGCGACTTCCACCGTAACCTTGTCCGTCTCGAGCTCGATCAGGGGCTCGTTCTCGGCCACCGTCTCCCCGACGCTCTTCAGCCAGCGCAGCACCTGCGAGCGGGTGCCTTCGGATTGTTCTGCGGGGGCCCGTATTTCCACTGCGATACCCATGGATCTCAAATGCTCGCCAACTGTTGAAGGGTGCGGGTGATGCGCTCGACGCTGGGGACGGCGGCCTCGAGCAACACGGGGCTGTGCGGGCTCGGGATGTCGGGCATGGTGAGTCGCTCGATCGGCGCGTCGAGGTTGAAAAACGCCTCCTTGGCCAACACGGCCGCGATCTCCGCGCCGAAGCCCGCCGTGACGTTGTCTTCGTGAACGATGAGACAACGCCGTGTCTTCTCGACGGACGCAAGAACCGCGGCCTTGTCCCAGGGAGACAACGTCCGCAGGTCTAGGATTTCAACATCGACGCCCGAGGCGGCGGCGGCCTGCTCACAGCGCTCCACCATGGCGCCCCAGGTCACGACTGTCAGCTCGCTCCCCGCGCGCACGGTGCGAGCCTTGCCGAACGGAATCACGTAATCGTCGCCGGGATAAGGCCGGCGCGCCCACGCACCGTCCAACATCGCGCGATGCTCGAAGAATATCGTTGGATCATTGCCGCGCAGCGCAGACCGAAGCAGACCGACGGCGTCCTCGGCGTTCGACGGGACGGCAACGTGCCAGCCCACACCGTGTACCCAGGCCACCTCGTTGGTCTGGCTGTGCCAGGGATCGCCGCACTTGAAGAATCCACCCGGCATACGCACCACCAGCGGGGCCGCGAACCGGTTGTGGGTGCGCCAACGCATCGTACCGCAGTCATTCAGCTGCTCGGCCGCGGGATCGGCGTACTTGCGGAATTGAATCTCGGCCACGGGCAGCAGCCCCGCGAGCGACATCCCGACCGCCCGGCCGATGATCCCCTCCTCGGACAAGCTCGTGTCGAAGACCCGTCCGATGCCGTATTTCTCCTGTAGTCCGAGCGTAGCGCCGTGCACGCCGCCCTTGGGACCGACATCCTCGCCAAAAACGATCATGCGGGGATTCGCGGCCAGCTCCACGTCGAGCGTGCGACGGATGGCCGTCAACATGTTGATGCGTGTTCCTTCCGGATGCGCGACGGGATTACCTGCGGGAAATACATACCCTTCAGGAGCGAGGCCGCCCTGCTCCTGCAGCTCGACCTTCCCGTCGGCACCGACCTCCGAGAACACATAGCGGCTGACCTGCCCCGCATCCGGAAGCGGCCGGGAGAGCGCGCGCTCGATCGCCGCCTCGACGTCGGTGCGCGCCTGCTCGGCGAGTTGAGTCCACTCGCGCTCGGAGAACACCGAGGGAACCAGGTAACGGTGCAGCTTGCCGAGCGGATCGCGAGCACGCTCGAGCGCGACGACCTCGGCCGACTTATAGGCCTGGGTATCCTGTCCCGAATGGCCCGAAAGCCGCGGCACCGTCAGGCGTAACAGGACGGGCACACGCTCGTCCCGAACCTTGGCCACCGCGCGGGCCGTCAGCTCAGCCGCCTCGGCGGGGTTGGTACCGTCACCTTCGAAGATGGTCAGGCCGGAGAACGAGCGCAAGTTGGCCGCAATGTTGCCGCCCGGCGTCTGCAGCTGCGAGGAGACAGAGATCCCGAATCCGTTGTCCTCGACATAAAACAACATCGGCAACTGCAGCGTCGTGGCCACCGTCAAGGCCGACCAAAAACCGTTGGTAGCGGCCGAGGCGTCACCGCCCAACACCACGGCGATGCTGCGCGAATAGGTCGCATCGCCCAGCTGCTGCCGCCTGAACTGAATCGCCTGCGCCCATCCGGCGGCGGGCGTGTACTGCGCACCAACCCCGCCGCAAGCCGGCAGTACAGTCGGACCGCCCCTGCCCGGCATGTTGAAAACGACG
>DASZVD010000371.1:0-13304 GCA_035547375.1 Steroidobacteraceae bacterium
CTTCGCGTGATACATCGCGGCGTCGGCGTGTTGCAGCAAGGTCTCGGCTTCGAGCCCGTCTTCGGGGAATATGCTGACGCCGATGCTGGCGGAGATCTGGACGTCGAGCCCTGACAGGGTCACAGGCTCGGCGAGCGCACCGAGGACTTTCGTGGCCACGCTCTCGGCGTCGCGCGGGCCGCTGATCTCGTTCAACACGAGCACGAACTCGTCCCCGCCGAGGCGGGCCAGCGTATCGGCTTTGCGCAGCAGGTGATTCAGGCGATGCGCGACCTCCTTGAGCATGTCGTCGCCGGCGATGTGGCCGAGCGAGTCGTTGATCGCCTTGAAGCGGTCGAGGTCGACCACGAGCACCGCGAAGCCGCGGGAGTGGCGCTCGCCTTGCGCCGTGGCCTGTGCCAGCCGGTCGGCGAGCAGCACCCGGTTAGGTAAACCGGTCAACGCGTCATGCGTTGCAGCGTGCTCCAGTTTGGCGTTGGCGCGCTCGAGCTGCGCATTGTGCTTGCGGGTGCGGGACTCCAGGTGAGCGTCGTAGACGAGCAGAATGGTCGTAATACTGAGCACCGCGACGGCGGGAACGGCGATCATGACCGCGAGCCAGCGCTGATCGGTGGTTCCCGCGCCGATGCAGAAGGAGTCCGGACTGAACCGCGACGCGGCCATGCCCGTATAGTGCATGCCGCTGATCGCAAGGCCCATGACGAACGCGGCGCCGACGCGCGCCGTGCGCATGACCCAGGTGCCCTCGCTGCGCAGGTGGAAGAACAGCCACAGGGCGGCGTACGAGGCGCCGATGGCGATGAGGATCGAGGCGAGGAGGAGTCCCGGCTCGTAAGTGATCATCGGGGTGATGCGGATGGCGGCCATGCCCACGTAGTGCATGGCGGCAATGCCGCCGCCGAGCAGCACGGCGCCGAGCGCAAGGTGCAGCGAGCTGATTTTCGGGCGGTTCGCGATGGCGAGGGCGAAGCCCGAAGTGAAGATGGCGATGCAGAGCGAGAGCAGGGTGGTCGGAATGTCGTACGCGAGCGCGATGGGCAGCGAGAGCGCCAGCATGCCGATGAAGTGCATCGACCAGATGCCGCAGCCCATGGCCACGGCGCCCCCGCCGAGCCACAGTCTCGAGGCCATTCCGTGAGAGCGGGCGACGCGGGTGGACAGGCGCAGTGCCGTGTGCGAGACGAAGATCGCCACGGCGATCGAGAGGCAAACCAGCCAGGGATTATAGGTGCCGGCCAAAGTGCGCGTGCTCCGAGAAGGCCGGTGGCGGCCGCCCATGAGACTATCGGCCGGGCCGTGGTGCGCCTTGAAGGCGCTTCCCCGGCCCTTGTGACGGGCTCGGCAAATTTCCGCGCGCGCGGGAGAATTTCGCGGCAGGAGCCCGGTCCTAGAGAGGCGATTAAGTCAAAGAGGATGAGATGAAGGTGATGCGGGTTCGAGCGGTGCTCCTGCTGAGCGCCCTGAGTCTCTCCGGCTGCGGTTACGACGTGCTCCAGCAGCAGGACGAGCAGGTCAGGACGTCGTGGTCCGAGGTCGTGGATCAATATCAGCGGCGCGCGGACCTCGTCGCGAGTCTGGCTACGGCGATGAAGAGCTTCATCCGCTCCGACCCGGCGCCGGCGAATGCCTCCGAGCGGGCGCCTGTGAGTGCCTCCGCGCAGGCGCCGACGACCGCCTCGGAGGAAGTTCTCGTCAACGCAACGGAGGCTCGCGCTCGTTCCGGCTCCTCGTCCGTGACGATGCTGAACGATCCGGCGGCATTTGCGAGTTATCAGGCATTGCAGGAGCGACTCTTGCAATCCGTTCGCGATCTCATGGACGCGAGCGAGGCCTATCCGCAGCTGCAGACGGACGCGAACTTCCGTGACCTGGAGGTACAGCTCGCCCAGACGGAGCAGCGAATTACCAAGGCGCGCGGCCGATACGTCGCGGCCGTGCAGAAATTCAACACGACCCTGCGCTCGTTCCCGGCCGACCTGACGGCGCGTGTGTTTGATTTTCGGCCGCGGCCCGATCTCGCGGCAGCCGGTGCCCTCGCGGCAGGCGGTGCCGGCGCGGTGGTCGAGCCGGCCACCGCGGTGGGCCCGGTCATTTCGACGGCTTCTGCCGTACACGCCACCTCCGGGACTCCGGCCATACCTGCGGCCCCGGCCGCACCTACAGTGCCAGCCGCGTCTCCCGCGACGGGCACGCCTGCTGTTTCGCGCTTGCCTGTGGTGTCGAGTGCGTCGGTGGCGTCGCGTCAGAACGCGGCGGTCGCCCGCTAACGCCGGCAGCCCGACAGTCGTTTGGGGTCCGGCGGCCGGCCGCTAAGCGTTCGAGCCTGCAGCCCGCTGACCGTTCAGACGTCGTTCAGACGGCACCCGGATCATCAGCGACAGCCGACACGATCACGCGGACCGGAGTCCGTGAGCCGCGGGTAGCGATCGGCGGGCCGTCGCGTTACTGACGAGCTCGAGAGCGAGTTTGTAGCTGAACGCCGACATGCTCAGGGTGACGGCGACGATGTCATAATCAGGAAATCATGAAGCGCCCCACGATTCGAGCCGCCGTAGCGGCCCTCCTGTGCACCCTGGTTACCGCGTGCTCCCTCTTTCACTCGACGAAACACGAAGCACCGCCTCCGCCGCCCGCACCCCCGCCGGCCCCGGTCCTGCCGGATCCGGTCGCAGCGCAGCGGTTCGAGCTCACACCGGACGACGACGTCGTCGGCGTCGTGCAGATCGTCAAGACCTCGAAGGAAGACACCCTCACCGACATCGCGCGGCGCTTCAACGTTGGCTACGAAGAGATCCTGCGCGCTAATCCGAAGGTCGATCCCTGGTTGCCCGGGGCCGATCGCCCGATCGTCGTGCCCACCCAGTTCATTCTCCCGAACGCGCCGCGGACGGGCGTCGTGATCAACATTGCGGCCATGCGGCTGTTCTATTACCCGCCGCACAAGAAGGGCGAGCCGCAGGTCGTGATCACTCATCCCATCGGCATCGGCAAGGTGGGCTGGTCCACGCCGGAAGGCGTCACGAAGATCGTGCGCCGCCAGGCGGATCCGACCTGGCGGGTGCCGGTGTCGGTGATCAAGGAGCACCGTGAGAATGGCGAGGAGCTCGAGAAGGTCATTGGCCCGGGTCCCGACAACCCCCTCGGCAAGTTCGCGTTCTACCTGCAGTGGCCGAGCTACCTCATTCACGGCACCAACAAGCCCGCCGGTGTCGGCTTGCGCTCGAGCCATGGTTGCATCCGTCTCTTTCCCGAGGACATCGCGCAGTTGTACGACATGGTTCCGGTCGGCACCCAGGTGCGCGTCGTCAACCAGCCGTTCGTGTTCGGCTGGCACGCAGGACAGCTCTACATGCAGCCGTTCGATGTGTTGGAGGACGATACGCGCGACTGGAAGAAGGCCTCCGTCAAGCTGTTGAGCAAGTCGCTCGCCGCGAGCCTGCAGAAGCAGCTCAAGGCCCACAACGAGAAAGTGAGCTGGGATCTCGTGTCGACGCTGTCGCACTCTCCCCGCGGCATTGCCGTGCCGATCTCCGGTAGCGGCGCGAGCGTCGACCAGGTGCTGGCCGCGGCGCAGACCGTGCAGAACCGGGTCCCCGACGGCTCGACGTGGGATGGGAAGACCGATCTCCCCATGGACGAGGCCACCTTCCAGCAGATGATTTCGGAGATCCAGCCGGGCTCCTCCGGCGCCTCGGCCCCTGCGGCGGCGCCCTCCGGTGGCGGCTCGAGCGCCGCACCCGTGTCCACGGGGTCCCCCGCCAAGCCACGTCCTGCTGGACCCCCGGTCACTTCTACGGCAGGCTCGCAGTTCAAATCCGCTGAATAGCTTGTCCGAGGGGTGTCGTACGATGGCCGCGCTGTCCGAGTGGCTGCAACTCATGCTTGCCGAGATCGCTCGCAAAGGGGAGGACCTCGAGCGGGCGCGTGCTGAGGAGGCGCGGCGGGCCAGCGAGGCGGCTCCCGATTCTGTGAAAGACGCTCGTGCCTCCGTCAAAGGCGCGCGCAGCGCAGGAAGCCGAGGCCGCTGAGCCCGATTGGGCGTCACGCTGCGCCGATTAGGCGTCGCCAATTAGAGACGCCCGCCCGGTCCTGCTGTGCTAGAGTCCCCGTGAGGGGATCTCAAGAGGCTCGCAGTGGCCGACACCCGCCCGAGCGGCGTAGAACTCGCACAACAAAGCCGAAAGACGGATCGCGCCATTGAGCGCGTCCCCACTGGAGTGGCCGCTTTCGTGGGGCGCACGCTCAAGGGGCCGGTCAATCAGCCGGTGGCGGTCGCCAGTTTCGCCGAGTTCCAGCAGACCTTCGGCGGCCTGTGGCAGCCGTCGACGCTGTCCTATGCCATCGAGCAATTCTTCGAGAACGGCGGCCGTCGTGCTCTCGTGGCTCGCGTCATCAACGGCGCCCACCCACCTACCCTAACGTTGCCCGGAGTTGCCGGTGTTGCGCTTCGCCTGATTGCGCTGAATCCCGGCTCCCGCGAGTACCTGCGCGCGTCCGTCGACTATGACGGTATTGCGGACGGCGAGGTCGACAAATTCAACCTCGTCGTACAACGGGTGCGCTCTGCTGCCTCGGAGCTGATCGAGGATCAGGAGATTTTTCGCCGCGTCTCGGTCTTGCCGGATTCGGGGCGTTATATCGTCGATGTGTTGTTGGAGTCGCGGCTCGTACGGGTGGTGGGGACGATTCCGACGCAACGTCCTGCCCGCTCGATGAGTGGGCCCGGCGCCATCATCGGTTATGCGGTATCGAATCCGGACGGTGACGATGGCGCGCCGCTGACCGACTATGACGTCATCGGCTCGGCCATCGAAGGCACGGGATTGTTTGCCTTGCAGAGCGCTGAGCGTTTCAACCTGCTGTGTATTCCGCCGCTGACGCGTGACAGTGACGTCGGCTTGAGCACTCTGCTGGTCGCGGCGAAGTTTTGCCGTGAGCGGCAGGCGATGCTGGTCGTTGATCCTCCGTCGGCCTGGCTGTCGGCGCGTACGGCCCTGGATTCGCTGCGGATCTGGCCGTTCCGCAGCGACAGCGCGGTGATGTACTTCCCTCGGGTCCAGGCGTTCGATCGGCTGCGCGGCCGAGTCGAGACGTTTGCTTCATGCGGTGCTGCCGCGGGCATGATCGCGCGCTCCGACGAGACTTGGCCTGTCTGGGCGGCCGCGGAGAGCGAGGAGGCCATTCTGCGTCCGGGGTTGCGCCCGGCGCTGCCGGTCTCGGATGCGGATCGCGTCCGGCTCGCGCATGTTGGGGTGAACACCCTCATCTCCGTGCGTTCGAATGTACGTATGCCGCTCAGTCCGCGGACGTTGACCTCCGGCGGCTGTGGGGTGTCGGATTGGAAATATCTTGCGGCGCGCCGCCTGGCGTTGTTCATCGCAGCGAGCATCGAGCAAGGCACTCGCTGGGTGGTTTTCGAGCACAATGGGCCAGCGACCTGGGAGCGCGCACGCGCGCTGGCAGAGAGCTTCCTGGATGACCTCGCGGAACGTGGCGCGTTCGTCGGCAACTCACCGGACGAGAGTCATTTCGTCATCGCCGACGAGCGGGTCAATCGTCCGCAACTGGTCGCCGAGGGGAAATTCAACCTGTTGTTCGGCTTCGCCACGAGCAAGCCCGGCGAGTTCGATACGTGGCTGGTGACGCACCAGGCCGGCTCCAGCCGGGTGCGGCCGGTGTCGGTCAATCGCGCGACAACGGCCAAACACCGTGTCGAGTGGGAGATCGAAACGTCGATCCTGCGCGGGTAAGCGCGGTACCCCCTCGCCAGCTGAGCCATGGACCGTGCCGTCGTCGTTCCGGCACGAGCCAAGGTCCCGGCGCGGTCGGGTTCTTAGCGTCCCGGCTCGACCCGTAACGTAATCACCGCGCGGACGACCTCCGTCCCGTTACGGTCCACGGCACTGACAGGTACCGCGACGTTCTGCATCCCCTCCCATTCGTTCTTATCGAGTCGCGCTGTGGCCGTGATCTCCGACTCGGCTCTGCGCAGGTATTCGATCGTCATGCCGCGCGAGCTCCAGCGCATCCCCCAGGGGACCGTGACTTCGGCCACCGTGCTCGCGGCCAACTCGCAGAGGTTGGCGATGGCCAACGGGTGGACTCCACCTCCTCGGCCGGTCACCTGATGGCGACGCGGCATGAGGACCACGCACAACGCCGGGCGCAGCTCGACGAAGGCGGGGCGCAGCGAGGCGAAATAGGGCGAGCGGCGGCAGATCGAGCGTGCGAACCACCAGCGGCCGAACTGTGACCGCGACCGCTTCTGCCACGAGAGCAGAGTCAGGTTGTGCGCGGGAACCGCGCTCTGCAGGATGATTTCCGAAGTCATTCCGCGTCCGCGGGGCCGAAGCCGCCGCCTCCCGGGGTCTGGATCGTCAGAACGTCGCCCGCCGTCACCTGGAAACTCGCGGTGGCCCCGATCTGTTCCACGCCGCCCCCGGCTCGTTGCAGCTGTGCGCTGCCGGGGCTGCCCGGCTGTCCTCCTTGGAGTCCGAAGGGCGCGATGCGTTGGTGATTGGCCAGCAGGGCGCCGGAGAGTGGGGCGCGAAACTCGAGCCGGCGCACCACTCCATTGCCGCCGGCGTAGCGTCCCGCGCCGCCCGACCCGCGCCGAATGGAGAACTCACGCAGCAGCACCGGAAAGCGGGCTTCCAGGATCTCCGGGTCGGTGAGCCGTGAGTTGGTCATGTGGGTTTGCACCGCATCGCAGCCCGCGAAGCCGGGTCCGGCCCCCGCGCCACCGGCGATGGTCTCGTAGTATTGCAGCTGGGCGTTGCCGAAAGTGAGGTTGTTCATGGTGCCTTGCGATGCGGCCAGGATTCCCAACGCGCCATAGAGCGCATCCACGATGCACTGCGAAGTCTCCACGTTACCGGCGGCCACCGCGGCCGGCGGCAACGGGTCGAGCATCGAGCCGCGCGGGATGCTGATGTCCAGCGGCTCGAGGCAGCCTTCGTTGAGCGGGATCGGCCGGTCGATCAGCGTACGGAACACGTATAACACCGCCGCCATGCATACGGCGCGCGGCGCGTTGAAATTGTGCGGGTCCTGGGCCGACGTGCCGGTGAAGTCAATGCTCGCGCGACACGCGGTCCGGTCGATGCCGACGCGAACCACGATCGCCTGGCCGCTATCCATCTCATAACGGAAGCTTCCGGAGCGCAGCTTGTCGATCGCTTCCCGCATGCAGGCTGCGGCGTTGTCTTGCACGTGGCGCATGTAATCGCGCACCGTGGGCACTCCGTATCGTTCCACGGCGCGCTCGATTTCGGCGATTCCGCGGGCGTTCGCGGCCAGCTGCGCGCGCAGGTCCGCAACGTTCTGGTCGGGATTGCGTGCGGGGTAGCGCCCGCCGGCGAGCTGCTTCCGCAGCTGCGCCTCGCGGAGCTCGTTTTGGCTCACGAGTTGGAAGAGATCGAAGAGAACACCTTCTTCCTCGATGGTGCGGCTGAAAGGGGGCATCGAGCCCGGGGTGCTGCCACCGATATCGGCGTGGTGCGCACGTGAAGCGACGAAGAAGTCCGGCGGGCTACCTGCCGCCGATTGCAGGAACACCGGGGTGACCACTGTCATGTCAGGCAGGTGCGTGCCCCCGTGATACGGGCTGTTGAGCAGCCACGAATCGCCGGGATGCATGGCCCTCCGGCGCGCGTCGATGACGGCACGCACGCTGGCGCCCATCGATCCCAGATGGACCGGCATGTGCGGGGCGTTGGCGACGAGGCCGCCGTTGCCATCGAACAGGGCGCAGGAGTAATCGAGCCGCTCCTTGATGTTGACCGACTGCGCGGTGGCCTTGAGCACTTCGCCCATCTGCTCGGCGATGTGCATGAAGAGATTGTTGAAGATCTCGATGCGGGCCGGGACAGTGGCCGTGGCATCGCTGGCGTGCGCCGTATCGCTGGCGACCGCCTCCAGGAGCAATTCGCCTCCGGTGAGCCGACGCGCCTGCCAGCCGGCCTCGAGAACCAATGTGGAGTGCGGTTCCACGATGAGCGCCGGACCTGACACAACCTCCGTGAGTGAATCACTCCGCAGCAGCGGGACGTCCTGCCATGTCCCGAACCAGGCTCGAACGGTGGAAGGTAAGGAACCGCTCGAAGGGGTTCGCGGTAAGCGCAGCGACGCGGTATCGACCGAGGCCAGCCGCGCCTCGACGCGAACAGCGTCGATGACGATCCGCAGCCCCTGCGCCGCAAACCCGAAGCGCCGCAAGTGAGCCGCGGAAAAGGCCGCCAGCACCGTGTCGAGCGAGCCCAGGGGGACGGAGAGACGGGTCTCGCTGTCGCCGGCGCGGAGCTCCAGAAAGGAGTCGACACTCAAGGCCGGAGTGCCGCCGCCGAAAGCGGCCAGCTCCGCGCGAGCCTCCTTTTCCAACTCGGTAAGTCGTTCGCGCGCCGTGGCCAAAGCCGCTTCGCTCAGGGGCGCCTGCACGCTCGCCCGCCGCAGGGCGAGTCGATCCGCGACGCCGATCCCGAAGGCCGACAGCACGCTGGCGAGCGGGTGTACCAGGATCCGCCGCATGCCGGCGGCGCTCGCTACCCGGCAGGCGTGTTGGCCCGCTGCGCCGCCAAAACAGAACAGGGTGAAATCACCCGCATCGAGCCCTTGCCGGGTGGAAACCTGGCGGATGGCATTCGCCATCGCTTCGACGCCAACGTCGAGGAAGGCAGCGGCGAGCGTCTCCGGTTCGGGCTTCCGGCCGGTCGCCCCGGCCACTGAGTCGGCCAGGCCGGCAAATTGTGTCGCCACGATCTTGGGATCGATGCGTGCCTGGCCGTCGTGTCCAAACACTGCGGGCAGTGTGTCAGGTCGCAGCCGACCGAGAAGCACCTGCACGTCAGTGAGTGTCAGCGGGCCACCGCGGCCGTAACATGCGGGTCCGGGGTCTGAGCCCGCGGAAGCGGGACCTACGGCAAACCGCCCGTCGCGGAAGCTGGTGATCGAGCCGCCTCCGGCGGCGATCGTGTGCACATCGAGCATGGCCTGGAGCAGCCGGACACCGCCGATGAGGTGCTCGAAGCGCCGCGGCAGCTCCGCGTCGATCAGCGACACGTCCGTCGAGGTGCCGCCCATATCGAAACCGATGAGACGCTGCAGTCCCAGTTGCTGCCCGATGCGGGCCATGCCGATGAGCCCGCCCGCGGGTCCCGAGAGCACGCTGGCGACGGCGTGGAAGCTCTCCGGGGCGGCCAGTCCTCCATGACTCTGCATCAACTCGAGTCGACCCTGCGGGTCGATGTCGTGTAGCTCGCGTTGGAGTCCGCTCACGTAACGCCGTAGCGGAGGAGAGAGATACGCGTTCAGGACGGTGGTGTCACCGCGAGCCACGTAGCGAACGAGCGGCGATAGCTCATGTGAGACGGACACTTCCTCGAATCCGAGCTCGCGCGCGATGCGCGCAGCCCGCTGCTCGTGTTGCTGGTAGCGCCAGCCGTGCAGGAAGACGATCGCGACCGCGCGCAGGCCGGCCTTTTGAGCCCGCTCGAGGTCGTTCCGCAAAAGGAGGTCATCGAGCGGAATGAGCACGGTACCCTCGGCGTCGATGCGCTCGCTCGCCTCGATGACCTGCGAATAGAGTCGGTCGGGGAGCACGATGTGGCGTGCGAAGAGATCGGGTCGACTCTGATAGCCGATACGCAGCCCGTCGGCGAACCCCGCTGTGGTCACCAGTACGACGGGCTCGCCTGTGCGCTCGAGAAGTGCGTTGGTTGCGACGGTGGTGCCGACCTTGACCGCCTCGATCCGGCCGGAGCGGTTCCCCACGGCCGAGCCCAGGATCTCCCGCACCGCTTGCAGACCTGGATCGCCGCCGTCGCTGTCGCCAGGGCGGACTGACAGCACCTTGCGAATGTGCAGCTCGCGCGTGGGCGCCAGGCCGACGACGTCCGTAAACGTCCCGCCGCGATCGATCCAGAACTGCCATCCGGGTGAGCTGGGCATGAGGGTCACTTCAAGGAGCCTGTCTGAGTCAGGGTGTGCCTGTGCCGCCGGCCGTCGGGGAGCCTGTCGAACTCGGGCTCGCCTGCGGCGGCCGACGGCCCGGGCCGCGGCTCAATCGAAAATAGCTATTTTGGCGCCGCGCGACCACGGTCTGCATTATTCTATGTAAAGAATCCATACCCAACGCACTGGGGATCCGCTTATGGAAGCGGTCGTAACAGGCCGACACGTCGTCTTCTCCCACGGGCAGGAAAGCGGCCCGTGGGGGCACAAGATTTCCGCGCTCGCCGAAGTTGCCCGCAGCGAAGGTTATGACGCGCACTCCGTCGACTATCGCGGCATCGTGGAGCCGCGGGCGCGCGTTGCGAAGCTGGTCGATTTCTGTAAGGGATTATCGGGTGAATTGGTGCTCGTGGGCTCGAGCATGGGGGGGTACGTATCCGTCGCCTCCGCCTCGCTTCTGCACGCCCGCGCGCTGTTTCTGATGGCACCGGCCCTCTATCTCGAAGGGCTGCCGCCGTTGCCGGCCGGGGCGCTCGACTGCCCCGCGACGCTCGTGCACGGCTGGCGCGATGAGATCGTGCCTTACGAGCACAGTGTGCGCTTCGCGCAGGGCCAGGGCCTGGCCCTGCACCTGCTGGAGAGCGATCACCGGCTCCACAATCAGATCCGGGTCATTCAAAATCTGTTCGAGTACTTTCTCATCGCACTGGACCTGCCGGCGGTCGAGTAAGGGGAGCGGCGGCGCTCCGGTCAAGAGAACGATAACGAACCGATGAACTGGCTGTTACGGCTTCTGGTCCGCTACAAAGTGCGTCCGGACGATGTGGCCACGCGCCTGCAGGCGCGCAACAATCCCGTTTGCTACGTGCTCGAGCAGCGCAGCACCGTCGATCTCTCGGTGCTGCAGGATGCTTGCGTGCGCTTGAAGCTCGCGAGGCCGCGCAAGCGGCTCATCGATGGGGCCAAAGACCTCCGCTCCTTCTTCTATCTGAGCCAGCCGCGCGGCTTCTGGGACGAGCGTCTCGATCGCCGCCCGCCGCCCCAGTTGCGGCAGATGGTCGAGGCCTTGAGCGCCAATCCCGGCCTGGACATCGATCTGGTTCCGGTGGCGGTGTACTGGAGCCGTGCGCCGCAGAAGGAGCGCTCGTGGTTCCGGCTGTTGTTCGTGGAGGATTGGGCCCTCGCGAGCCGCGCGCGCCGGTTCATGCAGGTACTCGTCAACGGGCGGGACGCGCTCATCGAGTTCGATGACCCGATCTCTCTCCGCGGTCTCCTGGGTGAGCGGATCGGGATTGCGGTACGTGGGCGGCGCGTGACGCGTGCCTTGCGCGGTCTATATGCCAAGCATCGGGCGGCGCGTATCGGTCCCGACTTGTCTCATCGTCGGACCATTGTCGCGAGCGTATTGCGGACCAGCGCGGTGCGCTCGGTCGTCGCGCAGGAGATGCGCGAGAAGAAAATCACCCGGCGCCAGGCGATTCTGCGGGCGAAGCGCTTCGCGGAGGAGATCGCGGCCAACTACTCGCACGCCTTCATCCGGTTCATGGAAAGCGCGCTGTCCCGTCTGTGGAACCGCCTGTATGACGGCGTCGAGCTCGGCCACGTCGAGACGCTCGAGCACGCTGCCGAGGGGAACGAGATCGTTTACGTACCCTGCCATCGCAGCCACATGGACTACCTGTTGCTGTCGTATGTGATCTACGTGAACGGCTTTGCCATTCCGCACATCGCGGCCGGCATCAACCTCAACCTGCCGATCGTCGGCCGCTTCCTGCGCAAGGGCGGCGCCTTCTTCATCCGTCGCAGCTTCCGCGGCAACGCGCTGTATACCGTAGTGTTCATGAAGTACCTCGCGGCCATCATGGCGCGGGGCCACTCGATCGAGTATTTCATCGAGGGGGGCCGCAGTCGCACGGGCCGGCTGCTGCAGCCCAAGACCGGCATGCTGTCCATGACGGTGCGCAGCTTCCTGCGCGATCCCGCGCGTCCGGTATTGTTCCTGCCGGTGTATTTCGGGTACGAGCGTATCGTCGAAGGCAATACCTACATCGGCGAGCTGTCCGGCAAGCCGAAGGAGAAGGAGAGCGTCTTCGGCCTGCTGCGCACCCTGCGCAAGCTGCGGGAGCGCTTCGGCAAAGTGCACGTCAACCTCGGCGAGCCGATTGCGCTGGCGTCCATTCTCGATCGCTACGATCCCGACTGGCGCTCGCTGCGGGTCGAGGACGATACGCGTGTGCCGTGGATCAATCGCGCCGTGGGCGATCTCGCCGGCACCATCATGCGCAATATCAACTCCGCGGCGGCCGTGACGCCGATCGGACTGTTGGCGATGACTCTTCTCGCCACTCCCCGGCAGGCGTTGCCCGAGGCCGACCTGTTGCGGCAGATCGATCTGTACCGCGCCTTGTTGCGCGGCTTCTCGTACAGCGACCGGGTCACGATCACCGACCTGCCGGGCGCGGAGATCCTCGCCTACGGCATTTCCATGCAGGTCATCCTGCGGCAGGCGCACAAGCTGGGCGACATCGTGCGCATGAGCGATGAGAGCGCGATTCTCGCCACCTACTATCGCAACAACATCCTGCACCTGTTCGCCATGCCGTCGCTGGTTGCGTGCGTGTTCTCGAGCAACGCGCGAGTGCGGACCGAGGACATCCAGCGCCTCGTCTGGCGCATCTATCCCTATATTGCCGCCGAGCTGTTCTTGCGCTGGGACGAGAGCGAGGTGCCGGCAGTGATCGATCGGGTGCTCGACTCGCTGCAGCAGCACGGGCTGATCGAGTGCGATGCGCAGCGGACCGAATGGCGGCGGCCGCCGCCGAGCTCCGCCAAGGCCATGCAGCTGTCGCTGCTGGCGCAATCGACCATCCAGACCATCGAGCGCTACTACATCGCGATCGCGCAGCTGGTGCGCGCCGGCAGCGGCGAGATGACCCAGGCTGTGCTCGAGGAGCGCTGCCAGCTCACGGCGCAGCGCATGGCGCTGCTCTACGGGCTCAACTCGCCGGAGTTCTTCGATCGCGCCATGTTCGGCAATTTCATCGATCTGCTGCGCAGCCGCCAGGTCGTCCGCCTCTCGAGCGCCGGCAAGCTCGAGTTCGACGAGGTCCTGATGCGCGTGGCGGAGGATGCGCAGTTCGTCCTGAACGAGCAGATCCGCCACAGCATCCTCCAAGTCACTCATCTATAGGCTGAAAGGCGCCGGACGGCGCTTTCAGCGAGACCCTACGCGTCGCCCGCGAGCAAAAAGCGTGGTTTTTGCTCGCTACCGTGTCAGGGGGCGCCTACGGCGCGTTCTGCGCGGCGCTTTGAGCGAGACTACACGTCGGCCGCCGGCCAAATGCCGAACTAGTATG
>DASZVD010000372.1:0-6753 GCA_035547375.1 Steroidobacteraceae bacterium
CGTCCCTATCGCGCGGTCCTCAGTGGCACGCACGCCGAATATTGGACGGTGGAGATGCTCGAGGGGCTCGAATCCTATCAACAGCAAGGCGGGCGTTTCGTGTATCTGTCGGGCAATGGGCTCTACTGGGTGACCGCGCTCGACCCCGAGACTCAGACGGTTTGCGAGATCCGCAGGCCCAACGGGACGCGTGCCTGGCAGGCGCAGCCTGGAGAGGCGCGGTTGAGCTTCACCGGCGAGCCGGGCGGCATCTGGGCCTGGCGTGGGAAGGCGCCGCAGCAGTACGTCGGAGTGGGTTTTTCCGCACAGGGATTCGATCGCGGCGCACCCTACCGTCGCAGCGCCGCGAGCCGCGACCCGCGTTGCAGCTTCATATTCGAGGGCATTGACGCGGAGCTGATCGGCAACTTTCCGACACTCGTCATGAACCACGGCGCGGCCGGTTACGAAGTCGATCGCGCCGACCCCTCCTTGGGCACTCCGGCGCACGCGCTGGTGGTCGCCTCTTCGACGCGGCTCAGTGACTCGTATCAGTTTGCGGTCGAGGGTCTGCCGGCGACTCTTCCGTATCAGGGCGGTCTGACCAACCAGAACGTGCGCGCGGACATGGTGTTCTACGAGACGCCGGCCGGCGGTGCCGTTTTCTCGGTAGGATCGATATCGTTCTGCTCGGCGCTCTCGTATGACGGCTATCGCAACGATATCTCGCGACTGCTCGAGAATGTCGTGCGGGCGTTTGCCGCGGCAACGCCGCTTCCGGGCCAAAGAGACGCCGCGGTGAGGTGAGCCGGGAATTGCGATTACCGCGGCCGGCGGCCCGGGCGAGCGGCTTTGACGCGATAATATCGGTTTGATATTTTTTGACAAAAATAGATCAACCTAGCGAGGTCCAGTGGCAAGACGTGCCTCAGCCGAGGCGGATGGCTCGCTAGCCAAGGCGGGCGGCTCGCTCGTGATCCAGCGCGCTCCGGGGCGGATCGGGCCGATCCGCTTCTTTGCGCTGTCCTTCGGCTGTATCGTCGGTTCCGGCTGGGTGGTCGTGCTGGGGGATTGGCTGCGGCCGTGTGGGCCGGCGGGCGTGGTCATCGGGATGTGCGCCGGCGGCAGCGTGATGTTGGCGAACAGCGGCGCCTACGCCGAGCTCATTGCGCGCTATCCGCAGATCGGCGGCGAGTTCGTCTTCGCGCAGCGTATTTTCGGCTTGCGCGTGGCATTCCTGGTGGGTTGGCTCTCGACGCTGTCGCTGCTGGCGGTCGTGGCATTCGAAGCCACGGCGTTGCCCATGATCCTCGAGGCGCTCATTCCCGCCGTGCGCGGGCCGATCCTGTACCACTCACTGGGCTCGCCCGTGACCGCGGATGCCATCGTGACGGGGTGGGCGGGCACGTTGCTCGTGGCCTTCATGAATTATCGGGGAATACGCGCCGCGGCCACGATGCAGACGGTGCTGTCCTTCGTCTTCCTGGGGCTCGCTGTCCTGATCGTGGCCCTCGGGTTTGCCCTCGGCTCACCGGCAAACCTGCACCCGTTGCTGAGCGGCCATGGCGGTCGGCCCTGGTGGGTGGGGAGCCTGTGGATTTTCGCGACGGTCCCTTTGTTCCTCAACGGATTCCAGTCGGTGGCACAAGCGATCGAGGAGCGGGGTAATACGGTTACCCTGGCTCGTGTCGCCCCATTGATGGTCTACGCGCTGCTCATCGGCATGGGCTTTTACTGCCTCGTGACGTTGGCGGCTTCCGCGGCGCAACCTTGGCGAAGCCTGGTCGATCGGCCAATGGCCACGGCGGCAGCCTTCGATGCGCTGCTGCCGCACCACTTGCTGTCCGTACTGGTTCTGGCCGCCGCGGCGCTCTCCGTCGCTCGCGTGTGGAATGGCGTTACCCTCTGGGTGACCCGCGTGCTGATGGCTCAGGCCAGGGCGGGCTTGCTCCCCGCCCGCATGGGGATCGCGCATCCCCGATCCGGCTCCTCCACGGTGACCGTGATGTCTGTTGCGGCCTGTACCGCTTTGGGCCCGCTGCTCGGCAAGGGGGTGCTCATTCCGTTGGTCGACACGGCATCGGTGTGCCTCGCGGGCATCCTGGTGGTTGCCGCGGTTGCGGCGCTGCGGGCGCGAGCGAAGTACGGCACCGCGGACCTGCCTTATGCGACACCGGGTGGCACGGGCACGCTGTTATATTCATTGATCGGCTCCGCCGGCATGGCCATTTTTGCGTTCCTGGATCCCGTCCTCCGTCGCCCCGACAGATTGCCGCCTGAATGGATGATGTTGGGCATCTGGGCGTGCGCGGGCCTCGTCTTCTGGCGTTTGTACGCGAGTGCCCGCGTAAAAGCGTCGTCTCATTCACGAGCGGAAGGTAACGATCCATGCGCGCTGCACCGCTGATTGCCGCACTCGCCGCCACGGTCATTTCCCTCACCGCACGCGGTGGCCAGCCGCCGCCGTTCCCAGGCGCGACGAACGACTACAAATCCTGGACATTGGCGCATTTGCCGGGCTCGCCGGAGGGGCTGGCGGTCGACGCACAAGGTCGCATGTTCACGGCGCTCTCCGATACAGGAGAGATCCTGCGACTCGACGAGCACGGCGGTTATTCACACGTTGCAACGGTTCCCAACGCCGAGTTGGGGCGTGCCGGGCACACCTGGGGGCTCGAGTTCGATTCTCGGGGCTATCTCTACGCGGCGTATGTGTGGAAGTCGAGGTTTTATGACGAAAACGATCCTCTGCACCTGGCCTGCCGGGACTCCACGGACCAATTCACGGGGATATACCGAATCGACGTCGCCACGGGGACGGTCACTGCGGTACTCACCAAGCACGACGGCTGGCCGGTCTGCTTTCCGGATGACATTGCCGTCGATTCCCACGGCAACCTCTATGTCACCGACCTGACACTGTCGGGTATCTGGAAGATCGCTCCCGACCGCTCGTTCAACCTGTGGTCCGCGCACGCTCTGTTGCAATGGCCGCCGGATCCCTATAACCCGATTCCCGAGGGCGCGAACGACCTGGTGCTCGATCCCACGGAGCGGAGCCTGTATGTGGTGACGGATGGCGATCCTGCAATCATTGGAATACCCATTGGCGCGGACGGCTCGGCGGGAACGCCTCACGTCATCGCGCGAGACCTGTCTCCTTTGGACGGGGTGGCCGTCGATCCCGAGGGCAACATCTACGTGAGCGAGATCTTGCGCAGCGAGATCTCCGTTTTCTCACCTGACGGCGCGCAGCGCGTCGTCATTGCCACCTCGCAGACCGCGCCGCTGGTCAATCCCACCAGTCTCGTCTATCGCCGTGGGACGGTGTGTGCGGCCAACCTGGGCTGGAATGTCACTCCCGAGCCACGCAGCATCGCCTGCATTTCCGGCTTCCGCCGACCCGAGGCCGCTGCGCAACCGACCCGCGCCTCCCCGTGACTGGAGCCGCATTTTGACGGCGTGATGCCTTAGCGCGACGGGAGGCGTTTGTAGCTGCGGAGCGGGCCGGAAAGGACTGCAGCTGGAACGCTAACCTGCGTGAACACCAGCGGCAGCTGCCGCGCGAACTCCTTTGTGACCGTCTCCACCGCAAGGGAGCGGTCCAGTGCCATCCGCAGATAGTGATGATAGAAGAGCGCGAAGACGATACTGGTGAGGTCCTGCAGATCGATATTCCGTGCAATCCGTCCCTGCCGTCGATAGTAGGTCAACAGCTCGTGGATGAGCTCCTGCAACTCGCGGTCGGACGACGTGACGACCGCATCGGTCTCGCTGTGTCCGGTGGGGATCAGGAGCCACAGTCGAGTCTGGCCACGAATCTGGGTGCTCGGCATCTGGTGCATCTCGAAGACCGGCAGGATCAGACGCAGAACGCCTTCGGCCGGATCCTCCGAGGGGCTCGTCAGCGCCGCCCGGGCCATGGCGAGGGTCTTGTCGATATCCCGGCGCGACAGGGCTGCGAGGACGCCTTCCTTGCTCTTGAAGTGCCGGAAAATCGTGGCGACGCCGACCCCGGCGCGCTCGGCTATCGCACTGATCGTGGTGTTGCGGTATCCGTCGCGCAGGAACAGCTCGCTGGCCGCATCGAGAATGGCATCGGACCCGAGGAGCCGCAATCTCTGCTGCAAGGAGGGTTGTCGAGGCTCCAATGTCTTGGGACGCTTCGTGCGCCCATTTTTTGGCACTGTGCGCTGCATGCGTCGATCATAAACCCATTCATGTCAGGCCGCATGCGTTCGGCTGCCGCGACTCCCGCTCGCGCCACTCAGTACTCGCGCCACTCAGTAGTTGAGATCGGCTGACTCGCTCTCACTGGAAGCGGCTCGCGCGGCGGCCTGCCGCAGGTCGGCGAGGAAAGTCGCAATGACCCGCTCATCGACGGCCGCATCGATGGGAATGTTGATCAGAGGCGGCTCGGCGGCGCCGACGAGGATCCAACCTTCTTTTCTCAACTCTCCCATCACGCGCTGCATGTCGAGTGTTTGCGAGCCGAAGGCCATGGGCAAGAGATCCGACGCCAGGGGCTGCAATCCGGGGATTGCGCGGATTTCCTCCAGCAGCCGCTCCCTGGCAGCCCATACATGGCGTGCAAGACGCAGGTATCCGTCGCGCCCCAGGTATCGCATGACGGCCCAGGCCGCGAACACGGGACCGGCGCTGCGGCTGCCCGCGATGCCCTGCATTTTATAGGGGCCTCCCGGCCAATCGTCCGGGTGCACGTGGTGAAACCTCTTGAGCTCTTCCGATCGCCACAGCACCGTGGAGGCCGGCTTGGGGCAGTAACCGTATTTGTGCAGGTCCGCGGAAATGGACTTCACGGCCGGGACGCCGAAGTCCCATGGAGGAAGTGTGTGGCCGAGCTCCGAGACGAACGGCGCAAGGTATCCGCCTACACAGGCGTCCACGTGCATCCACAGTCCGTGGCCGGCCGCGATCTTGCCGAGCGCCTCGATGGGGTCGTACATCCCGTAGGGCCAACAGGGCGCTGATCCAACGATGGCCACCGTGCGCTCATCGACCGCCGCGGACATTGCCGCGGGGTCGGCGCGCAAGTCGGGGCCCAGCGGCACTCGCGTGAGCTCCAGGCCGTAGTAATGACATCCCTTTGAGAAGGACGGATGAGCCGAGTAGGGAGCGAGGATGCGCGGGCGTTGTACTCCGGGAAAGGACTCCTTGGCCCATTCCCTGATGGCGTGCAGCGCCGAATAGATGCTCTCCGAGCCGCCGCTGGTGAAAGTGCCGGATGCGTCCGGCGGGCTGTGGAACAGGCCCAGCGCCATCTCGATGACCTGCTCCTCCATGACGCGCAGGTGGTCCACGCGCAGCGCGAACAGCCCGTTGTCGGACAGGAACATGTTGTAGGCGGCGATACCGACTTCCTGCACATCGGCGGGACCACGGAAGGCGCGACTCCAGTGGGCGCGCACGTCATCGTACTTCCGCCGCTCGAGGTCCGCGAAGATCTCCGCGCGCGACAGTCCGAGCTCCGGCAGTTTCGCGGGACCGGCTTGCATCTATTGCCTCCAGAGTATCTCGATGATAGAGTAAGTTAATTATCTATCAATAAGGAAGTTTAATCAATAAAAGGATCAGAACAGTTCCACCGGCGGGCGAGCGAGGAAGATTCTCTATGGTGACTATGGGCTGCAAAGCTTGTTCGATGGGATCACGCGGTCGAGGCCGCGGGTGTGCGGCGCCGGCTTTCCTCGCCGTGGCACTGTCGGCCATTCCCCTCGTGCGGGCGGCGGACACTGCGGACTCCGTCGTCCTGGAGGAGGTCACCGTCACGGCGCAAAAGCGCGAGCAGAACATCCAGGACGTCGGTATCTCGATCACGGCGTTGACCGGGAATCAGCTGACGGAGCTCGGCTACAACAGTACGGCCGACATCATGGCGCAGACTCCCAGCATGAAGATGCTCGCCTTTTCACCGTCGCTCACCGTGTTCAACATACGCGGCGTGTCGCAGAATGATTTCGCGGACCACTACGAGCCGCCGGTGGCCGTGTTCGTCGACGAGGCCTACATCAGCTCACAAGGGGCGGTGAACGACATTCTGTTCGACCTGGAGCGCGCGGAGGTGCTGCGCGGGCCGCAGGGCACGCTGTTCGGCCGAAATGCGACCGGTGGGGCCATTCAGTTCGTCAGCCGCAAGCCCACCGACCAGCCGGAGGGCTATTTCGAGGCGAGCGGTGGCAGCTTCGGGCAGGCCAATTTCCAGGGGGCCGTCAATGGGCCGCTCGCGGACCGATTGGACGCACGGCTCGCCTTCGCCACCGTGCACAACGAAGGCTGGCTACGCAACGCCGACGGCCCGGACGAGAACGCGAACAACGATTTCGCGTTCCGACTGCAGTTTGCCTACAAGCCGAGTGACGCCGCCTCGCTGCTGCTGAGTCTGCACGGCAGCCACAACAATGACCTGAGCGGCGGCTACTCGCACGAGTCGCTGTATGAGAACGCGCAGGGACTGGGCACCGAGGTGCCCGCGAACGTGAATTACTACGGTACCTGCCCGGGTTGCGACCTGTTCGGCTACAAGGCGAACGGTGATCCGTGGCACCAGGCCTATGATCGCGTCGGCTTCCTCAGAAGGAGTATCGACGGCGCGACGTTCAAGGCGACCTGGAGCCTTGGATGGGCGACACTGACCTCCATCACGGACTATCTGGCGATGAGCAAGCGATTCGGCAGCGACAGCGACGCATCGCCGAATCCCGTTCTCACCTACGACACGGACCAGCATCTCAATCAGGCATCACAGGAAGTGCG
>DASZVD010000373.1:0-6049 GCA_035547375.1 Steroidobacteraceae bacterium
GATCGGCTCGGTACTGGTCCCGGGGAGTCGGAAGCCGGCGGCCGCCTTGCGCAGTCCGGCGGAGAGCTCGGCCAGCTTGGCGATGGCGGCGGACGTCGCGTTGGTGGACTCCGCGGTCTGGACGCTGATCTCCTTCAGCACCTGCATGTTGCGCGCGATGTTCTGGGCGGCGCCGGTCTGTTGGCGGGCGCTGCCCGAGATATTCTGGACGAGGCTGGCGATCTGGTTCGACACCTGCTCGATCTCCTCGAGCGCCGCGCCCGCGTTCTCGGCCAGGAGCGCCCCGCCCACGACGTCCGTCGTGCTGCGCTCCATCGAGACCACGGCCTCGTTGGTATCGGTCTGAATCGTGCGAACCAGAACTTCGATCTGTTTCGTGGCGTTCGCGGCGCGCTCGGCGAGCCGCTGCACCTCGTCCGCCACCACGGCAAAGCCGCGTCCCGCATCCCCCGCCATGGACGCCTGGATCGAAGCGTTCAGCGCCAGGATGTTGGTCTGCTCGGCGATGTCGTTGATCAGCTCGACGATGTTGCCGATCTCCTGCGAGCTCTCGCCGAGGCGCTTGATGCGCTTGGACGTCTCCTGGATCGTCTCGCGGATGGTGTTCATGCCGTCGATGGTACGGCGCACGGCGTCGCCACCCTTGTGGGCGACTTCGACCGAATGGCGCGCGACATCGGAGGCGCGCTCCGCGTTACCGGAGACTTCTTCCACCGACGACGCCATGCTGCCGGCCGATTCCGTGGCGGAGGCGATCTGCTTCGACTGCGCGCCGCTGGCCTTCGCCAGGTGTTGGGACAACGCCTGTGTCTGCCGGGTGGCGCTGTCGAGCTGGATCGCGGACTGATTGATGGTCGTGACGAGGCCGCGCAGGGCATCGACCGCGTAGTTGATCGAGTCCGCGATGGCACCGGTGATGTCTTCGGTCACCGTCGCCTGCACCGTCAGGTCACCGTCCGCAAGGCTCGAGAGCTCATCGAGAAGCCGCAGAATGGCCTGCTGGTTGCGGTCGTTCTCCTTGCGTTGGGTGTCGACCGTGAGGCGCTGCAACTCGACGGCCTTGCCCATGCGTAGTGCGGCAACGAGACCGGCAATGAGGAGGATCAGCGAGAGGGCCAGCAACACGCCCGGGACCCATCCGGGCAGCCTGGCACCGGAGGCGGCGGGCTCGCTCGACTTCGCGGCATTGGCCAGGGCACGGGCGTCGGCGGTGATATCGCGGGCGGCAGCCTGCGCATTCGGCAACGCGGGTGCGGCGGCGACCGCCCGGCGCACGGCACCGTTCAAATCGCCATAGAGCGTATCGAGCGCCTTCAGGCGCTTGTCGGTGTCGGGCCCCGCCGGCACTTTCGGAAGCGCAAGCCCCGTGTTGGCGCCCTGCAGCCCCTGGATCACCTGGCCCAGGTAATCGGCGCTCTCGGCAAGGCGCTGCGCGGTCTGGTTGGTCGCGCCGCCGGAAGCCAGCGCTGCGACATCGATCTGCAGACGCTGCGCGCGCAGCTCGAACCGCTCGAGGGCCCGGCTCGCGGTATCGGAGGTGGAGCCCAGACTGCCGGTGATCGCCCCCATCTCGGTAATGAGACGGGGAACCAGATCCCGGGTCTCGCGTGCCGCATTGCCCGCGTCGGTCAACGCCGTGTGAGCTTCGTTCACGGTCGCCGCGTTGCTCAGCAATCTCGCAAAGCGTGCATCCTTCGCGAACGCGGCGCCCGGAGTCGCCGCCGCGGCATCCTTCAGCTGTTGGAGCTGGACCTGGAAGCTTGCGAGCGAAGCCTCGTTGCCGGCGACCGCTCCTTCGGAATCCACCGCAATGCCGTAGAGCGCGTCGACCGGCACGTCCGCCGCCGCTGGAGCGCCCGGCGCCCGCTGCATGAAAAACAGAACGGCTGCAGCCGCCAGGAGCAACGCTGCCCCTCCCAGCAACGCCGCAAGGCTACCGCCCGCACGAGTCGTGGATCCTGTCACTGGCATTGTCGCAAGCTTAGTCATTCTCAAGCCGCCGCTTCCGAGAACGCCGAGCTTTCCAGCACGGATCTCAGGCTCAGCACGGGCCACTGTTCGTTGGCGCGACGAAACGCGCCTGCAAGGTAACGCTCACAGCGCGCCACGGTAGGCGGCGCGTCACCGGAAAACTCGCCCTCGGCGAAGCGCCGGAAGCCCAGCACCTCGTCGACCAGCAGCCCCGCGGGAATCTCCCGGTGGTTCACTACTACCACACGGGTGTTGCGCGTGACGGGCGTCGTGCCGCTGCCGAGGAACTGCCGCAGGTCGATGACGGGCAGGAGCTGGCCGCGGACGTTCGCCAGACCCTTGATCCAGGGCTTCGCCCCCGGTACGCGGGTGAGCGCCGGCGGCAAGCCGAGCACCTCGCGTGTCTCCTCACGGGCGACCAGATACAGGTCGCCGGCCATCCGCAGGGCCACGCCCACCCACTCGCGGCCGGCGGCGCCTTCCTGGCTCACCTGGGCCGAAACGGCTCGCCCGCGGCGCTCGAGCTCGGCCAGCAGCTCGAACGGCCGGTCGCGCAAGCTCTTCAGGGAGACTTCGTCGGACATCAAAGCTCCCGCCCTTCAAGCCCGCGCAGCGCTTTCACGGCCGGCGCTCACGAGGAGAGAGTCGCCTGGGCCTTGGCGACGAGTTGGTCGGGCGACACGGGCTTCACCATGTAGTCCACCGCGCCCTGGCGCAGCCCCCAGATCCGGTCGGTCTCCTGTCCCTTGGAGGTCACCATGATGATCGGGATGGTGCGGGTCTTCGGGTCGTTCGCCAGCGCCCGGGTGGCCTGGTAGCCGTTCATGCCCGGCATGACGATGTCCATGAAAATGAGGTCGGGGCTCATCTCCCGGGCGAGCCGCACGCCTTCGGCGCCGTCCGCCGCGGCAGCCGTACGGTAGCCGTGCTTCTCGAGCGCCTTCTGCATCACGTGCACTTCGGTGGGCGAGTCGTCGACGATCAGTATCAGTGGCATTCCTTATCTCCCGATGTGCGTCTCGATCGCGCTCAGGAGCTCGTCCTTCGTGAACGGCTTCGTCAGATAGTGCTCCGAGCCGACGATGCGACCCCGCGCCCGGTCGAAGAGGCCGTCCTTCGAGGACAGCATGATCACGGGAATGGAACGGAAAACTTTGTTGTGCTTGATCAGCGAGCAGGTCTGATAGCCGTCGAGCCGCGGCATCATGATGTCGACGAACACGATGTCAGGCTGGTGATCGGCGATCTTCGCCAGCGCATCGAAGCCGTCGATCGCCGTGAAGACCTCGCAGCCCTCTTTCGCGAGCAAGGTCTCCGCCGTGCGGCGGATGGTCTTGCTGTCGTCAATGACCAGTACTTTGAGACCCTGGAGTTTCGTGTTGCTGCCGGTCACGGTCGGGGCAACTCCTTCCTTAACACCCGTAACGATTGGGCCACGCATGGTGGCTGCAGTAGGGCGAATGCAGCGCGGGTTTTAACATATCGGTAGACCCCCCGCTATGCAACGCACGTCACGTTTTTGGTCATCGGCACCGCCGAGCCGCCCCGGTCGCGGCCCGGGACCGGCGCGGTCGGACATATTCGTGCCGGACGAGCATAATCGCGGCTCTGAACCGACTCTCAGGACCCCGAGGATGACCGATCACCCCCGTCCCCGCCTTGGCGTCGTGATGGATCCCATTGGCGCCATCAAGTACGCGAAAGACTCCACGCTGGCCATGCTGCTCGCGGCCCAGGCGCGCGGCTTCGAGTTGGCCTACCTGGAGCAGCACGACCTGTTGCTCAGGGACGGTGTGGCGCTGGGGCGCGTGCGGCCGCTGACGGTCGCGGCCGATCCGCAGGGCTGGTTCAAGCTCGGCGAGCCCCGCACCGAGCGCCTGGGGGACCTCGACTGCATCCTGATGCGGAAGGACCCTCCGTTCGACACCGAGTACATCTATTCGACGTACATCCTCGAAAGGGCCGAGGAGCAGGGCGCGATGGTGGTCAACCGCCCGCGGGGCCTGCGGGACATGAATGAGAAGGTCTACACGGCGTGGTTCCCGCAATGCTGCGCCCCCACGCTGATCACTCGCGACATGCGCGAAATGGCCGCGTTCCTGCGGGAGCACGGCAAGATCGTCTGCAAGCCGCTCGAAGGGATGGGGGGGAAGTCGATCTTCGTCCTCGAGCTCCTGGACAAGAACATGAACGTGGTCTTTGAGACGCTGACCCACTACGGGCAGCATTTCGCCATCGTGCAGCGCTACATCCCCGACATCGTCGAGACCGGCGACTCCCGTGTGCTCGTGATCGACGGCGAGCCGGCGCCTTACGCCCTCGCGCGGATCCCACCGGCGGACGACAACCGCGGCAACCTGGCCGCGGGGGCGCAAGGTGTGGGTCGACCCCTGAACGATCGGGACCGCTGGCTCGTCGGGCAGATCGGGCCCACGCTGGCTGCCAAAGGAATGCTGTTCGTCGGCCTCGACGTGATCGGCGGCTACGTCACGGAGATCAACGTGACCAGCCCGACCGGTATCCGCGAGCTCGACAAACAATTCGGGATCCAGATCGGGGACCTGTTCATCCAAGCCGTGGAACGGCGCCTGCAAAAAAAGAGGACCGGCTAGTGGCTGGGCGAGCCCTCATGCTGCGCGAAGGCAAGGCACCGGTCCGGGACCGGTTGCTGGTCATGGGCTTTCTGGCCGCGCTGGCCCACGGCCTGGTTATTCTGGGGCTCACGTTCACCCCGCCCAACGTGGGCAACGGGCAAGACGCACCCGGACTGCAGGTACTGCTCGTCTCCGATGAGGTGCCGGAAGCCGACAGCAATGACACCGCGACCTATTTGGCGCAGCGCACCCAGCTGGGCTCTGGAAATACCCGGAACTCCGTCGCGCCCCGAAATCGAGCATCGTCAGTACCCATACCGCAACAAGACGGCGTGGAAGACGGCAAGACCCTAGGCCCCATGGGTGACGTAGAGGGGGCCGACGACGAACGCGTCCTGACCACCACCGGATGGAATACACACGTGCAATATCTAGCCGACGAGGGCAGCACGGGCGCATCGCGCGAGCGACCTCTCCTCTTACAGCAACAGGCGTCCGACCACCCCGGCCCGGAGGACGATGAAGGACCGGCGCAGCTGCGCGGCCCGAAGCGTGACGAGCTCTGGACGACACCGGACACGAAATCGGCCACGCTGGCGCCTTACCTCGATTCCTGGCGCCGCAAAGTGGAACACGTCGGCACCCTGCACTTCCCGGCCGCGGCACGGGCTCGGCAAAGCGCGAACCCGGTCATCGAGGTGGTCATTGCCGCGGACGGCTCGCTGCGCAAGGCGGAGATCCGCCGCAGCAGCGGCTCGGTGGAGCTCGACAATGCCGCTCTCCAGACGTTGAAGCTGGCAAGCCCCTTCGACCCGTTCCCGCCGGAGCTGGCCCACGAGCGGCAAATGTTGCGGTTTGTATACGAGTGGCAGTGGCAGCGCCGCGGCGGCGGCCTCTCCACGATTCCTTGAGCCCGCCGCCGCTCATCCCCATACTGGCGGCATGAGCGGCAAAAGCATCACCGTCCCAGGGGCTTCGGGCATCGGCGGCTCGCCTTTTCTCGAGTCGTCACAGAACAGCCTCACGAATCACTTGCTCATCGCAATGCCTTCGCTCGCGGATCCCAACTTCGCGCAGACCGTATCGCTCATCTGCGAGCACACCGAGCGCGGCGCGTTGGGGATCGTCCTGAACAAGCCGCTGCCGATGCGGCTGTCGGACGTGCTCACGCAGATGAAGCTCGAGCCGACGACGGAATTCATCGCCGCGCAGCCGGTGCTGCGGGGCGGCCCCGTCCACACCGATCGCGGCTTCGTCCTGCACCGGCCCGGTGGAAAATGGGACCACACCCACAAGGTCTCCGACACGATCCAGGTGACGACCTCGAGGGACGTGCTCGCGGCGATGGCACGTGGCGAAGGCCCTTCCGATGCCTTCATCGCGCTCGGCTACGCGAACTGGGACTCCGGGCAGCTCGAGCGTGAGATGCGGGAGAACGCCTGGCTCACGGTGCCTGTCGATGCGCGGTTGGTATTCGATCTCCC
>DASZVD010000374.1:0-6022 GCA_035547375.1 Steroidobacteraceae bacterium
CGCGGTGAAGTTACGTGGGTTGAGATCCTTCGCATTCGCACGAGCGATGAGGGAGTTGGTGTTCGCCGGGTTGCCGACCACGAGCACCTTGACGTTGCGGTCTGCGGCTTCGTTCAGTGCCTTGCCCTGTGCGGAGAAGATCTGGGCGTTGGCGAGGAGCAGGTCTTTGCGCTCCATGCCGGGGCCGCGCGGGCGCGCGCCGACGAGCAACGCCACGTTGCAATCACGGAAGGCGACCTTCGCGTCGTCGGTGGCGACGATCTTGTTCAGCGTCGGGAAGGCACAATCGTTGAGCTCCATCAACACGCCCTGCAGGGCGGGCAGAGCGGGTGTGATCTCCAACAGGTGCAGGTTCACAGGCTGGTCGGGGCCCAGCATCGCTCCGGAGGCGACACGGAAGGCAAGGGCATAACCGATCTGGCCGGCGGCGCCGGTGATCGCAACATTCAGGGCGGGCTTCATGGCGTGCGTTTCTTCAGCGGTGAAAAGGACCGGGGATTTTATCGGCTATTGCGCCCGGCCGTCAGGCGGACCCACTTCTGTTTGTGTTTGCGCTGCGCATTAAACCCTCCCGCCTCTCACGGCATCTGAGAACAGGGAACTGGGTGAAATGGCTTGACACTCATCTAGTGATGTAGTCATATATAACACTATGACAACGGCGATCCGCATGGGGCAGATCGGCCGCAGACGGGAGAGAGCAAACATGAATACCTTGCTGAACAATGGGTTGAAGGCAGCGGCGTGCGGTGCGGCGGCGGTGGCGATCACGCTGATGACGAGCTTGAGCTTTATCGAGTCCACGGCGGTGATCCGCAACGGCCCGAGCGCCACCCCATGGATCGCGAAGTTGTCGGTGGAGCCGGGCCACACCTGGTTTGGCCAGCCCGAGCCGGCTGTTTTGGTAGATTAGTCCGCTAACCTCCTGTCACAGAAGCTCAGCGATTCGATGGATCCGCAGTGGGACGATAGCCAGCCGATTTACCGGCAACTGCGAGACCGGGTGGTCGCGATGATTCTGGAAGGAGTACTGAAGGAAGGGGATCCGCTGCCGTCGGTACGGAATGTCGCCGCGGAGTTCCGGCTGAATCCGCTGACCGTCCTGAAGGGCTACCAGCAGCTCGTCGATGAGCAGCTGGTGGAGAAGCGACGGGGTCTGGGGATGTTCGTCAGCACCGGGGCGCGCAGCGCCTTGTTGAAGGACGAGCGGCAGCGCTTCCTCGAAGAGGAATGGCCGAAGGTGTATGCCACGATCCAGCGCCTGGGCCTGTCGACTGCGGATTTGTTGAGTAACGGTGCCGCGGCATCCGCGGGGCCCTACCCGTCGACGCCGGGCAGCGGCCCGGCCGGCGGTCCACCGTCCCCGACCTCGAGGCAGGACGATGACCACGATCATTGAGGCCCGCGGCCTGAGGAAGGCCTACCACGCGACGGAAGCCCTTGCGGACGTGAGCTTCACGGTAGGAGCGGGTCGCATCGTGGGTCTCATCGGTCCCAACGGCGCGGGCAAGACGACGGCGCTGAAGGCCATTCTCGGGCTGACTCATTTCGAGGGCGAGCTGCGGGTGTTGGGACTGGATCCCCGCTCGCAGCGGGACGAGCTGATGCGTGACGTGTCGTTCATCGCCGATGTCGCGGTATTGCCGGGCTGGCTGCGCGTGAGTCAGGCGCTGGACTTCGTCGAGGGTGTCCATCCGAAGTTCAGTCGCGCCCGCGCCATGGAATTCCTGCGCAAAACCGACATCCGCCTGCGCAGCCGCGTGCGTGAGCTTTCGAAGGGCATGGTGACGCAGCTGCACCTCGCACTGATTCTGGCCATCGATGCACGGTTGCTGGTGTTGGATGAGCCGACGCTCGGCCTGGATCTGCTGTACCGGCGTCAGTTCTACGATACCCTGCTGAACGATTACTTCGATAAAGAGCGCACGATTCTGGTGACCACGCATCAGGTCGAGGAAGTCGAGAATCTCTTTACCGACGTTATTTTCATCCGGCACGGTCAAGTCCTTTTGTCGAGCTCGGTCGAAGGGCTCGCGGAGCGGTATGTGCAGCTGACCGTGACCCCCGAGAACGCCGAGCGCGCCCGCGCGCTGCGCCCGTTCTACGAGCGCGAGGTGTTTGGCCGGCGCGTGATGATTTTCGATGGCCCATCCGTCCCCGAGCTCGCCGCCCTGGGCGAGATCCGCACCCCCTCCATTGCCGATCTGTTCGTCGCGAAGATGGAGGCTGCGGCGTGAGCACCCCTACTGCTCTCCAGCCGGAGCAAGCCGCACCGGCCGCGCGTTCCTGGCTGGCAAGCGATCCGTGGCTGCGCATGCTGCAGACGCTCATCCGCCGCGAGCTCTGGGAGCACCGGCTCTTGTGGATGGCGCCGCTGGTGGTATCCGCGCTGTTGCTCGTCTGCGCGCTGCTGACGCACGGGGCCTTGAAGGTCGATACCTCCGATTCCGAGGAGTGGCTCGACCCGCAGAACAAGGTCATTGTCTTTGCGCTGTCGCAGTGGGCGCTGACCGTACCTCAGTATCTCGTGATGATCCTGGTGCAGAGCTTCTATCTGGTCGACTGTCTGTATGCGGAGCGCAGGGACCGCAGCATTCTGTTCTGGAAGTCGCTGCCCGTTTCCGACGGGGCCACGGTCGCCTCCAAGCTCATCGTAGGCTGCATCGTCCTGCCTTTCGGCACCTATTTTCTCGCCCTGGTCACGGATGTCGCGTTCACCGCCATCTGGAACGTGCGCGCTCTGATCTTCAATTCACCCGAGCTCGTGGCGTGGAACACCGTGGCATTCCTCAAGACGCAGGCCCTCATGTTCATGGGGCTCGTGATCTCGATTCTCTGGTATGCCCCTTACTTTGCCTGTCTGGTGCTCGCCTCCGCCTGTGTGCGGCGTAACGTTCTCTTGTGGGTCACACTCGTGCCGCTCCTCGCGGTGATCGGCGAGCGAATCGCCTTCGGCACCCATTACATCGCCAACCTGCTGAGCTATCGGGCCAACGGCATATGGGGCAGCCTGAGAATGGAGACCGCCGTCATCCACTCGCTGTCCGACGTGGGGGAGGCCGTGGTGGTTTCGGTGCCGCGTCTGTATGACAACGTGCGCATCGGGCCGGCTTTCACCAACATCGACCTGTGGCTCGGGGTTCTGTTCGCCGCCGCCTGCGCCTTCGTCGCCGCGCGCGTCCGGCGGTACCGGGACGAGAGCTGAGGCCCATGTCGCAGCTCCAGCGGCACGCGAACGGTGGCGGGATGCTCGAGGTCCGGCGTTCGGAAGAGGCGCTGGAGCTCGAGCTGACCGGGGAATGGCGCGCCCTGCGGTTTGCGGACATCGAGGCCGCGCTCGCCGGGATCAAGCTGCCGGGCGTGCGTCGGGTGGAGATTTCCACCGCGCGGATGGACCTTCTCGATCTGTCCGGTGCCTGGTGTCTGCGGGAGTTCATCAGACGAGCGCAGGCGGCCGGTGTGGACGTGGCCTTCAAGGGCGCGCCGCCGGACTCGTTGCGCCTCATCGATGAGACGCTGAAAGGCGCCAGCCCCGAGTGCACTCAACAGGTCCCTCATCTGAGCCTGGGCGTTCTGGAGGATCTGGAGGAGCCCGCGATCCGCTCTCTGGCGCTCCTCGGCCGGCAGGCTGTGTTGTATGGACGCGATCTGGGTCGCGACATGGCCTTTCTGGGCCGAATGAGTGTGACGGCCGTGCGGGCCCTCACCAGCGTGAAGCGTCTGCGGCCCATCTCCATCGCCCGACACGTGTATGACACGGGGATCACGGCCATTCCCATCGTCTCCCTGATCGCCTTTCTGATCAGCGTGATCATTGCCTACATGAGTGCGCAGCAACTGCGCAACTTTGGCGCGGTCATCTTCGTGGTCGACCTGGTGACGATTGGCGTATTGCGCGAGCTCGGCGTGCTGTTGACGTCGATCATTGTCGCCGGTCGCTCGGGCAGTGCCTTCGCAGCCGAGATCGGCTCCATGAAGCTGAACGAGGAGGTCGACGCGCTCTATGCGACGGGCGTCGATCCCTTCGAGGTCCTCGTGCTGCCGCGTGTGCTGGGACTGGTCATTGCGCTGCCGCTGCTCACGATCCTGGCGGACCTCATCGGGCTGACCGGCGGCGCCTTGCTGTGCCGCTACCTGCTCGATATGCCTCTGACGCAATACGTCACCCGGGTCCAGCACGCGATCCAACCCACGACCTTCTGGGTGGGCGTCATCAAGGCTCCGGTCTTCGCCGTGCTCATTGGCATGGCGGGCTGTTATCGTGGCATGCAGGTACAGGATTCCTCGCGTGAGCTCGGCAGGCTCACGACGTTGGCGGTGGTGCAGGCGATCTTTCTCGTGATCCTGGCGGATGCCGTGTTCGCGGTCCTGTTCATGGAGCTCGACATTTGATCTACCCCATTCTGGAGGTGATCGGCCTGGTCAACCGCTTCGGCCCCCAGGTGGTCCACGACGGCCTCAACATGGAGGTCCGCGAGGACGAGGTCTTCGGTATCGTGGGCGGATCGGGGACCGGCAAATCGGTGCTGCTGCGGAGTATCCTAGGCCTGCAGAGGCCCCAGGCGGGAATCATCCGCATCGAGGGGCGCGACATCACGAAGATGACGGCGAGTCAGCTGTACGCCGTCAAAGCGGACTATGGCGTCACCTTTCAGCAGGGCGCCCTGTACTCGGCGCTCACGGTCCTGCAGAACGTGCAGCTGCCAATGATCGAGCACGTCGACATGGAGCCTGCGGCGCGTGACGAGCTGGCGATGCTCAAGATCCGGCTCGCCGGCCTGCCCGCGGATGCCGCACAGAAGTACCCGTCACAGCTGTCCGGCGGCATGATCAAGCGCGCGGCCCTGGCTCGGGCGCTGGCGCTCGATCCGAAGCTGCTGTTCCTGGACGAGCCGACGTCCGGGCTCGACCCGATCAGTGCTTCCGAATTCGACGAGTTGATACTCTATCTGCAGAAGCAGCTGCACCTTACCGTCGTCATGATCACACACGATCTGGACACGATCTTCCGTACCTGTAATCGTGTAGGGGTGATCGTAGATCATCGCATGGTCGTCGATACGCTCGAAGGCATAGTCAACAACCCGCACCCGTGGATTCAATCGTATTTCCATGGGGAGCGGGCCCGCGCGCGCCTGGAACGCCATGGAACGTAACGCCAACTATGCCGCTGTCGGCGCGTTTGTGCTGCTCGTCGCCCTGGTCGGCGCTTTGTTCGTCTACTGGTACACCGATACTCGCGAGCACCGCCATTACAACCGTTACGAGGTCTATTTCGACGGTTCGGTAAGCGGACTTGAGCGTGGCGCCGCCGTACGCAATCTGGGTGTGGGTGTCGGGCGTGTCGTTGACATGCGCATCGATCCGCGGGACCCGAATCGTGTGCAAGTCGTCGTGGACATCGATGCCACCACGCCGATCTCGGATAAGACCGTCGCGGAGCTGTCCTTGCAGGGCGTGACCGGCCTTCTCTATATCGACCTCCTGCGCAACAGGCCTGACCGACCCGAGCTGCCGCTCGTGCCCAGCCTCAAGTACCCCGTCATCCGCTCGGCGCCGTCGCGCTTGTCGGCTTTCCTCGAAAGGCTGCCCGATCTGGTCGAGGCGGCGGGAGATCTGGTGCAGCGGGCCGATCATCTGTTGAGCGACGCGAATCTCACGGCATTCTCGAGCGCCTTGAACAACATCAATCAGGCGAGCGTCGGGCTGCCTCAGACCCTCCACGACTTCAATTCCTTGCTGGTGGACCTGCGCAGCGCGACTCAGCAGATCGCAGGCTCGGCGCACGATCTGCGTGGAGTCATCGATACGTCAGCGCCCGACGTCGAGGCGACGGTGCAGCGGCTGCGTGCGGTCTCGGACAACCTGGCGAAAGCGACCGACCTCGTCGAGAAGGTCATCGCCGAGAACCGCCAGGACGTGCGCTCGTTCGCGCGTGACGGCCTCCCCGAAATCGAGCGCTTCGTGCGAGAGGGGCGCGCGGCCGCCGAAGACATTCGCACGCTCAGCAACAGCCTGCGTG
>DASZVD010000375.1:0-6184 GCA_035547375.1 Steroidobacteraceae bacterium
GAGAACGCCGACAAGAACCTTACCGCGCGCCAGGTCGAGTTCGCGAAGACCATTCACGGCGCCGGCACCGACCTGCTCAACCTCATCAGCGACATTCTGGACCTGTCGAAGATCGAGTCGGGCACCGTGACGGTGGAGTGCGAGGATCTTCAGTTCACTCATCTGCGCGAGACCATCGAGCGCAACTTCCGCCACGAAGCGGATGCGCGCAAGCTGTCGTTCAATACGGATTTCGACTCGCGGTTGGGTCGCGCGATCACGACGGACTCGAAGCGTCTGCTGCAGGTTTTGAAGAACCTGCTGTCGAATGCTTTGAAGTTCACCGATCACGGTGGCGTGCGGTTGCACGTCGGTACCGCGACGGGTGGTTGGACTCCGGATCATCCGACCTTGAGCCAGGCGCCCTCGGTCGTCGAATTCTCGGTGAGCGACACCGGCATCGGCATTCCGCCGGAGAAGCAGAAGATCATTTTCGAGGCGTTCCAACAGGCGGACGCCGGCACGGCGCGCAAGTATGGCGGCACGGGGCTTGGGCTGGCTATCAGCCGTGAGCTCGCGAACCTGCTCGGCGGTGAGATCCGCCTGAGCAGCGTGCCCGGCAGCGGCAGCACCTTCACGCTGTATCTGCCCCTCGTTTACATGGGCGCGGCTTACAACAGGGTCGTCAACAAGAATGGTACGGGCTCCCAGGTGCCCGCGACGGTGTCCTATCAGCCGGTCGTGCTGCCGGTCCAGCGCACGGAGGAGCTGATTGACGATCGGGACAATATCGAGCCGGGAGCGGCGGTCCTGCTCGTCGTCGAGGATGATCCGCATTATGGCCGGGTGCTGCTCAACCTGGCGCGGGACCGTGGCTTCAAGGTATTGGTCGCCAAAACGGGCGCCGACGCGCTCTCGCTCGCCACGAAATACAAGCCGACAGCCATCTCGCTGGACGTCTTCCTGCCCGACATGCTGGGCTGGACGGTGCTCAACCAACTCAAGCGCAATCCGGCTACCCGCCATATTCCGGTGCAGATCCTGACGATCGAGGACGAGCGTCAATACGGGCTGGAGCGTGGCGCCTTCTCGTTCCTGACGAAGACGGTGACCACGGACAGCCTGGAAGAGGCGTTCGACCGATTGAAGAGCTTTACCAAGGTTCGTCCACGGCGGCTCCTCGTGGTCGAGGACGACCCGGCGGAGCAGCTGAGCGTGTCCGAGCTGCTCGGCGACAGCGACGTCGAGATCACCACCGCCGTGACGGGAGTCGAGGCGCTCGAAAAGCTGCGAAGCGGCTCCTTCGACTGCGTGGTGCTGGACCTCAAGCTGCCCGACATGTCGGGATTCGAGTTGCTGGCCGAGGTGCAGAAGGAGCCGGCGTTGCGTGAGACTCCCATCATCGTCTTCACCGGCCGTGAGTTGTCGGAGGTTGAGGAAACCGAGCTGCGCAGGAAGGCCAAGAGCATCGTGCTCAAGGGTGTGCGCTCCCCCGAGCGGTTGCTCGACGAGACGGCTTTGTTTCTGCACCGTGTGATCGCCGACCTCCCGCCTTCCAAGCAGCTCATGATCGAGAAGCTGCACGAGAGCGATGAGCAGCTGCGGGGGCGCAAGGTGCTGGTGGTCGACGACGACATCCGCAACATCTTCGCGCTCAACAGCCTGCTCGAGCGGCACAACATGGAGGTCATTACCGCGACCAACGGCCAGGAGGCCATCAGTCTCGTGGAGAGCACCGGGGACCTGTCGCTGGTGCTGATGGACGTCATGATGCCGGAGATGGACGGCTACGAGACGATGCGCCGGATCCGCAGCAAGGCCCAGTTCCGCCGGCTGCCGATCATTGCGCTCACGGCGAAGGCCATGAAGGGTGACCGGGAGAAGTGCCTGGAAGCGGGCGCTTCGGACTATGTCGCAAAGCCTGTGAATACCGACCAGCTGCTGTCTCTGGTGCGCCTCTGGCTGCATCGGTAGAGTGGTGATGTACCGCAGGAAGGGGGAGGGGCCGAGTCTGCCGGGGGCCGGAAATACCGCCATGGGTACCGCTGAGAAGGTCAACGTGCTGCTGGTCGATGACCAGCCGGCGCGGCTGCTCACCTATGAATCGATCCTGAGCGAGCTGGGCCAGAACCTGGTCAGCGCGCGCTCGGGACTCGAGGCGCTCGAGAAACTCATGAAGAATGAGTTTGCCGTGGTGCTGCTCGACGTGAGCATGCCCGACATGGACGGCTTCGAGGCCGCCACGCTCATTCACCAGCACCCTCGTTTCGAGAGAACGCCGATCATCTTCGTGACCGGCGTGCACGTGAGCGAGCTGGACCGCCTCAAGGGATACAAGGTCGGCGCGGTCGACTACGTGTCGATCCCCGTCGTGCCCGAGATCCTGCGCAGCAAGGTGGCGGTCCTGGTGGAGCTTTACCAGAAGCGCCGCGAGCTGCAGGAGCTGAATCGCAATCTTGCCCAGGCGAACGAGCGGCTCGCCGAAGCCAACACCGTGCTGCAGGTGGAGAAGACCCGCGAGCTGGAGATGCTGAACCGCACGCTGCAACGCGCCAATCAGGAGCTGGAGGCGGCCAACCGCTCCCTGCAGACCGAGATCACGGAACGCGCCCGCGTGGAGCTGGCTCTAAAGGAAGCCAATCGCCACAAAGACGAGTTCCTGGCCATGCTGGCGCACGAGCTGCGCAATCCGCTCGCGCCGATCAACAACGCTGTGCAGCTGATGCATCGCAGACCTCTTGGCGACGAGCAGCTGACCTGGTCGCGCGACGTCATCGCGCGCCAGCTTTCGCACCTGACGCGACTCGTTGACGACTTGCTCGATGTCTCGCGCATCACGCGCGGCAAGATCAATCTCAACAAGGAAGTGATCGAGCTCGATGCGCTCATCGCCCGGACCGTCGAGACGGTGCAACCGCTCATCGAAGAACGTGGCCACAAGCTGATCGTGAGTGTCCCGACGACCGCTCTGGCCGTTTATGGCGACCCGACGCGACTCATTCAGGCCTTGGGCAATGTCGTCGGTAACGCCGCGAAATACACGGAAAAAGGCGGCAGTATCTCGCTCTCGGCCAGTCAGAGCGGCTCTGAGGTCGAGATTCGCGTCCGCGACAACGGTATTGGTATTCCTACCGAGCTCTTGCCGCGCCTCTTTCATTTGTTCACCCAGCTCGATCGCACGTCAGGCCCCTCACAGAGCGGTCTCGGTATCGGGTTGGCGCTCGTCCAGCGACTCGTCGAAATGCACGGCGGCAGCGTCACCGCGCACAGTGAAGGTCCCGGCCTGGGCAGCGAGTTTGTGATCCGCCTTCCCCTGATGCTCCGGGAAGGCCTCCAATCGGAGCAGGCCGCACGCTCCGCCAATACAACAACAGCTCCGGAGGAGCCGATGAACCTAGATGAAGGAACCGCCCGCACCCAACGCCGGATCTTGGTGGCCGACGACAACAACGACGCGCTGGAGAGTCTCGCTACACTGCTGCAGCTCAGCGGCCATGAGGTGTATACGGCCGCAAACGGCGCGGTGGCCCTCGAATCCGCCGAACAGCACCGCCCCGAGGTGGCTTTGCTGGACATCGGCATGCCCAAGCTCGACGGCTACGAGGTCGCCCGCCGCATCCGGGCCCAGCCCTGGGGACAGGGCATCACGCTCGTCGCCCTGACCGGCTGGGGCCAGGACTCCGACCGCCGCCGCTCCCAGGAAGCCGGGTTCGACTCGCACCTGGTGAAGCCCCTGGACCTCGATAAGCTCACGGAGCTGCTCGGGGGCCTGCCATCGGCCAGTGCCGGTATCGCTCGGGGGGCCTGAACCGCCCCCGGTCTTTATGTCCCCATGAGATGTCCCCGCGCGATGTCCCCATGCGATGTCCCCATGCGCCAGCCGCCTCGCCTCCGTATGCCGCCGGTCCTCCCTTGTACGCCCAACCTCCTTTGCACGTCCGCAGGACCATGGGCTGGACTGCGGCAGGCTTTGCGGGAGGCCCTGCCGGGCGGGGCCTATTCGGGCCAGTTGAAGCGCTCCGAATGGAGCCCCAAGGGGAGACTCTGCCGTTGTCCGCAGCCCCCAAGCCGTGTAATCTTCCGCGCCCCGACCGGCAGGGGGGTGCGCTAGTGAAAGCCGTGCCCATCCCACCTTCCGCTCGGTCCGGCGTCCCCATCGTCTAGAGGCCTAGGACATCGCCCTTTCACGGCGGTAACACGAGTTCGAATCTCGTTGGGGACGCCAATTAAATCAGTAAGTTAGCGCCAGACGCGGCGCACCATCCCCGCCTTATATAACCCTTATAAAACTGCGCGTGTGGACGACCCGCGATACCGCCCTTCATAGGCGTGCATGGGACAGGCAGAGCGCCGTCGGCGGGATTCGGGACGGGGGTACGGACCCGGCGGGGGTCAGAGCGGCTCGGGGGTCGTGGATGCGATCGTCAGGAGGCCGGGTAGGAGCGGGACCGCGCGGCGTGGCGGCGCCGGGGGCGGCGGTAGCGGTGGCGCCGAGGGGGCGGGGGTGGCCGAGGCGATGCGCTTCGCCTTCGCTTCGCGCCGTGCCTGCCGCGCGCGACTCAACGCCTGCCCGATCTCGTCGGGCGTGCGGGTGATCGTCACGTCGTTATGCGGACACCGCACCGCGTTGAGCGTTGGAAGTCGATCCGCGACGGCGCGGCAATCCGCGCAAAGCTGGTCCCGTGCTCCCGGTGACGAAGCGTCCGGGGTCGGAGGGGACTCCGCTGCGGCCGCAGCGCCGATGCCCGTCTCGTCGGCTTTCATACGGTCGGTCCCGTCGCGAATAGGAGATCGACGCTCATCCAGGCGAGCGGCAACAACAGGGTGCGACTGACGCGACGGCCGGTGTTTTTCAATGGCTGCCCCACCGCCGGCTGGGAGCGTCCCCCGCGCGCGGAGATGCCCGTAACGTAAAAACATCTCGTTGCGCGGGGTGTCATGGGACCTTACTTCACGTACTCAGCCAGCTTGCGCGCGACGAGGCCGGCGGCTTCGTCCTGCGGCAGGGTCACGAGCTGACCGGGCTCGACCACCTTCCCGTTGTGCCACCACGTGTCGGTGAGCGAGCGGACCTGCCGCTTCGGGAGGACGTAGGGGCGATCACCGCCGGACGGCCCGACCGGGACGCCGTTGCCGATCGACGGCCACGCGCCATCGGGGAGGCGTCCGGTGTTGCCGGCGAGCGAGCGGGCGATGAGGGATTCTTCGTAGCGTGTCATGTCGTGTTACCTCGAATCAGGTGATGGCGCTGAAGCCGTAGAAGCTCGTCGGGTACCGCAGGATGATGTCCACGTACAGCGTCAACCGCATGCCGTACTCCGCCGACTTGAAGTTGGTGAACGGATCGACCTCCAGCATGGCGCCGGCCGGGTACTCGACCACGCCCGCCGATGACCAGTCACCGAACACGGCCTGGGACGCCGGGACGATGTTGGAAGCGGCTGCCGGCACGCCCTGGATCGAGCCGACCGGGATGGCGCCCTCCCACAGCGGGGTGACGTTCGCGGACGAGATGAACCGGGCCTTCAGGGCACCGGCGACGGTCGGGGTCGTGACCCAGGCCAGGGCGGAGGGGTCCACCACGGCGTTGGCGTTGGCAACGGTCTCCATGGCGGTGACCACGTTGCTGTAGGCGAACGAGGCGCCGGTCGCGGAGCCGATGCCGCTGTACCCGAGGACACCGTGCGGCTGCCCGCCCGTGCCGCTGCCGGCCACCAGCGCTTGCAGGAAGGCCGTGGAGGCTGCGCGCCCGAGCTCCATGGCCAGGATGTTATCCGCATCCGACTGGATCAGCAGGAGCCGCGAGGCGTTGAGGTACGCGGACAACGTGTGAACGCTCGACGCTGCCTGCCCGAACTGCTCCGCGCCCTCGGTGATCGTGCCCGTGTCACCGACCTGCCACGTGGTCGTGACCGCGTTGGTGCCGACGGGGAACAAGCGGCCGCCGGACGGCGGGGCCTGGAACACGGCGAGCTTCGACAGGATCGTCGGGTGATACGGGACGAGGCTCGGGAAGTAGTCACCGAGCAAGGACTCGACGACGTAGCCACCGCCGGAGCTGACACCCGTGGTCAGGGCGCGCGACATCTCCGAGCGAGCGATCATGGCCCGGACGGTGCGCGGCAGCAGGAACTCTTTCGGGAGCTTCACCGCGTGGTGCGGGTTGCCCTCCACCGGGCCGGTGCGCTCCTCGAACTCGCGGACG
>DASZVD010000376.1:0-9051 GCA_035547375.1 Steroidobacteraceae bacterium
CGGAGTCGAACCAGCCGCAGCGGCGCCGCCGACCCGTGACGGAGCCGAACTCGTGCCCCACTCGCGACAGATGCTCGCCGTACTCGTCGAAGAGCTCCGTCGGGAAGGGACCCGCGCCGACACGGGTGGTGTAGGCCTTCACGATTCCGATGACGTAATCGAAGGATCGCGGCCCGAGGCCGGTGCCGGTGCCGGCGAAACTCGCCGTCGTGTTGGATGAGGTCACGTATGGGTACGTGCCGAGATCGACGTCGAGCATCGCACCCTGCGCGCCCTCGAACAGCACGTTCGCGTCCGACCGTCGCAGGCTGTCCAGAGCCAGCGTCACGTCCACGATGAGCGGCTTGATCTTCTCGCCCAGCGCCAGCTGCTCATCCAGCGTTTTCTGGAAATCGACCGTGGGCAGCCGGAAGTAGTTCTGCAGGATGAAGTTGTGGAAATCCAGCACTTCGCCCAGCTTCGCGGCGAAACGATCCCGCTGGAACAGATCGGCCACGCGCACCGCGCGCCGCGCTACCTTGTCTTCATAGGCCGGCCCGATGCCGCGGCCGGTCGTGCCGATCGCGTTCGTGCCCCGGGCCCGCTCACGCGCCTGATCGAGAACGATGTGGGAAGGGAGAATCAGTGGACAGTTCGGCGAGATCCGCAGCCTGTCGAAGACGGGCACGCCCTTGTCGATGAGCGTCTGGCTCTCTTTCAGCAGCGCCTCGAGCGACAGCACGACACCGTTGCCGATGTAGCAGCGCACCTGCTCGCGCAGGATGCCGGACGGTATCAGCGACAGAATGGTCTTCTGCCCCCCGATCACGAGCGTGTGCCCGGCGTTGTGGCCGCCCTGGAAGCGCGCCACGGCGGCGGCCCGCTCGGTCAGCAGATCGACGACCTTACCCTTGCCCTCATCGCCCCATTGGGTCCCGATGACGACGACGAATTTACCCAACTGATTTCTCCTGGAAAGAGCAACCTGCGTCCCCAATGGAATGGGCCGCAGGTCATTTTTCCAATGTACTAGCGCACCAGGAACAGAATGACCACGCCGAACAACATGCTCCCGAGCCCGGCGATGCGCAGCTCGCGGTCCCCGACCTCGAGCAGCTTCGCGAAGGCGCGCTTCACGCCGCGCGGGTTCAGGAACGGGGCAATGCCTTCGAACACGAAAAACAGGCCCAACGCGGCCAGCAGGTCGGACAGGCTCAACGACACGGGAGCGGCTCCCGAGGCAGGCACACCGGCGGCGACACTATTTGCCGCCCGGATGCTTGTCAGAATCCTTCAGGTACTTGAAGAATTCCCCGTCGGGGGTCACGACCAGGAGATCGCCGTCTTTGCCCAGCGAGCGATCATACGCCTGCAGACTGCGCCAGAAGCTGTAGAACTCGGGATTCTTGGAATAGGCGCGCGCGTAGATCTGCGCGGCCTGGGCATCGGCCTCGCCATGGACACGCAGGGCATCACGCTCGGCGTTCGCGAGAATCTCGGTCCGCTCGCGCTCCGCGGAAGCGCGGATGCGGACATTCGTGCTCTGCCCTTCGGCACGCAAGCGGCTCGCGATCTTCGCGAAGTTCTGCTTCATGCTCTCGTAGACGCGCGAGCTGACTTCCTCGGGGAGGTCGATGCTCTGCACACGCACGTCGACCAACTCGGCGCCGAGGCCGGAAACATTCTTGCTCGCCTGACCGAACATCTCGCTGGTCACGGCCGCGCGCTCGGACGAGACGATCTGCTCGAGCGTGCGCTCGGCGACGACGCTCTTGATGCCGTCCTTCACGATCTCGGCCAACCGCTCGCCCGCAATCTCCTCGCGGCCGCCCGTCGCCTGGAAATACTGGCTCGGATTCTTCACGCGCCACTTGATGTAGAAGTCGACGATGAGCCCACGGTTGTCGTTCGTGAGAAACGTCTCGTGGGTATACGTCTCCGAAAGGATGCGGCCGTCGAACTTCACGACCTGATCCCAGGGCCATTTGGCGTGCAGACCGGGCGCGTAGTTCACGCCTACGATGGCACCAAACTCGGTGCGGATCGCCAGCTCCGCCTCATTGACGGTGAACAGCGAAGTCGCGGCGACGAGCAGCAGCACGCCAAGCGCAATGATGATCGGGAAAGCACGCGCCGGCATCAGCGCTCTCCCCGCCCGCGGGCTTCGACCGTCACGGAGTCCTGTTCCTTCGGAGTGTTGCTGGATGAAGGCTCCGGCGTGGGCTCCGGCTCGCGGAGCGTGCTCTTGTCGAGCAGCTTGTCGAGAGGGAGGTAGAACATGTTGCCGCCGCCGTTCGCGCCGGCCTTCGAATCGATCACGACCTTGTGCGCGCGGCTGAGCACGCCCTCGATGGTGTCCATATACAGGCGCTTGCGGGTAACCTCGGGCGCCTGCTCATACGCCTGCAGCACGTCGGTGAAACGGGCCGCCTGGCCCTCCGCGATCTGCGTGACCTGCGCCTTGTAGGCCTCGGCCTCCTGCTGCACGCGGGCGGCGGTGCCCTGCGCCTCCGGCACGATGCGGTTGGCGTAGGCCTGCGCCTCTTTGATGAATCGCTCCTGGTCGGCGAGCGCCTTGTTGGCGTCACGCTGGGACGGGATCACGGCGTCCGGCACCTGCACGTCGATGAGGTTGACCGTCGTGACCGTAATACCGGTGTTGTAGTAGTCGAGCGTGCGCTGAATGAGGTCTTTCGTACGCTGAGTGATCTGGGGACGGGTGCTGCCGACCAGGACCTGGTCGAGCTCGCTGCGGCCGACCACCTCACGAATGGCCGCCTCGCTCACCTCGCTCAGCGTCTGCTCCGGATCGCGCACGCTGAACAACTTCTTGCGCGGATCGGTGTACTGGTACTGCACGGAGAAATGCAGGTCCACCAGGTTCACGTCGGAGGTGAGCACCCGCGGCTTGTAGTCGGTCGAGTTGATGTTCGCGACATCGACCTTCGTGACGGTCTCGATCGGCCACGGCCAACGCCAGCCCCAGCCTTCGGGCCGGATGTCGACGAGCTTCCCGAAGCGCTGGATGACGCCGCGCTCCGCGGACTTCACCTGGAAGAACCCGCTGGCCAGCCACAACGCCACCACCACGGCCCCGATGATCATGAGCAGCGAGCCGCCTTCGCCGCCCTTGCCGCCCGGGCGCAGCAACGACTCGAGCTTGCGTTGCCAGCTCTTCACGCGCTCGTCGAGATCAGGGCCGCCCTGTCCGGGGCGGCGGCCCCAGGGATTGTTTTGACCGCCAGGTTGATTCCACGCCATAAAAGAAAAAATAAGCGCCCAGGAGCCTGTCCGAGTCATGATCGCCGCAGCGAAGGCTCCGTGGTCGCGCTCGAGACGGCCGTCGATTGTAGGTACCCCTCCCCGGCGGCACAAGGCATATCGGGTCCGTGGGTCCCCAGAATCTGCACTCCGGGGGTCCGGGCCAGCGCCAGCAGCTCCACGTCGGGCAGCTCGACCAGCAGCTCGATCGCGCCGTCCTCGGCACTGTGCTCCTCGCGGACCGCTTTGGCGGCGTACAACCGGGAGCGCAGGGCGCCGCCGGCGGCGGCCGGCACGCGCAACAGGGCGCGGCGCGCAAAGCGCGCGAGGCGCTCGGCAAGCGCGGTCGCCAGGAGGTCGAGCCCCAGGCGCTTCTCGGCCGAGATCCAAACGGCCGTGGCGCGTCCCTCGGCGTCGCGGTCGATGCGCGGCTGGATCTCGAGCCGATCGATCTTGTTGTAGACGATGATCTGCGGGATCTCTTGTGCGCCGATCTCCGCCAGCACGGCATCGACCTGCGCAATGTGCTCGTCACGCCGCGCATCGCTCGCATCCACGACATGCAACAGGAGGGTCGCCTCGCGCGCCTCGGTCAGAGTGGACTGGAACGCGGCGACCAACTCGTGGGGCAGCTCGCGGATGAAGCCAACCGTATCGGCGGCAACGACGGTGGTGCCGCCGGGCAGGGTGATGCGCCGTACTGTTGGATCGAGGGTGGCGAAGAGTTGGTCGGCGACGTAGGCATCCGCCCCGGTGAGCGAGCGAAACAACGTCGACTTGCCGGCGTTCGTGTAACCCACCAGGGCGAGCGATGGCACCGGGATCTCGGCCCGCATCTGCCGGCCGGTCGCGCGCTGCTGCTGGATCTTCTCCAGGCGCTTCGTGAGCACGCGCACCCGTTGGCCGATGAGGCGGCGGTCGGTCTCCAGCTGCGTCTCGCCGGGGCCGCGCATGCCGATACCGCCCTTTTGCCGCTCGAGATGGGTCCACCCGCGCACCAGCCGGGTGGCGATGTGCTTCAGCTGCGCGAGCTCCACTTCGAGCTTGCCTTCGAAGCTGCGGGCGCGTTGCGCGAAGATATCCAGGATGAGGCCGTTGCGATCGAGCACGCGGCGGCCGGTCAGCTTTTCGAGATTGCGCTCCTGGCTGGGAGAGAGCGCGTGGTCGACGAGAATGATGTCGGCCGCGTTGTCCGCGGCGGCGACCCTGACTTCGTCCGCCTTGCCGCTGCCCATGAAGAAGCGCGGATCGGGACGCTCGCGCCGCCCGGTCACTGTCGCTACGGGCTCCGCGCCAGCCGACACGGCGAGCTGCGTGAACTCCTGCAGATCCTCCGGATCGACCTGCGCGCCCAAACCCAGGCGCACCAGGACGGCGCGCTCACCGGTCCGTGGGCGCTCGAACACTCAAGCTATCCGTAAAGCCGCAAATCACTCTGCCGGCGTCTCCGTGGCGGCGACGGCACCTTCCTCGGTCAGGCGCACGTTACGCGCCGGCACGACCGTGGAAATGGCGTGCTTGTATACCATCTGGCTCACGCTGTTCTTCAACAGAACGACGAACTGGTCGAACGAGTCGATCTGACCTTGCAACTTGATCCCGTTGACGAGGTAGATGGAAACGGGCACCCGTTCTTTACGGAGCGCATTCAAAAAGGGATCTTGCAGCGACTGGCCTTTGGCCATCGGGTTCTCCTTGTTCTCACAGCTTCTAGTTTTTCGGTAACGGATCGCAGGCGCTTCCTTGTACCCCGATCCAGCAAGCAACGTGCCTCATCGGCAGCGAATGGCGACCACGTCATCTTAACATGCCATCCCGATCAAAACATGCCGTCCCGATCAAAGACCAAGCTCCCGCAACCCGTGAACTACGTCGCGATTCCACGACGTTTCGTCACATTCCGGGTCGAGCCAGCGTGCCGTCTTTTCGGCTCGCAACCACGTCAGCTGCCGCTTGGCGAGCTGGCGCGTTGCAAAAATGCCGCGTTGCACGGCTTCCTCCAGGCCATATTCGCCGTCCAGGTGAGCCCACAGCTGACGATACCCCACCGACCGAACCGACGGATGTCGGGCATTCAAATCACCTCGTTGGCGCAGGCGACGTACCTCGTCCAGGAAACCCGTGGCCATCATGGCCTGAAAGCGCTCTGAAAGCCGATCGTGCAACACGCTGCGATATTTCGGGGCGAGCACGCAGTATTTCAACGGAGTGCCTCTCAGTGGGCTGACCGTGGCCCGCTGCAGCTCGGAAATCGGTTGGCCCGAGGTGTAACAAACCTCCAGAGCGCGTTGAATTCGTTGGCTGTCGTTGGGTGCGATGCGCACGGCGGCCTGCGGATCCAGACGTGACAACTCAGCGTGCAGCGCAGGCCAACCCTCGCGCTCGGCGCGCTCGTCGAGTTGCGCGCGCACCTCGGGCGAGGCCTGCGGCAGAGGAGCCAGACCATGCACGAGTGCCCGGATATAGAGCATCGTTCCGCCGACGAGCAGCGGCACGCGCCGGCGCGAATGGATTGCCGCGATATGAGCGATTGCGTCGGTCACGAAGCGCCCGGCCGAGTAGCTCTCCGTCGGCTCGCAGATGTCGATGAGGTGGTGCGGGATGCGCTCGCGCAACGCGCGGGACGGCTTCGCGGAACCGATATCGAGGCCACGGTACACGAGGGCCGAGTCCACGCTGACGATTTCCACGGGAGCCGTTTCCGCGAGGCGAATCGCCCAATCGCTCTTGCCCGCTCCGGTGGGGCCGGTGAGCACGATGATGGGGAGCTCGCTGCAATAAGTCCGAGTTGCCTCGGCAAGGATAGGAGCCGACGGCCCGTACGCCGTCCCGCGCATCATCAACGCCCTCGCAGGAACAGCTGATCGAGCTCCGGGAGCGACAATCGTGTCCAGGTTGGGCGTCCATGGTTGCACTGGTTGGCGCGCTCGGTCACCTCCATCTGGCGCAGGAGCGCGTTCATCTCGGGAACGCTGAGTCGGCGGTGCGCGTGAATGGCCGTGCGGCAGGCCAGCGTACCCAGGAACTTGTCCGCCGCGCCGTCGAGGTGGTGAGCATTCGCGTCCAGCTCCAGATCGTGCACGACCGCTTTGACGATCGCGGCGACGTTCTCGCCCGCGATCAAGGCCGGAACGCGGCGCAACGCCAGGCGTGTTGGTCCGAGCGCATCGACCTCGAAACCCGCCTGCTCCCAGTCGGCGCGGCTCTCCAGAATGGCATCGACCTCGTGCCCCTTGAGCTCGACCACGATGGGCTCGAGCAGATGCTGCGAAGCGGGATGACCCGCGCCGTGCTGTGCCTTGAGCCTTTCGTACAAGACACGCTCATGGGCGGCGTGCATGTCGACGAGGACGAGCCCGTCGCGATTTTGCGCAAGGATGTAAATACCGTGAAGTTGGGCCAAAGCCGTACCCAACGGCTGTTGCGATGCTGCGGATTCCGGTGCTGCGGCCCCCGAGGTTGCGGATTCCGGTGCTGCCGGCGAGGCGCCCGGTGTTGGTTCGCGCACCGCATCGGCGACCGCCCAGGGGCTGCGGCCCGGCTCGTACAACGGCAGGCTCGCGGTGCCGAAGTGGGGGGCGCCGGCCGCCGGGCGGGCGTTGCTTGAATAACTTTCCCGCGGTGTGTAACTCGTACCATTTCCCGATTCCACCGACGGCCCGAGCACCCCGGCCGAATCCGCCGCCGGCGCGGCATCGTGCCCCGGCTTCGTACCGGCAAGCGCGCGCTCGACCGCCCGGAATACGAAATCGTGAATCTGCCGGCTATCGCGAAAGCGGACCTCCAGCTTCTGGGGGTGCGCATTGACGTCGACGAGCTTCGGATCCAATGTCAGATAGAGCACGTACGCTGCATGACGCCCGCCATACAGAACGTCCCGGTATGCCAGGCGCACGGCATTCATCAGCAGACGGTCGCGCACGTTACGATCGTTGACGAACCAGAACTGCTGGTCCGGCTGCGCACGGGCCGCGGTAGGCAGGCCGATCCAGCCGGAGATATTGACCGGCCCGGCGGAATGATTCACTCGTACGGAGCGCGCGGCGAAGTCCTTGCCCAGCACCGCGGCGAGCCGCGTGAGCTCGCCGCTCTCCTCCTCGACCGAGGGCGTATCGAGCAGCAGGCGCGGCCCGTTGCGCAATTTGAACCCAACATCGAAGCGCGACAGGGCGAGCCGCTCGACGATGCGGGCGATGTGACCCAACTCGGTCGAGTCGGTGCGCGTGAACTTGCGCCGGGCGGGAACGTTGTAAAACAACTCGCGAACCTCGATGGTCGTGCCCGCCGGATGGGCGGCTGGACGCACCGGAATCACCGCGCCGCCCTCGATGCTGATCTCGGCGCCCTGCTCGGCATCGTGCGGATGAGAAACGATACGGAGGCGGGACACCGACCCGATGGACGGCAAGGCCTCGCCGCGAAACCCGAGCGTCCCGACGGATTCGAGATCATCGAGCGAGGCGATCTTGCTCGTGGCATGCCGGCACACCGCGACCGCAAGCTCGTCGGCGCCGATGCCGCAGCCATCGTCCCGTATCCGGATGAGCCCGACACCACCACGCTCCACGTCGATCTCGACCCGCCGTGCCCCGGCGTCCAGGCTGTTCTCGACCAGCTCCTTGACGACTGAAGCCGGTCGCTCGATTACCTCGCCCGCGGCAATCTGGTCGACGAGCTCGCTCGGGAGAATACGGATGGGCATGAATACTCCGGCACACTGGGGGATCGGTCGGGCCGCCTAGGCAGGACCGCACCGGCTGCGCCGTGCGGACCGCGCCGTCCAGGCCACACGGACCGAACTCGTAGTGTACCGGCGAAAGGAAAACGAGGCCGAACTACGGCGTTCGGCTGACCGAAGTCCCGCTGCCGGCGCCGTCCGCGGCGGGCGCCGCCAGCACACTGGCGACCGTGCTCCGGCGCGCTCCGGCGAAACGGGTGCCCGCCGGCGGGCTGGACGTGAAGTAGCCGCGCAGCCCCGAGAAAATCGCCTCCGCCAGAGCCGCCTGGTGCCGGCCGTTGCGCAGATTCAGCTCTTCGTCGGGATTCGAGATAGAGGCGGTCTCGACCAGCATCGAGGGAATGTCCGGCGACTTCAGCACGACGAAGCCCGCCTGCTGCACCTGTGACTTGCGCACCTGGCCGACGACATCGAGCGAGCTCAGCACCCGTTGCGCGGCCGTCATGCTCGCGCTGATGTTCGCCGACTGCGACAGATCCAGCAGCACCGAGGCCAGCTGCTTGTCCTTGTCGTCGAGCTTCACTCCGCCCATGAGGTCGGCGGCGTTCTCACGATCAGCCAGCCAACGCGCCGCTTCGTTCGAGGCGCCGTGCTCGGACAACACATACACCGAAGCCCCCGACACGGCGCTGTTGGAAATCGAGTCGGCGTGAATCGAGACGAACATGTCGGCCTTCGCCAGCCGTGCACGCCCGATGCGATCGCGCAATACTATGAATTCATCGCGATTCCGTGTCAGTACCGCCCTCATGCCCGGCTCGTCGTTGATACGCTCGGCGAGCGCTCGTGCGATCGCGAGAGTAACGTCCTTCTCCTGCGTCCCGCGGTGCCCGATCGCTCCTGGATCGGTGCCACCGTGTCCCGCGTCCACCGCAATGACAACGTCGCGTCCGGTATCGACGGGCGCGTGTGCGGCTCGAACGATGCGTAGTGTTTGATCAGGCCCGGTTGCGGCCGATGTTGGCGCCGCTCCAACTGTTGCGGTCGCTCCCGGCCCCGCTGCGCCAGTTACCTCCGGCGCCGCAGTTGCAACCGAGGACGCACTGCCCAATGTCACGACGAGCTTCCGCCCC
>DASZVD010000377.1:0-4763 GCA_035547375.1 Steroidobacteraceae bacterium
GATGATGTTCTCCACGACTTCGATCTGCGCGCGCGCCGCGGCAGCGTTGAGAGTTTGCGCCGCGATATTGGCGGTCAGCGACAGGTAGGCGGCGCTCAGCTCCTCCTGTTGGTAATCGTGATAGGCCGCGCGCTCTTCCACCGCGCGCTTGTTTCCCCCGAACAGATCCAATGGTGCCGTGATGCCGGGACCCACGGTGTAATACGTAAACGGGGGGATCAGAAAATCGAGCGGACCGAACAGGGATTTGCCGTACTTCTGCCGCCCCACTGTCGTGCCGAAAGTCAGGGCGGGCATGAGCGCTGCGCGCGCCGCGTTTTCTTCCTCCTGGGCCTGGGCCACGCGGGCCTTGGCGGCGGCGAGATCCAGGTTGCCGGCCAGCGCGAGCTTGATGAGCCCGTCGAGCGCGCTCGAGTGGAACTGCTCCCACCAGTCGCCCTCGATCCGGGCTCCCAGCACGACGCGCTGTTCGGCCGGCAGCGGCGCGTCACCCGGCGCGGCGTACGCCGGGGTCTTGGGCGGCTCCGGTGCTTTGAAGTCAGGTCCCACCTTGCACGCGGACATTCCCAGGCACGCGGTCGCGATGAGGGCAGCGGCCGGCCAGGAGGCTGGGCGCTTCATTCGGCCACCATGGGCGTGCTGCCGGGCGCCGGCTTCACGTTGCGAATCAGCAGCAGGAACGGAATGGTCGCGATCGTCAACACCATCATGAGCTTGAAGTCATCCAGATAGCCGATCATGGCGCTCTGGTTGGTGATCACCCCGTTCAGCGCCAGCAGTCCCCGGGTGCTGGCGGTATCGAAGGGGGCCGCAGCCGGATTCCCGGCCAGGTTGAAGGGAGTGATGTGCTCCGCCAGGGAGGCATGGACACGTTGCGTGTTCTGTGTCAGGAGGAAGGTCACGACGGAAATGCCGACGGAGCTGCCGACGTTGCGCAGCAGGTTGAAGAACGACGTGCCCTCGTTGCGCAGCCCCGCGGGCAGGGTCGTGAAGGCCACCATGGAAAGGGGCACGTACACGAGACCTACCCCTATGCCCTGGATGATGCCCGACCAGATCACCGGACCCGAGCCCATATCGAGCGAGAAGCGCGTCATGCTGTAAAGCGAGTAGGCGGTGGCGACGAGGCCCACCGCCATCACCAGCCGCGCGTCGAAACGCCTGATGAGGCGGCCGACGAGGATCATGCCCGCGAGCGTGCCGAAGCCGCGTGGCGCGGTGACGAGGCCGGTCAATACCACCGGATATTGCAACTGGTTCTGCAGCATCGGGGGCAGCAGGGCGAGGGTGGCGAACAGCACCACCCCGATCATGAGAATGAAGACATTGGAGGCGACGAAGTTACGGTCCTTGAAGAGCGCCGGGTTGAGGAAGGGACGCGTGCTGCTGAACATGTGCACCACGAACAGATAGAAGCCGAGGCCGCTCAGCACGGCCTCCGTGATGATCTCCGGCGAGGAGAACCAGTCGAGCGTCTGGCCGCGATCCAGCAGGAGCTGCAGGCCGCCGATCCCGATGCTGAGCGTGGTGAAGCCGAAAAAATCGAACTTCGTGGACTGCGCGCTGCGGCTCTCGGGCAGCGTCGCCAACAGGCCCAGGTACGCCAGCACGCCGACCGGGAGGTTGATGAAGAAGACCCAGCGCCAACTGTAGTTCTCGGTCAGCCAACCGCCGAGCGCAGGCCCCAGGATGGGCCCGAGCGTGACGCCGATGCCCCAGATGGACATGGCGCGTCCAAACTCCTTCGGCGGATTGATGTCGAACAACACCGCCTGCGACAAGGGCACGAGAGCGGCGCCGCCCACACCCTGCAGAACTCGGAACAACACGATCTGTGACAAGGTGCTCGCCAGGCCGCACAGCACCGAGGCGACGGTGAAGAGCACGATCGACAGCAGGAAAATCTTGCGCCGGCCGAACGCACTCGCGAGCCATCCCGTGAGCGGAATGGTGATGGCCGCCGCGACGATATACGAAGTGAGCACCCAGCCCATCTCATCCTGCGTCGCCGAAAGGGCTCCTTGCACGCGTGGGAGCGCGACGTTCGCGATCGTCGTGTCGAGCGCTTGCATGATGGTCGCCAACATGACGGAAATGGTGATGAGGCCCTTGTTGGGCACGGGACGCCACTGCGGTTCCGGCGGCGGCATCACACTTGGCTCGGTCGCATCGACTCCCGCCGGGCGAACCGCATCCTGCAGTGCTTCCTGCCGAAGCGTTTCCGCCATGTCTATTTCCAGAACGCCAGCGAGCGGTGATGTTGGGTGTCGACCCTGGCCACGACGCTCATGCCCGCGGCGAGCGGCAGATCGGCCTGGCCCGGGTCGATGGACAGGCGCACGGGCAGACGCTGCACCACCTTTACCCAGTTGCCCGAGGAGTTCTCCGGAGGCAGCAGCGAGAAGCTCGCGCCCGTTCCGGGGCTCGTGCTCTCGACCTTGCCGTGGAAGGTCGTCCCCGGAAAGGCGTCCACGGTGAACGTTGCTTTCTGTCCCGGGCGCATGTGCTCGAGATCCGTCTCCTTGAAGTTCGCCTCCACCCACATGTCCTTCCGTGCGACGAGCGCAAACACGGGTACGACGGCGTTGATGTAATCGCCGATCTGCAGCTGCTCGACCTTCGTCACGATACCCTCGAGCGGGGCACGGACCGTGGTGTAGGACAGGTTGAGTCTGGCGCGATCGAGCGCCGCCTGCGCCTCGCGGACGGCGGGCCGGCTGTCGATAGGCGCTTCCGTGTCGCCACCCAGCTGGGCGAGGGCGCTGGCTGTTTGCTGAGTCGCGGCGATGAGCGCCTGGCGCGCGACGTCGAGGTCGTGGGTGGCCTGGTCGAGCTGAGCTCGTGAGGTGATGCCGTCCGCGGCCAGCTTCTTCTTGCGGTCGTAGTCATCCTGGCGATACCCGATGGTGGTTCGCGCGGCGCGCTCGTCGGCCTGGCGTTGATGGTAAGCCGCCTCCAGCGCCTGCACCTGCAGGCGGGCGCCCGCCAGACGGGCCTCGGCATCCTCGATCGCGATTTGAAACGGCTGGGGATCGATCTGGAAGAGGAGGTCGCCGGCGTGCACGGGCTGGTTATCGTGCACGGCTATTTGCACCACGCGCCCTGCCACGTTGCAGCTGATCTCGACCCGGGCGGCCTGCAGGTAGGCGTCGTCCGTCGAGGCATACCGCCCGCCGGTCAAGTAGACGATGGCGCCCACCAGTGCGAGGAGCACCGGTCCCCCGAGCAGCAGCAGGCGGCGGTGCCTGCCGAGCCACGTATCGGGTACCGGTGCGGCTGCTTCAGCGGATTGCGCCATGCAAAATCATCCTGGAGTGGCAAAAGCCGCGGATATATAGCGGTTTGCCGGTCCGTTTAGAATACCGGACAATGTGAATAGATTGTTTGGTGCAGCCACATAATAGGCAACCCGTGAACCGCAGCCAATTCGCTGAATTGAATGCCTTCGTGGCGGTGGCCGAGCGCACGAATTTCGCGCGCGCGGCAGCCCATCTGGGCATCGCCGCTTCCACCATCAGTCAGACCATCCGCGCCCTGGAAGAGCGGCTCGGGACGCGCCTGCTGAATCGCACCACCCGAAGCGTCTCCCTCACCGATGCCGGCACGAAGCTGCTCGAGCGCATCCGGCCGGCTATCAGCGAGCTCGGCGCGGCGGTGGAGGACCTGAACGAGTTTCGCGACACGCCGCGCGGCACGTTGCGCCTGCACGTCTCGACCATTGCCGCGCAAATCGTGCTCGCCCCGATCATCGGGGAGTTTCTCGCCGCGTATCCCGCCATCTCCCTGGACATCACGGTGGAAGACAGTGATATCGACATTGTGACCGGGCGCTATGACGCCGGCATCCGGGTCGGCCGGCGCGTTGCCCGTGACATGCAGATGGTGCGCGTCACGGAGCCGGCGCGCCTCATAGCCTTTGCCTCCCCCGCGTATCTGCAGCGCCGGCCGCCGCCGAAGGTTCCGTCGGACCTGCAACGCCACAACTGCATCGTCTTCCGCAAGGATCGCGAGAACATCCTGTGGGAGTTCGCCAAGGGCAAGAGCAAATTCGAGATGGCGGTCACCGGGTCGCTCACGGTGAACAGCAGCGACCTCATGATCCGGGCGGTACTGGATGGCATCGGTGTGGGCTATACGATCGAGTCGTTCGTCGCCGGCCACATCGCCGCGGGCAGGCTGGTCGCGCTGCTGCCCGAGTGGTCTCCGGGCCATCACAGCTATTACCTCTACTACTCGGGGCGGCGGCAATTGCCGCTGCCCCTGAAACTGTTCACCGCATTTTTGCGGCAGCAGCGCGCACGCTACACTGCAGCCTCCGGTCCCCTCATCGAAGGACGTGAAAAGTGATGCAACAGCGCCTGGCAAGAGCCGTTCTCTGTCTGGTCGCCGCACTCGCGGGGAGTGCCTCGGCGAAGGATTACGTGATACACGCAGGCACGCTCATCGATGGCATCTCCGAGACCCCGCGGCGGCAGATGTCGATCCTGGTCCATGACGAGCGCATCGTGTCGGTCCAGGCGGGCTTTCAGACACCGGCGGGCGCAGAAGTGATCGACCTGGCGGATGCCACGGTGTTGCCGGGCTTCATCGATTGCCACGTACACATTTCCGGCAAGCTCCCCAGCCGCGCGAACGCTACCGAGGACAGGTTGACGCACAACGACATCGACCGGGCTTTCGATGGCGCCGTCTTCGCCCGCAGGATGCTGCAACAGGGTTTCACTGCCGCGCGCGACGCGGGTGGCGGCGACGAGACGGTGTCG
>DASZVD010000378.1:0-7804 GCA_035547375.1 Steroidobacteraceae bacterium
CTCCGCGAAGGGCCACGAGATCGATCCGCTGACGCTTTCCTACAAGAGCGGTGACGAGTTCCTGGGCATGGCACGTGGCCGCAGCCTGCAACAGGTCGTCTTCCTCGACAGCACCGGCCGCACCTACGCACTGCCGGCTCACTCGCTGCCGAGCGCCAGGGGGCAGGGCGAGCCGCTGTCGGGACGCCTCAATCCGCCAGACGGCGCGAAGTTCGCGGGCGTCATCATGGGCGAGGCCGAGGATCTGTGGCTGTTGGCCAGCGATGCGGGCTACGGTTTCACGGTGCGGCTGAAGGAGCTCATCACCGATCGACGTGCCGGCAAGACCGTGTTGAATGTGCCCGATAACTCGGTGGCGTTGCCGCCGGCGTTCGTGCCGTCACCCGAGTCATTGGTGGTCGTCGTGAGCAGCGAGGGCAAGCTGCTCGCCTTCCCCGTGAGCGAGGTGCCCGAAATGCCGCGCGGCAAGGGCAACAAGCTCTACGACATCCCGACGAAAAAGGCCTCGAGCCGTGAAGAGCTCATGACCGGGGTCGCGGTCGTGCCGCCCAAGGCCAATCTGCTCATCTACTCGGGCGACAACAAGCCCAAGACGCTCGAATGGGCGGAGCTCAAGGCCTATCGCGGCGAGCGCGCTCAGCGCGGCTCGGTGCTGCCTCGCGGGTGGCCGCGCAAGGTCACCCGCCTGGGCATCGATATTCCCGCCGGCAAGGGCTGAGCTTGTCTCTCTGGCGGCCGTTCTCGGCAGGAGCGGCCTGGGAAGCCCTCGGCAAGTAGTCCGCCGGATCGCTATATCCCACAAGAATCAATTCTGTGGGATATAGCGCAACCCTAATGCTCATGCTGCAAAAAGGAGCTCATCGCTATTACGATTGCGAATAGGAATGATTCGCATTAGAGTATCGCCCTGCCAAGCCTCGGGTTTCGGGTGTGCAGGGTGTCCATGGTGGCAAAGAAGAAAAGGTCTCGACTCAGCGAATGGATAGCCGTTGGCACTCTGGGGGCGGGAGTCCTCACGGGTTGTGGCGGGAGCGACAGCGGTAGCTCATCGGGAAGCGCACCCAGCACGACCTCTCTTTCGCTCGCGGCCGTTGCGGGCAAGGCGTTGTTCGACGACAAGAGCCTCTCGGCTTCCGGGGAGCAGTCCTGTGCCACCTGCCATGTGGCCTCGCGTGCTTTCACGGCCGATCCCGCCACGGACCAGGGCCTGCCGGTGCCGCTCGGCGGTCCGAATATGGACCTCCCGGGTTTCCGCAACACGCCTTCGCTCCTGTACGTCTCGCTCACGCCGAGCTTCTCCATCGATGATGGCACCCCCACCGGCGGCTTCTTTCGCGACGGTCGTGTCTCTTCGTTGGCCGTACAGGCCGAGCAGCCTTTCATCACGTCGTTCGAGATGGCCAACCAGGATGCAGCGGAGGTCATCGGCCGCCTGAAGCAGTCGGCCACGACATTGCAGGCATTCGTGGCCGCCTATGGTCAGGACGTGCTCAATGATCCGGATACGGCTCTCGCCGACATCGGTCAGGCGATTGCCGCGTACGAGACCGAAGCCCCGGTCTTTCATCCGTTCACGAGCAAGTTCGATTACTGGCAGTCGGGCCAGGCGACATTGACGGCGCAGGAGTCGGCAGGGCTCGCGCTGTTCAACAACCCCGGCAAGGGCAACTGCACGGCGTGCCATCCGAGCCAGCGGCAGGGCTATAGCGAGCACCCGCTGTTCACCGACTTCTCCTACGACAACATCGGGGTGCCGCGTAATTGGGACATTCCCGCCAATGCCGCGGTGCCTGTCAGCCCGATCAGCGGCGTGTCCCTCGCTCCGTACATGCCGGCCGCGCCCGGCAACGTGCCGTCCGACGCCGAATACAAGTATTACGACCTGGGCCTGTGCGGCCCGTTCCAACCCGTGTCCAACGATCCGCACCCGCGCGCGAGCTACTTCAGCGTCACGACACTCTGCGGATTATTCAAAGTGCCGTCGCTCCGCAACGTCGCGATCACCTCGCCGTACTTCCACAACGGCCGCTTCAATACCCTTCATGAGGTGGTGGAGTGGTACGTCACGCGCGATATCAATAACAACACCGGGAACAATCCGACTCCGGTGCCGGCCGGGCCCGACGGCAATCCGTATTTCCCGCTCGGCACGTTCTATACCAACGCCGACGGCACCCCCGATCTCTATCAGTACAACGATCTGCCGGTGGAGTTCGATGCGAACGTTAACATCGCCGAAGTGCCTTACACCCCGCCGAAGATCGCGGGAGGCCAGGCGCCGACGCTCACTGCCACGGAGATCGACGAGTTGGTGGCGTTCCTGTGCACGCTGACCGACGGCTACGACCCCGCCAATCCGTCGGCCTATGACGTGCCCGCTCAATGTGCGCCCACCGCCACTGCCACCACGACCTCAGGGAATTGATTCATGAACCGCGAAGCGAGCTCCAACTCGATGACCTCGACCACCAAGAAAATCCGCGCGGCGTTGTTGCTCGGCTGCGCCCTCGGCGCCGGCGAGCTGGCCACCGCCGCCGACCAGGCAGCCGCTGCGCCAAGCACGGAGCGTCAGGAAGTGAAGGCCCTGCAAAAGCAGCTCGAGGAAGTGCAGGCACAGCTGCGTGAGCTGGCGGAGCAGAACAAGGCGTTGCTCGAGCACCAGAAGGTGCTGGATCGCGAGCTGCAGGAGCAGCAGCAACAGCTGGCGCAGCAGGCAGCGGCACAATCGCAGTTGAATGCCCAGGTGCACAAGAGCGCGTCACCGCCGGCAAGCGCCGCGGGGGCGGGTGCTCTGCCCGCCACCGGCGGACAGGTGGCGCAATCCACGGGTGGTGCTGCGCCAACGAGCGTTGGGCAGCGAGCGGCGCCGGCCGCCCAAGGTAGTGGCTCCTCGACGTCCGCGCTTCCAGACAACACAGGCGCCGCGCCGAGCGCGGGAGGCGCAATGGCATCCCTCGCGTCCTTTGCGCAGAACGTGAAGCTGTGGGGCTATGGTGAGGTGTACTACACCGATCCCGTACACGACCGGCAGCGTGCGCAGGCGGACCTTGCTCGTGCGGTGTTCGGCATCGGATATTCGTTCGACAGCCGCACTGAATTCAACTCCGAATACGAAGTCGAGCACGCCGTGGCGTCGTCCAGCGACGTGGGCGAGTTCGAGGTCGAGCAGTTCTATGTCGACCATCAGATCAACGACGCGGTCGCGGTGCGCGGGGGATTGTTCCTGATGCCGTTCGGCTTCCTGAACGAGCATCACGAGCCGACCAACTTCTACGGCGTGCAGCGTAACTTCGTCGAGACGCTCATCATTCCCAGCACCTGGCGCGAGGGTGGCCTAAACTTCCACGGCGATACCCAATCCGGCTTCGGCTGGAACGTTGGTGTCACGACGGGCTTCGACCTGTCGAAGTGGGATTTCGCGCCGGAGTATCCGCCCTACACGACGGCGTTGGAGCTCGAGGACACCGGGTCGGCCCCGCTCCAGGCGACTCATCAGGAGTTGGCCCTGGCGAACGCGCACGACCTGTCGCAATACGTGGCGCTCAGCTACTTCGGTGTCCCGGGCCTGACGGTCGGCGGCGCCATCAGCACCGGCAAGGCGGTGAGCGTCGCCGCGCCACCCAACGCACCGATCGCCGGCAGCCAGCGTGTGACCCTGTGGGAAGGGCATGTCCGCTGGACGCCGGACAAGTTCGATCTGTCAGCGTTGTATGCCCGCGGCACGATCAGCAACCTTGCCGCCACCAACGCTTCCAATCCGGGCTCACCGAATCCGATTCCGTCGTCGTTCTACGGCTACTACCTCCAGGCGGCCTACGACATCTGGCAGCACAACGAGTACCGCCTCTCGCCGTTCGCTCGTTGGGAGGTTTACAACCTCGGCGCGAGCTACGCGGGCACCCTCGGGCCGGATATCCCGTCCGGCGAAATTCCTCTCACGGGGGCGCCCGGCGACTACGGCTTATGGCCCCGCAACGAGGACCGCGTCTGGACCGTGGGCGCGAATCTCTACGTCACGCCGCACGTGGTCCTGAAGGTCGATTACCAGCACTTCCAGATCAACGACAACTTCACGCGCTTCGACCTTGGACTGGGCCTGAATTTCTAGCCGACGCGTAGGGTCTCGCTCAAAGCGCCGCGCAAGCGCCGTCCGGCGCCCCACGAAAAGGTAGCCGGCTGCGCGGCTCCGGGGCAGCGCGCCCCGGGGCAAAAGTCACGCCTTTTGCCGGCGGCCGACCGTGTAGAGTCTCGCTCAAAGCGCCGCAGGCGCCTTTGAGCCTATAGACAACGTCCCGCCATGAGCTTTACTGGAAAACGTTACGAGTTCCGTGACAAGGCCGCGGACTACGCGCAGCTGGCGCAGGAGCTGGGCAGCTTGCTGGGCGGTGAGCGCGATCTCGTCGCGAATGCCGCGAATACCGCTGCGCTGATTTTCGATGCCCTGCCGGATCTCAACTGGGCGGGGTTTTACTTCTTCAAGGACGGCGAGCTGGTCGTGGGGCCCTTCCAAGGGAAGCCCGCCTGCGTCCGCATTGCGCTTGGCAAAGGCGTTTGCGGGACCGCGGCCGTGCAGAGGAAGACCCTCGTCGTGCCGGACGTTCGGGCATTCGCCGGTCACATTGCCTGTGATGCCGCGTCTTTATCCGAGATTGTGGTGCCGCTTATCGCCAGCGGCGGAAAGCTGCTGGGTGTACTGGATATCGACAGTCCGCGACTGGCGCGCTTCGATGAGGAAGACGCTCGCGGGCTGGAGCGGCTAGCCGCATTGTTTACACACAGCGTCCGACTGACGGACAAGGTAGCGCCGGAGCGCGCGCCGGGATAAATCATGTCCGAGACCGTAGTTTCCGCCGCCTCCGTCGACGTGGCGCGATCTTCCGACGTCGCTTCTTGCGCGGAAGGTTGGATGGCGACCGTCGTCGCGTTTTTGATCTGGGGCTTTTTCCCGCTCTACCTCAAGCCGCTGCAGGGAGTTGAGTCGTTCCAGATCATCGCGCACCGGGTTGTCTGGGGATGCGCGCTCGTATTCGTCTGGCTGTTCTTCCGTGGGGATCTTGCGAACCTGCGGCACCTGCTGAGGACCCCGGCGGTGTTGGGCCGGCTCACTCTATCGGCGGTTCTGATCAGCGCCAACTGGCTGTTGTACGTGTGGGGCGTCACGCACGGTCATGTCGTCGAGGGCAGTCTCGGCTATTTCATCAATCCGCTCGTCAACGTGTTGTTGGGCGTCGCCGTGCTGCGCGAGAGGTTGAGCGTGGCGCAGTGGGCCTCGGTCGCCATTGCAGTGCTGGCGGTCGTGTACCTCGGTGTGGTGGCCGGGACGCCGCCCTGGCTTTCGCTGAGCATCGCCGTGTCTTTTTCGCTGTACGGCTTCATCCGAAAGATCGTTCACGTGGAGGCATTGCAGGGGCTTGCTGTCGAGACGCTGATTCTGGTGCCGGTGGCGATCGGGTATCTGCTGTGGTGCGAGGCTGCCGGCGGCGGTGTGTTCGGGCACGGGAGCCTCGAGGTGAGCGCCTTTCTGATCGGAGCCGGGCCGGTGACCGCGGTGCCTTTGTTCCTGTTTGCTTTTGGCGCGCGGCGGATTCCCTACTCGACCGTCGGCGTGTTGATGTACATCGCGCCGAGCCTGCAGCTGCTGGTCGGCATCTTTCTCTACCACGAGCCCTTCCCGGCAACGCGTGCGGTGGGCTTTGCCATGATCTGGCTGGCGTTGGTGATCTACGTGGGTGAGGGGCTCTGGCGAGCCCGCAAGGAGCGCGCGGGGCGGCCTCTCGACGTCTAGAGGCCGCCGCCGGAAGGAGGGTGTCAGGACTTCGCGCGCGAAACGTATTCGCCGGTACGTGTGTCGATACGCAGGACTTCGCCTTCGTTGATGAACAGGGGCACGCGCACGACCGCGCCCGTCTCCAGTTTCGCCGGCTTCTGTCCGCCGGTGGCAGTGTCGCCGCGCAGCCCCGGGTCGGTCTCGATGACCTTCAGGTCGATATGGGCCGGCGGCGTGACGAGCAGGGGCTCACCGTTCCACAGGGTCACGATGCAGATGATGCCGTCCTTCAGCCACTGTGCGTTGTCGCCGATTGCGGCCTTGCCGGCGGTGTATTGCTCGAAGTTCTCCGGCACCATGAAATGCCAGAACTCACCTTCCTGGTAGAGGTACTGCATTTCGGTGTCGACGACGTCCGCGGCTTCCAGCGATTCGCCGGAACGGAACGTGCGCTCGACGGTGCGGCCGGTCTTGAGATTGCGGACCTTGATGCGGTTGAACGCCTGGCCCTTGCCGGGCTTGACGAACTCGTTCTCGATCACGGAGTAGGGCTCAGCGTCGAGCAGAAGCTTCATGCCCGAGCGAATCTCGCTGGTGGTGTAACTGGCCATTTCTTTCTCGCGGCTGGGGCTGCAGAATGCGCGGCCCACAAAAGGGCCGCGTATGATAACGGCATCGTCCCACCCCCGCCAGCGGGAGCAATCCCCGTCGCGCTGGCAATCCGAGATGGCTGCGGCTATCGCTTCCCCGGAGGAGCTGGTAGCGGCGCTCGGCCTGGATCGCGGCCTATTGGCCCCGGCGGTGGCGGCTGCCGCGGCGTTCCGGTTGCGAGTTCCCAGGAGCTACCTGGCCCGTATCCGTCCTGGGGATCCGGACGACCCTTTGCTCCGGCAGGTGCTGCCGGTCGGGGAGGAGCAGCGGGAGGCGGTCGACTTCGTCGCCGACCCGCTGGGCGAGCATGCGGCGTTGCGTGCGCCAGGCTTGCTGCAGAAGTACCGTGGTCGGGCGCTGATGGTCACGACCTCGGCCTGCGCGGTGCACTGCCGCTATTGTTTCCGACGTGAATTTCCCTATTCGGAAATGAGCGATGCGCCAAGATGGAGTGAGGCGCTGGCCGAGATTGTCGGCGACGATTCCCTCGAGGAAATCATTCTGAGCGGAGGGGACCCGCTCTCACTGAGCGATGCTCGCCTGACGAGCCTGACGAACGCACTGGGGGCCATCCCTCACGTACGGCGTTTGCGTGTCCATACGCGCCAGCCTGTCGTGCTCCCCTCCCGGGTCGACGATGGTCTCGTCGGCTGGCTCAAGGGTGTGCGCTTGCCGACGGTGTTCGTCCTTCACGTGAATCATCCAAACGAGATCGATTCGGAGGTAAGCGAGGCGTGTGAGCGATTACGCTCATGCGGCGTGACACTGCTGAACCAGTCAGTTCTGCTCAGGGGCGTGAACGACGACCCCGACGTCCTGGCTGAGTTGTCCCGAAGACTGTTCGCAACCGGTGTCCTGCCGTATTACCTCCACGTGCTGGATCGCGTGCGCGGTACGGCGCATTTTGAGGTCCCGGAAGAGCGGGCCCGGGCCATTGCCGGCGAGCTCGCTGCCCGGCTGTCGGGCTATCTCGTTCCGCGGCTCACCCGCGAGGTGTACGGCGCTCCGGCGAAGGTCGCCTTACCGCCGCTGTTCTTATAGGTAGGCTGAAAGTCGCCTGACGGCGCTTCATTGTGAGAGACGGCTCAAATTGGCTCCCCGGGGGCCGGTGCTAGAATTCGCCCCTTCCGCTTATCGCCCATGGAGTCCGTTTTGACCGAGCAGAACGCGGTTCCTCTCATCGTGATGAGCTCCGCGCGTGATCCCGTGGAGGCGATCAACAGTATTCTGCGGCGCGCGGGACATCCGGTTCATTGCACGTGGATCGCGTCCACTCGCGACCTCGACGACGCCATCTCGCAGATCAACGCCGAGTTGTTGGTCTACATCCCTGGGCCGAACGATGAGCTGCAAACCATTGCGGCCATCCGCGACCAGGCGGCGCCC
>DASZVD010000379.1:0-7413 GCA_035547375.1 Steroidobacteraceae bacterium
ACTCCAGCGCATCAGTTGCGGTAAGTCACGGTCAGACCATAGGTGCGCGGCCGCAGGGCAACCAAGTACCAGTCCTGCGGATCGTAGTACGTGCTGTGCGGCGTTCCATTGTTGATCCACGGGTGCGCCCCCGTGAGATTGTTGACGAACAACGAGACGTCGAGGCCCGCGACGCGCCACCCCAACCGGGCATTGGTGAGCGAGTACGACGGATTCGGGAACAGCAGCGGATCGTACTGCGGATCGCCCTGCACCATCGGACCGAACCGACGCTCTGTGCTGCTGTAGGTATAGTCCGCGCGAATGTAGAAATCACGGCCCGAGAACAGGTCGAAATCGTACTCGCCGTTCACGGAGACCGTCCACGGCGGTCCCGAGTTGGGAACGCCCGAGCCGGCCACGAACAGAACCTCACCGGACGGTGACAGCGCATCGCGATCGAACGTCGCCTTCGTATAGCCGATCGCGCCCCCGAAGGTGAGCCCGTGCAGCGGCTTCGCCTCGAAGCCCAGGTCGAAGCCCTTCGCCGTGGCGCTCGCCAGGTTGTCCACGAAATCGTAGGCACAGTCGGGCAGGAAGACGTCCGTCTGGATGTTCTTCCACTTGATGATGTACGCGCTGGCATCCAGCACCAGGTGCCCGTCGAGCAGGCGGTTCTTCGAGCCGACTTCGTAGCTCCAGACCGTGTCCGGCTTGTACGTGGCCGGCTCCGTCGACTTCCCGGACGAATCGGTGTAGCCGTACGTCGTCAGGTCCTGATCACAGACCGTGGGCGCCTGCAGATTCGCACCCGCCGGGCGGAAGCCCTTCGCCACCGTCGTATAGACCATGTTGTTGTCGTCGATCTGATAGGACAGCCCGGCCTTCGGCGTCCACGCATTGTTCGACGAGCTCACCGCGGACACCGGATAAACCGGCGCGTAGGGTCCGGTACCCACGGCGTACTCGCCGGTCGTGGTCCCGGGTAGGAGGTAGCCGAACGGCGCGTTGGCATTGTTGTCGCCGCCGAAGTACTTGGCGTCGTAATCCAGCTTGGTGTGCGAGAAGCGCAAACCCACGGTCAGCTTGAGCTGGCTCGTGATGTCGAAGTCCGTCTGCGCGAATGCCGCCAGCTGCTGATCGACGGTCTGCCAGTTCGCATCGAAGGTCACCGAGTTCGGCAGCAGGTCCACACCGAGGAAATTCTCATACGCGGTCGATCCAGGGCCGTACGGATCGCCGTTGGTGTAGCCCGTGAGGCCCGGCCCGAAGCCCACATCGCCCGCGTGCTGCAGCCAGTTGACGCTGATCGGCTCCGCCGCGGTCTGCTTGTTGTGGGAATAGAATCCACCCGCGACCCAGTGGAAGCGCGAGCTCTGGTCGTTCGACTGGAAACGCAGCTCCTGCACGAAGTTGCGCTGGCTGTTGATGTACTCGGCCATGCTCTTCCAGCCGGGGGGCGGGTAGGCGGCAAAATTGCCGTTCTGGTCAATGAAATCCCCGTAGTTGTAGAACTCCACGTAGCCCTGCGTGTAGTCGTACCACTGCGTGGCATTGCGCGCGAAGAACGACGAGTTGGAGATCATCTGCACGGCGCCCAGATTCCAATCGAGCCGCAGCGCCGACAGGGTGAACTCGTCATCGCCCTTCTGGTTGTTCGGGGCATTGATGTCGGTGAGGCTCGGGTCCGTGGCCGAGCTGCCGGCGATGTAGAACGGTCGCGAATACTGCTGCGAGCCCGGATCGGACTGCGACAGCCAGTAGCTCGCGCCCGCGGCGTCGTTGATGTGGCGCTTCTGATAGAACACCGACGGGCTCGCGGTAAAGTCGTCGTTGACCGCGACCTTCAGCGCGATGCGGGCGCCGATCGTCTGGGCCCAGTTGATGTTGTTCTCGAACGTGCTCGTCGGGGTGAAGGTCACCGATTTCCCGTACAGCGCGCCGCTGGGATCGTTGACCTGGTACGTGCCGTTCACGGCATCGATGTACCCGCCGTCGTAGCGATAGAAAGCGCTCACGCGGAAGCCGATCCGGTCCGCGACGATCGGGCCGCCGAAAGAGCCGCCGGCCTCGTAGCTCGGGGCGCCGTTTTGGGTATTGGCCACCTCGGCTCGATCGTATGTCGAGTATTTGGTGAGGCTGGGCTCCGTCTGGATGAAGCGCACGGTGCCGCCCTCGGAGCCCGCGCCGAAGAGCGTGCCCTGCGGACCGCGCAACACCTCGACGCGCTCGATATCGAACATGCCCGGAAAGGCCGTGCCCGCGCCGTAGCCCAGGTTACGAACCTGGATGGGCGTGTCGTCGATGTAGATGCCGGTGGTGCCGGAGCCCGCGGCGGAGGAAATGCCGCGGATGGCGATCTGGCTCGCGCCGGTCGCCGCGTTACGATTGAGACTGAGTCCAGGCGTGAGGCGCACGAGGTCGTCGAGCTGCTTCACGCCTTGCGCGTCCATCTGCTCCTGGCTGAAGGCCTGGACGCTGATGGGCACCTTCTGGATGGACTCCTCGTGCCGAGTGGCGGTGACGATGACCTCCTGCAGGGTATCGCTGGAGGTGTCGGCGACGGCGGGCGCGGTTTGCGCCAACACGGGCGCGGACAATGGAGTCAAAACGGCGGCGACAGGCAACACGCCGCGACAGGCATGGAACCGCTTGCGGTTCGGTGAGGAACGATCTTTCATGGCTCTCCCATGGCCAAGGCTTGTCTGGAGCCGAAGCCAGTTGCATTGATTGGAATGCGTCCGTGCCGGCGGATTGTTGTTATGTGCACGGCGCAAGCGTTTTACAGTCGTTCGGACCTCCGATTGGGCGGCCTCAGGCACGACATATCGATAACCGATACGCGACTATCGGCAGCTTGGCTTACTCTATGATTGCCGCAACGCGGCGTCAATGCCCTGATGCACGGCTTTTTTTCATCTCCGGCGTCGACTTCTCGGACAAATAGCCGGCGGCGCCGGTCAGCTCCGCCGGCGCACGCAACGGGGCCGTCCGGGCGCGCGCAGCGAGGGCAGCCTTCAGGGCGTTCGAGTATCGCCGCGATTGCCGTCGCGAGCGGTCAGGGGAGTCATCCCGTAGCGTGCGCTGAACGCACGATTGAAGGTGCGCAGGTCGTTGAAGCCCCAGCGGAAGGCGACGGCGGCAATCGTGCCGCGGCGCCGGCCGGGATCGGTGAGCTCGGCCCAGCAACGCTCCAGGCGGCAATCCCGCAGCCAGGTGCGAAAGGTGCTGCCAGAGGCGTTGAAGAGCCGATGCAGCGTGCGCGGTGACACGCCGCCTTCGGCCGCGACAGCGCACGGTGTGAGGTCCGGAATCTGCAAAGAGCGCAGCGCCAGTGTCTTCAAGTGAGACAACTTCTCACGTTGCTGCTGCGACAGGCCCGTCGTCTGCGTCGCGTCCTCGCACGTGGCGAGCAACACAATGGCATCGAGGATCGCCATCTGCAGGACCGCGCCATCCGCGGCCGTGAGATCGCGATTGCGCTCCGCCGCGGCGCCGAGCAGAGCATTCAGGCACGCCGCCATGCCCGAATCGCCCGGTATCCGGCGGCTGAGCTGCCAACGGCTCGCCATCTCGCGATCGCGCGCCACGTTGTCGGGAATGCCCAGCGCGATCATCTCGAACCGCTCACTGCTCGCCAGCAGCTCATCGTCCGAGCGCAAGAGCACCATGTCACCGGCGCCCAGCTCGATATCGCCGTTGGTGTCCGTGAAGCGGATCTGCCCCGAGCGCAGGAGATAGAAATCCAGGCCGGGTTGCGCCGCCGACGTGTGCGCCGCGTGGGCCCGGTGCGGCGAGTTGCTGCCGTGGATCGCGCCCTGGATCTGTCCGATCACCAGCCGCTCCACGCGGGCGGCAAACGCTTCCGGGTGGTCGATCCGCATGTCCAGCTGGAGCTGCATTCCCAAGGCGGAAAAGTACTGCCGGAGCGCGGCTTCGTAGCCCGCCTGGCGCAACGTCAGGGGCAGCGATTCGCTCGAGAAATTCACTGTGGCGTCAATACACCGCGGTTCCGTAGCGCCCAAGGATGAGCGCGCCGGCGCCGAACCGCAAGGGTCTGTGTCGCTCCACGCCCAGGCGCCATGGCGTGCAGCGCCGAGACCGGCAATCGGGCGCAACGCTAGTTTCTCCGGGATCTTTACCAAATCTCGGGGGGCGAGATGCCGTTGGACGTCAGATTATCTACTCTCCACCGCCGCAGCCGGCGCGCACCACTGGCCGGGCTGCTCGGGGCGCTGGCTGTTGTTGGTCTCGCGCCACAAATCCAGGCGCGCGAGCTCCAGGACTTGCCGGTCAAGCCATACTGGGCGCAGCGGGTCACCGGGTACCTCACGACCGTAGATGGCGTGAAGCTGCGTTACAGCGTCCTGCTCCCGAAAAAATCCGGCCGCTTTCCGGTCATCATCAATTACAGCGGCTACGACCCGGGTGCCATCGGCGGCCTCGCCTACCGGCGCGGCGACTCCGCGATGTCACCGAACCTCGATCGGACGTTGCTCGAGCACGGCTATGCGGTCATGGGCGTCAACGCCCGCGGCACGGGGTGCTCTGAAGGCGAGTTCGACTTCCTCGGGCCGAAGTACGGTGAGGACGGCCGCGACGCCGTCGAGTTCGCGGCCACCCAGGCCTGGTCCAATGGCTCCGTGGGCATGGCGAACTGGTCCTGGGCCGGCATGTCGCAGATCGCGACCGCCTCGAACCGGCCGCCGCACCTGAAAGCCATCGCGCCGGGCATGGTTCTGGGCGACCCGCGCCTGGACAGCTGGGCACCGGGCGGAGTGCCCGCGCCCGCCTTCATCAAATTCTGGCGCTTCTTCCTGCACAGTCGTTGGGAGGCGGTCCGGCAGAGCGCCGTCGACGAGCACGACGGGCAGTGCGTTGCGCAGATCGCGAAGAATCTCGTGGGTGAGGAGCAGAACTCCATCACGACGATGGTCGCCCAACATCCGCTGCGCGATGCCTGGATCCAGACGCGTCAACTGCGTGACCGCACGCACCTCATCCAGGTGCCGGTGTTGTCTATGGAAAGCTTCCAGGACGAGGCGGTCACGTCCCGCGAAGGCTACTACCAGGAGACCCTCGACCAGGACCGGCTGTGGATGGTGCAAACCAACGGCGGTCACGATCTCTACGAATCGCTCCGGTTCCGGCCGACGCTGCTCGCCTTCTTCGATCACTTCCTGAAGGGCGAGACCAACGGCTTCGAGAAGCGCCCGCACCTCGAAGTGTGGATGGACACCGTGTCCGACGGCGTGGGCGAGCATCCGTTCTACGAGGCAGCCAGGCCAAGTTGGGTATTCCACCGGCAGCAGGTCCAGGCCGACGTCAAGCCGGTCGCCTTTGCCGTGCAGGACAGTGGCCGCTTGAGCCTCGAGGGGGCACCGGAAGGCACACCCGATTCTTACAAGTATCCCCTACCCGGCCCGGAGGTCGATACCGGCATGGGCGCCCAAACCTGGGGGCCGCAACCCGCCGAATGGAAAACCGGCAGCGTCGCCTACACGAGCGCTCCATTGAAGCATGACATCCTGACGTACGGACCGGGAAGCGCGGATCTTTACATCTCCTCGTCCAACTCCGATGCCGATGTGCAAGTCACGCTGACTGAGGTCCGCCCAGACGGCCAGGAAGTATTCATCCAACGCGGCTGGCTGCGCCTGTCGGATCACGCCATCGACGCGGCGAAGTCGACCCCAACACGCCCGGTGCTCGTCGACACGCCGGAGGCCATCCACGCACTCGTTCCGGATGAACCGGTCCTCGCACGCGTCGAGCTCAACAAGTTCGCCTACGTGTTCCACAAAGGCGCACGCGTGCGCATCTGGATCGATACCCCGAGCTTCTGGGGCGGCTACGGCTTCTCCTACGATCCCCTGCCGGCCACCAACAAGGTCTGGCACGACTCCAGCCACCCCTCGCGGCTGGTGCTCGGCGAACTGACCGACGTCACGATCCCCGGCGACGCCGCGTCCTCCTGCAGTCATCTCAAGGAGCCTTGCCGGCTCGATCCCCTCCGTCCCGGACATCAATAAGGGAACACTCATGAATAAAACCGCAAACAAGCTTTCCCTCGTGGCAGCCGCAGTCGCACTCCAAATCGCCGCCGCGCAGCTCGCTCGGGCGCAGACAGCGCCGGCGGTCGCGGAGCCCGGCGACGCCTTGCGCGAAATCATCGTCACGGCCCGCCGCACGTCGGAAAATCTGCAGCAGACACCTATTTCGATCACCGCGCTCACGGCGGAAGACATTGCCGCCCGTGGCCTGACGAACGTCCTCGACGTGGCGAACGAAACACCGAGCCTCCAGCTCATGCCCGGCGGCAACTATTCGGGTAAATCGGCACTGGCCTATATCCGTGGCGTCGGCCAGGACCAGTTCACTTACGCTTTCGAGCCGGGCGTCGGCTTCTACGTCGACGATGTCTACTACGGCGCGGTGTACGGATCGATCTTCAGCCTCGCCGACATCGAGAACATCCAGGTGCTGCGCGGCCCGCAAGGCACCCTGTTCGGCAAGAACAACGAAGGCGGGGCCATCCTGCTCTCCACCGGCGAACCGAAGGGCGACAACTCCGGCTCGGTGGAGGTCGGCTACGGCAGCTATCACCGCGAATTCGTCAAGGGAGGCTTCGACGTACCCCTCATCGAGGATCACCTCGCGTTGAAGGTCACGGGTGCCACCAACAGAATGGATGGTTATGTGAACCGCATCGACTTCGCCTGCGCCAATCCCACGCTCGCCGGTAACCTCAAGCCGGCGACCTCCACTCCGGGATGCGTGGTCGGTACGGAGGGCGGCGTCGACGAATCGTCGCTACGGGCTGCCCTGAAATGGACCGTGAACGACGATCTGAGTGTCGTGCTGCGCGGGGAGGTCTTCGATGATCGCAGCGAGGCCGGTGCCGAGGACACATTGATCCAGAACGCCGCACAGCCGGGCTCGACGACGGCGGACTACAACCAGTATGTCGCGATCCCGATGTACGGCATCCCGATCAGCAACCCGACATTCGTGACCGGCAACCCGTACACCAGCTATTCGAGCTACACGAACCCGGGCACGGGCTACAGCGTGCCGCCGATCAATCACGAGCTCTTCCACTCGGTCTCCGCCGCGGTCGACTGGAACACGCCCTGGCGGGTGCACGTGAAGGATATCGTCGCCTACCAGAAATTCCACTCCGAGTTCGCCAACACGGACGGGTCGCCCATCCCGACGTATCTCGAGGACAACGTGCTCGACCACCGGCAATTCAGCGAGGAGTTCCAGCTCAGCGGCAAGGCGCTCGATGACAAGCTGGACTGGATCGCGGGCGCGTACTATTACACCTCCTTTGGTGTCTATGGCGGCCATATCGAGCTGGCGACCACCGAGATCCTCCCGCCCGACCCGACCGGCGCGTTGGGTTTCCCACCCGGCTTTCCCGGCGTATAC
>DASZVD010000380.1:0-5526 GCA_035547375.1 Steroidobacteraceae bacterium
GACGGCACTCCCGCCCCGGTATCGCTCCACGATGTGGAAGCTCCAAAGGGGCCGGCAGGCGTTGAATGGAGTGCTGGCCAGCACTCCGATGAGCTCCTCGAGCTCCTTCTGGCCGGCCCGCCTGGGCAGTGCTGCCGCGAGCACGTGGGTGTCGACGTCGAATTCACGCGCTTCGACCCAGTTCGCGTTCAAGAGCTCCGCGCTCGGATAGCACCGAAAGCGCTCGAAGGTGAGGAACCGCTCCTTGATCAGCGCGCTCAGGGTGAGGCGATCCAAAGGCCTGGAGAGAACGAGCAACGCCACGATCATCATGGGGTTGGTGGGGCGATCCATCAGCAGCCAGGCCCGATCGACGGCGGACAAGCGGATTGGGGACACCATGCGCCTACTGTCGTACAGGTCGGTACGCCTGTGTCCCTCGGTTTGCCACGATGCCCCGGCCTACGGCGTCCGTGTAGCGTTGTGCGCGGGTGGCGTTGGCGGAAGAGAGGAATGTACTTCGTTACCGGAGGCACGGGCTTCATCGGACGGCACCTGGTTGCCGAGCTGGCCAAGCGGGGCGAGCCGGTCTGGGTTCTGGTCCGGCCGGGCTCGCGCGAGAAGCTGGGTCGACTCCTGGGCGGGAGTCGGCACATCATCCCGGTCGATGGAGATCTCCAGGAGGAGCGGTTGGGCGTCAGCCCGGAACGGATCGATGGCCTTCGGGGTAAGATCCAGCACTTCTTCCACCTGGCGGCGCTGTATGACCTCGAGGCGGACGCGGCGCAACTCGAAGCCTGCAACGTGGGCGGAACGCATCATGCCCTGGAGCTGGCCGCCGCGCTGGGCGCCGGCTGTTTCCATCACGTGAGCTCCATAGCGGTGGCGGGCCGCTTCCCCGGTACCTTTACGGAAGAGATGTTCGACGAGGCGGTCGGCCTGGATCAGCCGTACTTCCGGACCAAACACGCTGCAGAGCGGCTGGTACGCAGTAATGGACGGGTTGCGTGGCGTGTGTATCGGCCGGGGATGGTCGTAGGTCACTCGGCCACCGGCGTGATGGATAAGATCGACGGGCCGTATTACGTGTTCAAGCTGATCCAGCGAGTGCGGCGGCTCCTGCCCGAGTGGACGCCGTTGTGCGCTTTCGAGGGCGGGCACATCAATCTCGTACCCGTCGATTTCGTGGCGGCGGCGTTGGACCGGCTGGCGCACGTGCCCGGCCGGGAGGGTTGCTGTTTCCACCTGACCGATCCCAAGGACCGCCGCCTCGGCGAGGTGCTCAATATTTTCGCGCGCGCCGCGCACGCACCGCAGTTATCCCTGAAACTCGAGCCGCGCCTGCGGGAGACGCTCTCCGGGTTGCTGGCATCGGCGCAGGCGAGTGCGCTCCCCTTCGGGAGAATCGCCACGAGCGCGTTGGAGGACCTGGGAATTCCGCCCGCGATACTCCAGCTGTTCGCTTATCCCACGACATTCGCTGCACCTCACACGCAGGAGTTGCTGGCCGCCGCAGGAATCGCGGTACCCGAGCTCGAAGGCTATGCATGGCGTCTGTGGGATTACTGGGAGCGGACTCTCGATCCGGACCTCCATAGGGCGGAAAATCTGCGGCGGCTTGTCGCGAACAAGACCGTCCTGGTGACGGGCGGGTCGTCGGGCATTGGCCGTGCGACGGCCTGCAGGCTGGCGGATGCGGGCGCGCGAGTGCTGATCGTCGCGCGTGACCCCGAGAAGCTGGCGCGGGTTCGCGCTGCGATCGAGGCGCGCGGCGGCCGCGTCACTACCTATTGCTGCGATCTCACGGATCCACCCGCTTGCGAGCGGTTTTTGCAGCAGCTGAGCCGTGAGCACGGGCACGTTGATATCCTGATCAACAACGCGGGCCGGTCGATCCGGCGCGCGGTCGCCAATTCCTACGGCCGGCTGCACGACTATGAGCGTCTCATGCGCATCAACTATTTCGCGGCGGTGCGGGTGACCCTGGGCCTGCTGCCGGCGATGGCGGAGCACGGTGCCGGTCAGGTCGTCATCGTTTCGTCCATCGGTGTGCTCACCAATGCCGCGCGGTTCTCAGGCTACAATGCTTCCAAGGCGGCCCTCGAAGCGTTCGCGCGTTGTGCGGCGAGCGAATACGCCAGCCGCGGCATCCGGTTCAGCATAGTCAACCTGCCGTTGGTCCGCACACCGATGGTCGCACCGACCCGGGTCTTTGCGCGCTTTCCTCTCATCGAGCCGGAGCAGGCGGCCGAGATGGTGTGCACCGCCATCGTCGATCGAAGTGAGCGTCTGGCCACGCGGCTGGGCATTCTGGCGCAGTTCGTCGAGCTGCTGCTGCCGAGTCTCAACACGGCGATCCAGAGCGAGGCCTTCCGCATCTTTCCCGAATCCGAGGCTGCGTGCGGCACGTCTTCCGCGGCGCCGGTGCCGCCGGTGCCCGAAGAGGAGAGCCCGGAGCTGATGGCCTGCGCGGCGCTCATGCGCGCGATGCCCGGTTGACCGGCGCAGGCGCCCGCCGCGATCGACATGCACTCGCCGGAATCCAACGCTGTCGATGTCAACCTGGAGCAGCTCGTGCAGGTGCAGCGGTCTGCATTTCTGGCGGAGGGACCTGCGTCGCTGCGGACTCGTCGCGATCGCCTCGCCCGGGCGTTGGATCTCCTCGTCTCGCACGAGGCCGAGTTGTGTGAGGCCATCGCTGCGGATTTCGGGCAGCGCCCCGTCAGCCTGACTCGAGTCATGGACATCTTTCCCGCGGTGCACGCCCTCCGGTATGCCCGGCGTCACGTGGGCGGCTGGATGAGATCGCGGGCGCGCAGGCTCGGATTCCCGAATCTCATCCCCGGAGTGACGGGCGAGATCCTCTACCAGCCTCTGGGGGTCGTGGGCGTGATCAGTCCGTGGAACTTTCCTGTGACGCTCTCCTTCGGCCCCCTTGCGGGCATTCTTGCGGCGGGTAACCGGTGCCTCGTCAAGCCGTCCGAGCTGACACCGGTGACCGCGGAATTGCTGCGCAAGCTCGTCGCGGCTCATTTCGAGCCCGCCGAAGTGAGTGTCGTGACCGGAGGGCGGGCCGTTGCCGAGTCCTTTGCGCGGCTGCCGTTCGATCATCTCCTGTTCACCGGATCCACGCAGGTCGGCAGGCAGGTCATGGCCGCGGCGGCCGTACACCTCGTCCCCGTTACGCTGGAGCTGGGCGGCAAGTGTCCGGTGATCCTGGGAGCCACGGCCGATCTGCGCCGGGCCGTCGATCGCACCCTGTTGGCGAAGCTCGCCAATTCGGGCCAGATGTGCCTGGCGCCGGATCATGTTTACGTGCCGCGGCAATCGCTCCACGCTTTCATCGAGCAGGCGCGCAAGTGGACACGCGGTGCGTATCCGGGACTGCCGGGAAATCCCGACTACACCTCGCTCATCAGCCCGCATCACCTGCAGCGGGTGCAGGAGCTCCTCGATGACGCCCGCGCACGGGGAGCGGAAGTCGTCCCGTTGTGCGAATCGGATGTGGTCCCCGATCGGGATTCGAGGTTGGTTCCGCCGGCCCTGATAGTGGGGGTGAGCCGCGACATGCGCGTCATGCGTGAGGAGATATTTGCTCCTTTATTGCCGGTGCTGCCGTACGACTCGATGGAGGAGGTCATCGCTGACATTCGCGGACGCGAGCATCCTTTGGCGCTGTACTACTTCGGCGCCGACAAGCGGGAGTTGCGCGGAATCCTCGCTCACACGATTTCCGGCGGCGTTACGGTCAACGATGTCGCCACTCACTTCCTGGCGGAAGAGCTGCCCTTTGGCGGCGTCGGGGCAAGCGGCATGGGCTCGTACCACGGCGAGCATGGCTTCGTGCGCTTCAGCCACGCCAGGCCGGTGCTGCGACAGAGCGCATTCGATCTGGCCGGCTTGCTGGGATTGCGCCCTCCCTACGGAGAGAGGCTGCAACGCTGCCTGCGGTGGCTCATTCGACGCTGAGCTTGCGCCGCAGAACCTTGCCGACGTTCGACTTGGGCAAGGTATCGCGAAACTCGATGTGCTTCGGGACTTTGTACGGCGCCAGCCGCTCGCGACAATATTGGCGCAGTTCTTCGATGCTCACGCGGTGTCCTGGACGGGGGACCACGAAAACCGCGACCGCCTGGCCCGAGCGATCATCGGGCACTGCGATGCAGCCGGACTCCGCCACCGCGGGGTGCGACTCCACCACCGCCTCCACTTCATTGGGAAACACCTTGAAGCCGGAGACGATGATCATGTCTTTCTTGCGGTCTACGATCCTCAGCCGCCCGCCCGCCTCCAGTACCGCGACGTCGCCGGTGCGCAGCCAGCCGTCGGTAAACGCATTCCGGGTATCATCCGGCCTGTTCCAATAGCCGTGCATGACCTGGGGACCGCGGATCCACAGCTCTCCCGGCTCGCCACGCGCGACTTCCACGTCCCCTTCGCGAATGCTGATCTCGGTGCCCGGCAACGGCGGCCCCACCGAGCCGTCCTGTGCACCGTCCGGGGTATTGCAGGCAACGACAGGCGATGCTTCGGTCAAGCCGTACCCCTCGATCATTGGCCGTCCCGTAACGGCGCGCCATTTCCGCGCGACGGCCGGGTGCAGGCTCATTCCTCCCGCAACGGCGATCTTGAGACTCGAGAAGCTCAGCCCGGCAAAGCCGGGGTGCGCGAGCAAGGCTGCGTACAAGGTGTTGACGCCCGTGATGATGGAGAATCGCCAGCGGGCCAGCTCCCGCACGAAGGCCGGAATGTCGCGCGGGTCCGTGATCAGGACATTCAGCCCGCCGTGCTGAGCGAACAAGAGACAGTTACAGGTGAGACAGAAGACGTGATACAGCGGCAGCGGAGTGATGACGATCTCGACGCCAGGCTCGATCAATCCACCCCACACGGCATTGAGTTGGTCGAGATTGGCGACGACGTTCCGGTGCGACAGCACGGCGCCTTTGGGGGTACCCGTCGTGCCGCCGGTGTACTGAAGGAAAGCGATGTCGTCAGCCGTCACGTGCGCAGCCTGGAATCGCCGCTGGGCGCCGTCAGCGAGCGCACGTCGCAGGCTGACCGTGCGCGGCAACCTGTAGCGGGGCACGAGATGCTTGACGTGGCGCGTTACGAAATTGATGACCGCACCCTTTGGGAAAGGTAACAGCTCGCCCGCGGTTGTAATGACTACGTGCTCGACACTGGTGTCGTGCAGAACTTCGGCGAGCACGTGTGCGGAAGTCTCGAGAGCTATCACCGCTCTCGCTCCCGAGTCACGCAACTGGTCGCCCAACTCGCGAGCGGTGTAGGAGGGGTTGGTGTTCACGACAGTGAGCCCGGCACGCAGCGCCGCGAAGAGGGCGAGCGGATATTGCAGGAGATTCGGCATCACCAGCGCGATCCGGTCGCCCTTGCCCAGCCCGGCCGACTGCAGATGAGCGGCCAGGTGCCGCGACAGGCGGTCCAGGTCCGCGTAGGTGATCGTCGTGCCGAAGTTATGGAACGCCGGCCGCGCCGCAAAGCGTGCGAAGCTGCTTTCGATCAGGCTCACGAGTGACGCATCCC
>DASZVD010000381.1:0-5072 GCA_035547375.1 Steroidobacteraceae bacterium
TCGGCGCAACCTCCCGTAAGTTAGCGAGTGTTTGGTCGAACTTTTGCGCGACGGGGCGCCCCGCGTCGATGTAGAGAGTGCCCCCCGAGCGCAGCACGAGATTGAAATTATGATTGCCGCCGAACGTATGGCTCCAAGGCAACCAGTCCACCAGGACTGGAACGTGGTCTTCCAAAAAAGGCCACACCTGGCGCATCTGCTGCTGGTTGACGAGCAGCATGCGCTGTGTCGTCACGACGGCCTTGGGGATGCCGGTCGACCCAGATGTGAACAGCAGCTTGGCGACGGTGTCGGGACCGACGGCTGCGAACGCGCGCTGTATCGCTTCACGATCAGTTATCCGAACGAGGTCATCCCACTGAGTCAGATCCGTTGCCGCTATCTGATTTTGATCTGCGACGATCCGTGCATCGTGCAGTCCCCGTAATGCCGCCAGTGCTGCGCCATACCTCGCGGTATCGGGGACATACAGAACGCCGGGCGTGATTTGGGCGACGATACTTTTGAGTTTGCCGAAATCCGTGGAGACGAGAGAGTAAGCCGACGAAAGCGAGGCGACGGGGATGCCGACGTGCATCGAGGCAAGGGCGAGCAGCGCATGTCGCACGCCGTTGTCGCCAAGGATCGCAGTAGGGCGTTCCGCGCTGCAGCCGTTCTCCATGAGCCACGTCGCTATCGCGTAGACTTGCCGTACCGTTTCCCTGTAGGTCACACCCTCCCAGTTTCCGTCCGGTGCCCGTTCCAGGAGAAATGGCCGGTCCGGCGCCGCGTCGGCCCAGTACTCCAGCCAGTCGCCCAGACATCGGCCGTGGTCCGCGAGTTCCTGCGGTGAGCGGAGCAGGATGCAGCCGTCCGCTCGCCGAATCGTTTCGACGGCGGGAGGCGCGAAGAGAGAATTGAAAGGCCTGTCTGCGGCACCCATCAACTGCTTCCCCCTCACTCGATTCCTGCGTACGCTCAGACCTTCAGCTTTCGCGAGACCATCCCGCAAAGGTGCGCCCCGCTCGAGCAAGCTCGCACAGCAGCGGCGCCGGCGTCCAATTCTGCCTGCCGAAGCGCTGCGCGAAGGACTCGATGCCTTGCAGGACCTGCGGCAACCCGAGGCTATCCGCGCAGAACAGGGGCCCCCCTCGATGGCGTGGGAACCCGTAGCCGGCAGTGTAGACCACGTCGATGTCCGAAGGCCTTTGGGCGATACCTTCCTGCAGAATCAGCGCCGCTTCATTGACCATTCCGAAGAGGCAGCGCTGCTGAATCTCCTGTGCCTCGGGCACACGCTGCTCGATTCCGAGCCGGTGCGCTTCTTGCCGAAACAGCTCCTCGGCCTGCGGGTGCGGCAGGCGTTGCCGGCCCTCGTATCTGTAGAAGCCGCGGCCGGTCTTCTGACCGAGCCAGCCTTGTTGATGCAGTATGCTGGAGCAGCGGAAGTAGGTGGGATCGGCCGATTCGCGCCGCGTCAATGCCGCCACGTCGACGCCGGCCATATCAAACACCGCAAGTATGCCCATCGCCATTCCAAACTGCTCGAGGGCGCCGTCTACCTGTGCCGGAGTGGCTCCTTCGAGCAGGGCACGCTCCGCTTCGCGGGCGTAGGGGTCCATCATGCGGTTGCCGATGAACCCATAACAAACGCGTGAGACCACCGCGATCTTGCGAATTCTGCGGGCCAAGGCGAGGGCTGTCGTCAGAGCGTCGTCGGCGGTGGAGTCCGTGCGGACGATTTCGAGCAGGCGCATGACGTTGGCCGGGCTGAAGAAGTGCAGTCCGATCACGTCCCCGGGCCGGGCCGTCACCGCCGCGATCCTGTCGATGTCGAGCGTCGAGGTGTTGGTTGCGAGAATCGCACCAGGCTTGGCCACCGCATCCAACTGCTTGAAGATGTCTTGCTTCAAGCCGATGTTTTCCGGTACCGCCTCGATGAACAGCTCGGCCGCACTCAAGTCCTGATACGAGGTGGTTCCCTGGATCAGGCTGCAGCGATGCGCTGCCTCCTCGGGGGCAAGGGTGCCCTTTTTGACGCTGACGTCGTAGTTGCTACGGATCCGGGACAACCCTTTCTCGAGCGCGGTCGAGTCAGTATCCAGTATGCGTACCGGCAGGCCGGCGTCCGCGAAACACATCGCGATGCCGCCACCCATGGTCCCCGAGCCTATTACGGCAACTGATGCGACCTGGCGACTGCGCGCTTGGGGTGGGAGTCCTTGCACGTGTTGAGCTTCGCGTTCTGCAAAGAAGAGGTGCCGGAGGGCGCGGGACTCGAGTTGGGCGAGCGATTGCTGCACGAGCTCCGCTTCGCGGCGAAGTCCGGCAGAAAACGGGAGCGCGCTCGCGCGAACGGCTTCGATAATCAGCTGGGGTGTCGTGCGGCCCGGCATCCGCGTGCGGGCCGACTCGATAGCGGCATCCAGCACCTCGGATGTCGACTCGGGCACCGTCAGGTCCCTTGTTCGCCTGAAAGGCAGGGTGGCGAGGCGGTCGGCGGCTGCAAGGGCGGCAGTCAGAAGATCGCCGGAGGCGACCTCATCAATGAGCCTGAGGCTCAATGCTTGCGGCGCACTCAGCGGTTTACCGCTGAGCAGCATGTCAAGCGCGGCTTTCGTACCCACCAGGCGCGGCAAACGTTGAGTCCCGCCCGCTCCAGGCACGACGCCCAACGTAATCTCCGGCATACCCAACTGCGCCGCAAGGTCTGAGATCCGATAGTGGCAGGCCATGGCGAGCTCGAGCCCGATCCCGAGCACCGGTCCCGTCAGTGCGGCGATAATCGGTTTATCGGACAGCTCGGCCAGTTCCGTCAAAGCGACCGGGGTGGGGTCGGCGAGCCCCGTCGCGAATTCCCTGATATCGGCGCCGGAGAGGAAGAACCGGGTGTTACCCATGAGGACCACGGCGCGGATCGTGGGATCTTGCGTGCTTGCGCGCACTGCGGCCGCGAGATCCTCTCGGACGGCATGGGTCAGCACATTGACCGGCGGGTTCTCGATCCGCAGGATACAAACCCCGTTCTCGATCGTGCTCGTTACTGAATTGCCCACGTGTGCCTCACGCGCTCTTCCGGGTTCCGACCTTGATTACGACCGCCATCGCGGAATCTCCCGCTGCACAGCCTGTGAACAGGCCGTATCCTCCACCGCGCAGGACCAGTTCCTCGATCAGCTCGACGATGGAGCGCAGTCCCGTGGGGCCGTTCGGGTGGCCCCAGATCAGGGAGCATCCGTAGTTGTTGATGTTCTCCCAACCGATCTCCAGACCCCGGGCCAACACGATGTCGTTCACCGCGAATGGATTGTGAGTCTTGGTGGCTGCCAGGTCCTTCGGGGCGATGCCGGCACGCTGTAGTGCAGCGCGTGCCGCAGGGACCGTCGCCTCAGGCATATAGCCCAGATCCGCCCGCGCCTGTCCAAAGCCGAGCACTTCGATGCGGATTGACGGGTCGCGGCTCAATTCCGCGGCGCGGCCGCTCTTCGCAACGATTACCGCGGCGTGCCCATCGGCAGGGTGCGTCTGCCCGCCAAAGGTGACCGTGCCGCCTGGAATGAGGGGCTTGAGCTTCGCGAGTCCCGCGGCCGTCGATTCGAAGATACCTTCATCACCCTGCAAGGTGGCTTGGATCTTCTTGAAGTCCCGGCTGGGCACCTCGAAGGGTAGGGACATGTACCGGCGCTGGAATGTGTGATCGTTGGCAGTCGCGGCCCCGTACTGTTCGAGCCGCCGGAGCACCACGTCGTGCTGTTCTTTCGTGGAGATTGCGTGCTTGCGCGCGACATTCTCGGCCGTTTGCAGCATCGAGTGTTTCCCAAGCGGGTCGCACGCAAAGGCCTCGAGCAGCCAGTCTTCGTGCGTCCCCGTTCCGCCCGGGCCTTTCGGATCGGGATAGTAGACGTGAGCGCTGTTGGAGCACCGATCGGCCGACAACGTCAGTGCGACTTCGGCAAGGCCACTGGCGATCTCTTGCACACCCGACAACAAGAGCCGCACGCCCGTGGCGCAGGCCTGCGAGATCGTAGGTCCCGTGACATGCCCGAGCCCGGCCAAGCCCGTCAACCACGGGAGACCATAGAACCCATGTTGCTGAATCACCGTGGTGCCTAGGGCGGCGTAATCGATCGCCCGACCGTCGATCGAGCGTCGCTCGAGCTGCCTGCGGCACTCCCATGCGGCGAACTCGATGCTGTGCAGATGCTGCAAGGCCCCCTGCCACTTGGCGAAGGGCGAGGACCAGTAGCAGCCGTAGGGGATCTCGATATCTGAAGTCATATGTCCTCGTCATGTGCGCGCCGGACAGCTGGCGGGCAACCGCCAGCGGCGGCAGCGCCACGCCACGGCAGTCTGTCGCTCGAACAATACCATTCCGTATGGTAAAAATGTAAGTGGGATGGGCGAAGGTAGGCTCGCGGCGGGCGCTGATGCCGTGATCCTAGGGACGGCGAGAATGTTTAGTTGACAATACTATTACGTATGGTATGTCCTATAGGGTGGCACAACCAGGCGGCACTCTCGTGGTCTATGCCAGTGCGCTGGCGTACTGTCGTGCAGATTCTGAGAAACGAACCGAGAGTGTCCAGGGGGCAAGGTCGTCTACGGCGGCTGAGCCGACACGGAATCAACGAAACAGGTCGGGCAAATGAAATTCAACACAAGAGAGTTCCGCAGCAGGGCAGCAGGGCGACTGTTGGGCGCTGCGCTGTTGTCACCCATGCTGGCGTTGGCGGCGCCCGTGTCGAAATCGGTAGCGGCGCAGGACTCCTGCGCCGCCTTGCTGCGCAATAACTCCATCGTGACGCGCAGTGGCCTCGAGGCCGGGGCGGGCGGAGGCGGGCAGGCTTGCGTGGTTCACGGCGAGATTATTTCCTCGCCCACGTCGACCATCCGGTTTCGCGTCGACTTGCCCGAGCCCGAGCATTGGAACACCAAGTTGATGATGGTCGGTGGTGGCGGGTTCGACGGCATCGTGCCGACGGATGCCCCAAACGGTGCGGGACTGTGGTCTGCAAAGATCCTGGGCCCGGATGCCGCGCGCCTCGCCGGCTATGCATTGGTGTCCTCCGATTCGGGACACGAGGGCCGGGGCG
>DASZVD010000382.1:0-24410 GCA_035547375.1 Steroidobacteraceae bacterium
CAGGACCGTCGCCTTGATCGTGCCGCGAGGCAGGCCCAACACTTCCTGCGTCGCGACGAACACGTCGTTCCAAAGGCGCGCCTCCAGGTGGCTCTCGAGCTTCGGGAGGTAGAAGTAAGGACCCGTGCCTCGCTGCGCGAGCGCGGCGTGATTGTTCGCAATGAAGAGCGCAAAGTCGAACAGCGTGCCGGAAGCGGTCTCGCCGTTGATGCGCACGTGCTTCTCGGGCAGATGCCAGCCGCGGGGCCGCATCACGACCGTTGCCGTGCGCGCGCCGAGCCGATAAACCTTCCCCGTGGCCGCATCGGCGTAGGTGATCGTTCGCCGGATCGCATCCGCCAGGTTCACCTGGCCGCAGATCATGTTGCTCCAGGTCGGCGAGCAGGAATCCTCGAAATCGGCCGTGAACGCGCGCACGGGCACGTTCAGGGCGTTGATCACCATCTTGCGGTCGAAAGCGCCCGTGACCGTGAAGCGGCGCTCGGCGAGATCGACCGGCACCGCCCCAATACGCCAGTCTCCCTCACGCACCGCGGCGGTCTCCGCGGCGAAATCCGGCATGACGCCCGCGTCATGCTCCTCCTGGCGCCGCACGCGCGCCGCGAGCAGCTCCAGGCGGCGCCCGTTGAAACGGCGGTGGAGGCTCGCCAGCAGCTGCAAGGCGAGCGGAGTCAGAACCTCGTCCGAGCGGGCGACATACGGGCCCAGGATCTCGATGCGGGGCCCGCCCTGCTCGCGGGAGTACAGCACGGCGTCGGGTTGCGCGTTCATGGGAGTCAGCATAGACCCCTACCGCGACAAAATTTGACTATAGAAACTTCACACTGTTAATTTCACACCGGAGTTTCACCGAGCCGCCGCCACGTCATGTCGCCACCCCTGCTGCGTAAAGGCCATTTTCTCGGCGCCAAGCTGCGCTCCCTGCGCAAGCGCAACGCCCTGACGCTCGAGGAACTGTCGGCGCGCTGCATCCAGCGGGATGCCGAGAACGCCCCCTCCGTCTCGTACCTGAGCATGATCGAGAGCGGCAAGCGGACCCCGTCGCAGGCCACCCTCAAGCTCCTGGCCGAGGTGTTCCAACGTGAGCCTGGCTGGTTCCTGGACGAGAGCCCCGACCTCGAGCTCTCGCTTCCCAAAGCCCCTCCGGGGGGTGCCGCGCGCATTCCCCTCGAGCCGGCCTTCCTGTTCTCCAAGGACGTGCTGCAAGCGGCGATCCCGGAGCTTCTCGCCCAGACGGGCACCACCGGCCGGCAATTCGCCCACCTGCTCATCCGCTCCCACCAGGAAATGTCCCGCAACGACTTCCCTGACCTGGAGCGTGCCGCCGACGAGGTCGGTGGCCGGCGTTTCCCGCTCTCGGTCGATGACCTGTTGCAGCTGTGCAAGCAGCACGGGCTCGAGATCCGGTGGTTCGATCGAAAACCCGTCCTGGCGCGGGACAAGGACCGCGAGGTGCGCAGCATGGTGCGCTCCTTCTTCGAGCCGCCGGGAATCATCTACGCCAACCGCGCGCTCCAGGCGGAACCCGCGCGGCTGAAGTTCGATCTCGCGGCCCATATCGCCCACAAGATCCTGCACGGGGGTGATGGACTGAAGTCGGCCCACGCCACCGGCGGTGAAATGGGCGGCAGTCCCGAAGGAGGCACCAACACCAGCGCCGGCGGCATGGACGCCCAAGACGTATTGCACGCCTGGCGCGACTTCGAATGCAGCTTCTTCGCCGGAGCGCTCCTGGCGCCACGCGTGCCGTTCCGGCGCTTCCTGGCGCGCGAGCGCTATCGCATCGAAGCGGGCACGAAACTCGAGCTGACACCCGCCGTCGTGATGCGGCGCGCCACCAAGGTCTCGCCCTATCCCTACTGGCACTTTTTCGACGCCTATCCGCCGGGGTACCTGCGTGCCGTCTATCGCGGCAACGGCATTCCCCTCCCCTGGGGCAACCTCGCGCAGGTCAGCGACCCCTGCCCTCACTGGGCGGTGTTCCGCATGATCGAAGGCAACCGGAGCGAGTCGGGATCGCAGATCTCGGTGCTGCGCGACGGTGAGCGATCGCTGCTCTATTGTTGCCACTCGATGCGGGTGCGTGACATGGCGGGGAATCCCCACGTATTGTCCGTTGGGGTCGACCTGGCGCCGGCGCTCGATTCCAACGGGGCGCACAGCGCCGAACTGATCGACTCGCTGTTCGAGGACTGCAAGCAACGCCACGGCGAGGCGAAGATCCCGAAGGCCACTGCCCAAGTGCTGAGTTCCGTTGCCAATGTGCTCGACATCGCCTGGATCGAGGACGCACTGAGTCAGCCGGCGCGGATCATCTGCCCGCGGAGCTCGCGTTGCCCCCGCTCCGATCGTTGCGAGGGCGCACGGCCGTCGCGGGCCCGGGAAATCGCCGATGTGCGCGACGAGATTCTGGGAAGGGAATGACGGCGACGGGCGGGCCTTGAGCCTTTGCCGCCCGGCCTCGCGGTCGCTCACCGCCGGCTTGCGGTAGCCGTCGAGACGGCAGGCAACGCAGCGGCCGCCGCGACCATCGCCGCAGCCGCCCGCTCCTTCACCGCGGGACGGCTCTCGGTCTCATAGCCCGCCGCCGCCCAGCCATCGAGGCCGCCGCGCAGCGGCCGCACCCGGCTGAGCCCACGATCCATCATCTTGCGCGTCGCTACCGCCGCGGAGGCGTCATTCGGGCACTCGCAATAAAACACGATCTCCCGATCGCCCGGGAATTCGGCGGCCCGCATCGAGACCTCGTCGAGGCTCATCTCGAGCGCACCCGGAATGCAACGGCGATCGTGCTCGCGGCCCAGCGCGGAGCGCACATCGATGACGATCGGCCCGGCGCTCGCAGCCATCAGGCTGCGCAACTCCTCAGGGCTGATGCGCGGGAGCTGCAGGATGCTGTTGAAACGCCGCCGCTCCCACCATTTGTACGCGATGTAGATCAACACCACGACCACGGTCAGCTCGCCCGCCAGGGTGCCCCAGGCCCGCAGCCGCAGCAGGACCTGGCCGATCTGGGTTTGAAACAGCATCCCGGTCCCGATCGCGGCCCCGGCCCACAGGATGCTGCCCAGGCCGTTCAGCAGCTCGAAGGAGCCCAGCGGCAAGCGCATCGCCCCGGCGAGCGGACGCACGACGGTGGACAAGCCCGGCACGAACTTGGCCAGCACCAGGGTGAGACGCCCCCAGCGCTCGAAGCGGTTCTCGGTGGTGCGGACACAGGAATCCGGGGACAGGGAGACCCGGCAGAGAAATTTCATGACCCGGCGGCCGTAATAGCGGCCGGCGGCGTACCAAAGCGTATCGCCAATGACACAGCCGAGCAGCGCCAGCGCGAAGACCGACCAGACCGACGGCCTGCCCGTGGCCGCCAACGCCCCGCAGATGAGCAAGGTGGGGGTTGCCGGCAGCGGCAATCCCGCCCGCTCCAGCAGGACATTCACGAAGACCAGTGTCAGCCCATACTGCGCGATGAGCTCCATCGCCCCAACCTCAAGCCCGCCTCGCCTCTCGAATCCGCGCCGTGCCTCGCGCCTTCTGGCCGCTCCAGCGCGCCCTCAGGCGCCGTTCCCGCCGGCCTGCCGGCGTGGACCGGTGGACCGCTCGAATGGTGCCACGAAGCGGGCCCGCCGGCATGGATCAAAAGAGCGAGGGCGCCACTGCCCCTCTCATCATGGGGGCCTCCCATGGTGGGGATGGCATCGCCCGATATCGGCGCTCAGCGCTCGATGAACAGGGTGGCCGGATGCTCGATGTGCTCCTTCAGCGCCTGAATCAGCGCCGCGGCGTCATAGCCATCCACGAAGCGATGATCGAAGGAAGACGACAGGTTCATCATGCGGCGCACGGTGATGGCCCCATTCAACACCACCGGACGCTCGACGGCCCGATTCACGCCGATGATGGCGACTTCGGGAGCGTTGATGATGGGAGTGCTGGCGATACCGCCGAGCTTCCCGAGACTGGTGATCGTGATGGTCGAGCCACTGAGCTCATCCCGAGTCGCCTTGTTGGTGCGCGCCGCTTCGCTCACCCGTCGCATCTCGGCGGCGAGGTCCCAAAGCGAGCGCGATTGCGCTTCCCGCACCACGGGAACCTTCAGCCCATCCGGTGTCTGCGTCGCGACCCCGATGTGCACGGCGCGATGACGGACGATCACGCTCCGCTCGGAGTCATAAAGCGCATTCGCCTGCGGGAACTCTCGCAACACTCGAACCAGGGCGACGGCCAGGAACGGCAGATAAGTCAAGCCGGCCGCACCGTGCGGCAGCTTGCTGTTGAGATGACGGCGCAGCGCCTCGAGCTCGGTCACGTCGATTTCCTCGACATAGGCGAAATGCGGGATGTTGCGCTTCGCCTCACTCATGCGCTGGGCGATGACCCGGCGCAGGCCGATGACCTTGATCTCTTCGGTCGCAGGCCCCCCCACCTCCACGCGGGCCGGCGCCACCGGAACGCGGGGAGGCTCCTGACCTTTGGCCCGAGCCGCACGCTGTTCGACGTAGACCTCGAAATCCTCCCGGATGATCCGGCCGTTGGGCCCCGATCCCGGTACCTGCCGCAGATCGACACCGGCTTCATGCGCCCGGCGACGAATCGCCGGCGAGGTCGCGACACGCCCCCGGTGGACCGGCTCGGCATGAGCAACCGCGGCCCCTGCGCCAGCAACAGCAGCGCCTGCGCGAGCAACCGCGGCCCCTGCGCCGCCCGCGGCAGCCGGCGCGCCCGTACCGGCCGCGGCCTCCGTCTCAAACACGATCAGCGGCGAGCCCACGGGCACCATGTCCCCGGGCGCCCCTGTCGTCGACACGACCCGTCCCGACACCGGCGACGGCACTTCGACAGCCGCCTTGTCGGTCATGACTTCGACAATGACGTCGTCCTCGGAAACCTCATCGCCCGGCTTCACGCGCCAGCCGACGATCTCCGCCTCCACCGTGCCCTCACCGAGATCGGGCAGTTTGAAAACGAACTGACTCACGCCGCCTCCATCACGCTCTTCAGCGCGGCTGCGATCCGGGCCGGCCCGGGAAAATACTCCCACTCGAACGCGTGCGGGTAAGGGGTATCCCAACCGGTCACACGCTGGATGGGCGCTTCCAGGTTCCAGAAGGACTCTTCCTGGACCGTGGCGACGAGCTCGGCCCCATAGCCGCTGAAGCGAGTGGCCTCGTGAACGACGACACACCTTCCGGTCTTTTTTACGGACGTGCAGATCGTGTCCGTGTCGAGCGGCGCGAGCGTTCGAACGTCGATGATTTCCGCGTCCACACCGGCAAGCCGCACGGCGGCATCCGCGACATGGACCATGGTGCCATAAGCCAACACCGTAACATCCTTCCCGGGCCTGACGATTTCGGCGCGTCCGATGGGGATCGTGTAATAGCCCTCGGGCACCGCGCCGCCCGGATGCGCGCTCCAGGGTACCGCCGGCTTGTGGGGATCGCCGTCGAAGGGGCCGTTGTAGATGCGCTTCGGCTCGAAAAACACGACGGGGTCGTCGTCCTCGATCGAGCTGATCAGCAATCCCTTTGCATCGTAGGGCGTCGAAGGCATGACGACCTTGATTCCGCAGACGTGCGTGAAGATGCCTTCCGGGCTCTGCGAATGCGTCTGCCCGCCACGAATTCCGCCGCCGCACGGCGTGCGAATCGTCACCGGCGCCGAGAATTCGCCGGCGGTGCGATAACGCAGCCGGGCGAGCTCGCTCACCACCTGGTCGAAGGCGGGGTAGATGTAGTCCGCGAATTGAATCTCGGCCACGGGCTTCAGGCCGTTCACTCCCATGCCGATCGCCGCGGCAACAATGCCCCCTTCGGCAATCGGTGTGTCGATCACGCGATGCTCGCCATGCTTGCGCTGCAATCCGTCGGTGACGCGGAAAACGCCGCCGAAGTAACCGACATCCTCACCGAGCACGACGACCCGGGGGTCGCGCTCCAGCATGATGTCCATGGCGGAGTTGAGCGCCTGAACCATATTCATGTGCGCCATGGCTAGCCCTCCTTTGCCGCGGCCGCAGCGCTGGTATCAGTCCCGGCCTCCTGAGCTGCCTTCCGCGACCGTAGCAGCTCGAGCATCTGTTCACGTTGCCGGACGAGGTGTGCCGGCATCTCCTTGTACACATCCTCGAACATGGACGCCGGATCCAGCGTCGGACCTTCGGTGAGCGTGCCGTAACTCACCGCCTCCTTCCACGAAGCGGTGACCTTCGCCTCGAGCTCCTTCTCCAGCGCGGCATGGCGCTCTTCGGACCACTCGCCGATGGCGATCAGGTGTTGCTTCAGCCGGGCGATCGGATCGCCCAACGGCCAGGCCTTCCACTCATCCTTGGGTCGATAGCGGGACGGGTCGTCGCTGGTGGAGTGTGCGGCCGCGCGGTAGGTCACATGCTCGATGAGCGTCGGTCCCGCGCTTTGACGCGCACGCTCGGCCGCCCACTGTGTCACGGCGTAAACGGCCAGGAAGTCGTTGCCGTCCACCCGGATTCCCGGCATGCCATAGCCGGGCCCGCGCTTGGCGAAGGTCTGCACCTCGCCCCCCGCGAAGCCCTGGAACGTCGAGATGGCCCACTGGTTGTTGACCACGTTCAAGATCACGGGCGCTCGATAAACCGCCGCAAAAGTCATCGCGTGGTGGAAGTCGGCTTCCGCGCTCGAGCCTTCGCCGATCCAGCTCGCCGCAATGCGGTCCTCGCCCTTGATGGCGGCGGCCATCGCCCAGCCAACGGCCTGCGGAAACTGAGTGGCGAGGTTCCCGGAGATGGAGAAGATGTTGCCGGCCGCCCAGTGATACATCACCGGCATTTGCCGGCCTTTGCACATGTCGCGGGTGTTCGAGAGGCACTGGCACATGAGGTCGACCAGGCTGCGCCCGCGGACCACCTCCAACCCCTGCACCCGGTATGAGGGGAACAGCATGTCACCGGGCAACAGCGCCATGCCCGCGGCTACCGCCACCGCCTCCTCACCGGTCGACTTCATGTAGAAGGACAGGCGGCCCTGCCGCTGCATCCGCTGCATACGGTCATCGAAGAGCCGGGTGAGCAGCATGTGGCGCAGCCCGACCTGCAGGTCATCCGGCTCGAGGTGCGGATTCCAGGGCCCGACGGCCTTCCCGTCGTCATCCAGCACCCGCACCATTTGGCCGGCCAGGCTCTCGATCTCACGAGCGGGCGCCCGGGCGTCCGGACGGCCGGCGGCGCCCGCGGGGGACACTTGCAGATAGCTGAAATCGGGTTGATCCCCGGGCCGGGCCGGCGGATAGGGGATGTGCAGGCGCGACCGTGGCGTCATGGCTTTACCGTCTCGAGCAGCGGCTCAATGGGGACACAAATATTACTGGGCCAGGCTTGCAACGGGCGTTCCAAATTGACCTCCCGATCCGGCGCCGGACGCACGATTCGTTGCAACCGCGCGCACCCAAACAGGGTCCTGCGCGCATCTTGCCTGTCGTACCCCTCAATTCCTGTCGTACCCCTCAATTATCGCGCAGGAGAGGCTCGCCCCCGAAGTGATCTCCGGTTGTTGGGACAGGAAGGACGGCACGAAGATCCGGACCCGCAGCTGCTCCAGATGGGGGGTAACGGGGCACCATCACCCTGCGCTTCCGGCGCGGGCGCCAGCCTGCTGATCGCGGGCTAGCCGGCATCAATCCAGGTGGACCTCGTACTTCTTCCAGTAGTTGTCCGCCTTCTTCTGCCAGGTCTGACTGGAGCCATCCTCCGATTGATACTGCTGCACCTTGGGTGCGCTCTCCAGCCGGGCCTTGTCGATCACCAGCGCGTCGTGTTGGACCAACGCGCTCGCCGTGTTGTAAGGCACCGGCGTCGCCAGGCCACCCGAGCTCGCCACGACCACATAACCTTTGACGCCGGTATCCCCAGGGACGATCGAAGCCACGGTGCCCAACACGTCACCTGCGGGAGACTTCACCTGCATCCCGGGAGCGATGGTCCCGGCCAAGGCCATGTGCAACTGCTCTCTTTCCCGTGACGCGGCCGATTCGCCCGCGAGCTGCGGGTTGACAGTGGGCTGCGGATTGGCCGTGGGATGAGTCACCGTGAGCGACGGATCCGTCGACATTGGCGCTTGCGCCTGCTGCGGCTGCGCCATCAGACTGCCGGCCGCCGCGAAGCCCATGACGAGGGCTGCTGCTGTGGTCTTCATACCCAGGCTCCTCTTGCGGCTACACGGAACTGGAACGGGCACCCCGACAGGGGGTTCCCAAAGCAAACTGGGCAGCTGGAGACGCAGCGGCCGGCGATCGCCGGGACTTCAGGAATTCAACAGGCGGCGGTAGACGCCAAGATGACGGATGGCGTGTTGAGGCTGACCCAACGCTTCATAGAGTCGCGCCAGGTTGAAATGCGCGTCGGCGAAATCGGGGTCGGCAGCCAGAGCCTGGAGATAGGCGTCCACGGCCTCTTCGCGGCGCGAGGTATCCTCCAGCAGCACGCCCATGTTGAAAAACAAGGTAGCGTCCGGCTCACCCGCCCGCGCCGCCTCGCGATAGACACGATGCGCTTCCGCGAAGCGCCCCGCCTCGTGATACAGCCTCCCGAGATTGATGCGCGCCCCGACATGGCTCACGTCGAGGGCACGGCACCGCTCGTAGGCCTCGAGCGCCCGGTCGGGATCGTCATCCTCGGCGGCCAGGCCCCGCTCGAACCACGCCTGCGCGTCGGCCACGGCGTCTCGTTGCACATCGGCCACGACGTCTCGTTTAGCGGCTTGTTCGGCCTCTCGTTCGGCGGCTTGGGCCGCTGCCTTGACGGCTCGAGCCGCCGCGCCTTTCTTCCCTTTCGCGCCGGCACCCGGCTCGATCTGCGTGATCTCGACCGCATCACCCGCAACACTGACATCGAGCTCGAGCAGATACTGGCCGGACTCAGCCTGCCAGCGGTTACCCCCCTTGCGGACGACGACGTCGTTGCCCACGGCGCATATGGTGAGTCCCGTCAGCGGCATGGATTTCGGCAACTGTTTCCGCAATGCGAGCAGCGAGCGTCCGATGCGTCGGGCAGGCACCTTCGCCTGTACCAGCGCGCGCGCCGTACGCAAAATCAACAGGTCCTGAAAGGAAAAGCGGTACTCCCGACGCGGTCCGCGCGCCGGAGCCACGAAGCCGCGCGAGATCAGACTGCGGATCGTGGCGCGCGACAATTGCAACATCCGCGCGACTTCATTCACGCCGTACGAATGCATCGACCCGTCCCTTTGTTAGAAGCCTGTCCGAGGCATGATGGCCGTCTCTACCGGCTCGACGCTTTCCGGGATGAAGCGGCCTTCTTCTGCACGCGCTTCGGCGGCTTACGCTCACCCAGCTTCGTGGTCTCGTCGCGGGCCTGGGTGTTGCGCTTGAGGCTGGCGCGCAGCGCCTCCATGAGATCGATCACCTTGCCGTCGGTGGAGGGCACCGGCTCGGCGAGGGTGATCTGCTCGCCCTCCACCTTCTTCTGGATCGCGGCCTCGATGCGCGCTTTCACTTCGTCGGTGTAAGCTGTCGGCTCGAACCGGTCCGCGGTCTGTTGATCCACCAGCTGTTGCGCGAGCTTCAACTCCGCTTCCTTCACCGGGGTCTCTTCGATTCCCAGCTCGCTCACCGGCAGGACCTCGGGGGCGAAGTGCAACTGATGCAGTGCCAATGCATTCTCGATCGGGCGCAGGATCACGACATGATCCTTGCCGCGGGTCGCCCACCGGCCGACCGCGCAACGCCGGCTCTCGCGCAACGCCGTCGCGAACAACGTATAAGGCTTCGCGCCGCCCTTGTCGGGAGCGAGATAGTACGTGGTGTCGAAATACACCGGGTCCACCGACTCGAGCGGCACGAACTCCTGGATGTCGATGCTCCTGGTACCGGTCTCCTCGAGCGCCTTGATCTCCTCGGGGGTGAACATCACATACTGGTCCTTGGCGAACTCGTAGCCCTTCACGATCTCGTCCCGCTCCACGACCACGCCCTCCTTGGCGCAGATGTACTGCTGCTTCAGACGCGAGCCGTCCTTCTTGTGCAGCATGTTGAAGTGGATGGAGCCGGTGCTCCGGGTGGCCGAATAGACCTTCACCGGAATGGCGACCAGCCCGAAGGATACGGTTACCGATGCGATCGATCTTGCAGCCATGGTCTCGAGCTCCCCGTCCGCTCCAGCAAGCTCCGGCCCCGGTGCGGCGACCGTGGCGGTAGAGTAAGGTATTCACGCGCAGCCTGTGAAATTATCTGACGAACCTCGCTTAAGTACATGATCGACGTCTTTTTTTGGCCTCCTGGCACGGCCAGACAGGCGCTTCGCTTCCCATCCGGCCGGGATCTCGAGTCCGCGGCCGGCCCCGGCCCATGAAGCCCAAGCACACCTTTCGTGGGGTGGTCATCCACGAGGAGCAACTGGCCCATCGGTCTTCCGGGCCCCGCTGGCGCGGCCTGAAGCCCGCCACCGTCGCGCCCGTGCAGGCCGGGCCGCCCAAAGTACGCGTGGCGCGCGAAGTCTCCGGTCGAGGCGGCAAAGCCGTGTCGGTCATCACCGGATTGCCGCTGAGCGGCGCGGCGCTGGAGGAGCTCGCCACCCGGCTGAAGAAGCTGTGCGGCGCCGGCGGAGCGGTGAAGAACAGCTCCATCGAGATCCAGGGGGAGCATCGCGACCGCCTCGTCGCCGAGCTCTGCAAGCTCGGTTATGAGGCGAAGCGCTCGGGCGGTTGAACGTTACGCTTCTGTTACAAGAGGCGGAACTTGCGCATAATGCGGGAGTTGACGGTAAGCACCCAGGCAGGCGGACGTCCCATGAGCCAAAAACAAGACACCTCTGGGCGGTCACGAAGCGGCGAGGCCCTGCTTTTTGCCCGCAACTTCTTCCGCCACCCGCGGATGCTGGGCTCGATCGTTCCGAGCTCCCGCTTCCTCATCCGCCAGCTGCTCGAGCCCGTCGACTGGGCGCAGGCGCGGGTCATCGTGGAATACGGCCCGGGCGTCGGGGTGATTACGGCGGAAGTGCTGCACCGCATGCGGCCCGATGCCATGCTGATCGCGATCGAGACCAACCCGGACTTCGTGAACTACCTGCGCGCCAACATCCAGGATGAGCGGCTGCACGTCGTCGAGGCATCGGCGGAAGCGGTCGATGAGATCCTGCGGCGTTACGGACAGAGCAACGCGAGTTACGTCATCTCCGGCATTCCTTTCAGCACCATTCCCGCGCCGGTGCGCGAGCGCATCCTGCGGAAGACTTGCGAAGTGCTCAAGCCCGCCGGCGGCTCCTTCCTCGTCTACCAGTTCTCCTCCCGGGTGTTGCAGGACCTGCAACGGATCTTCCGCTATGTTCGCCGGCAATTCGAGCCGCTCAACGTGCTGCCGGCCCACCTGTTCTTCTGCCAGCCCGACACGGCCTGACGCCGGCGCCGACATCGCCCGACCCAACACCGGCGCGGCCTGACCCCGGCGCCGACACCCTGACATCTTCACGGCCCGACTGCGGCACCACCGGACGCGGATCGGGTCAGGCACTAACTTCCAACATCCGGCCAGTCGGCAACCTGTCAGCAGCCGGCAGGGCACACCGCCACCTTTCTCGGCAGCGACGCCATCCGACCTCGCACATTGCCGCGCACGCCGTCATATGAGGCCGGCCTCATCTGCAGCGCAGCGGTCGGTCCTGTTCCGGAATGGGGCCCATTTGCGGATGCGTCGTGGCCGCCGGCGTGCGTAAAATGGCTCACCGCCAGATCAACCCGCGTGACCGTCTCATGGCTGAAACCACCGACTGGGCCTTTCCGACGCGCCTGCAACCGAGGGCTGAAGATCTGCCTTTCGACCTCACCACCGCACTGAGCTCGGTGGTGCTGGTGCACGCGGAGATTCCCGAGACGGCGTTCACCGCCTCGGTCCTGGGGACGGAGCGCATCGGCCACGGCACGGTGATCGGCGAGGATGGACTCGTTCTGACCATCGGGTACCTCATTACCGAAGCCGAATCGATCTGGCTGACGACGCAGGATGGCAACGTCATTCCGGGTCACGCCCTCGCCTACGATCAAGTCAGCGGCTTCGGGCTCATCCTGCCTCTCGGACATCTGGACGTCCCTGCCATTGAGCGCGGCTCCGCTGCCGCCACCACCGTCGGAGACAGCGTCATCGTCCTCGGCCATGGCGGTGTGGAGCACTCGCTGGATGCCAAGGTGATTGCCCGCCGGGAATTCGCAGGCTATTGGGAATATCTGCTGGACGACGCCCTGTTCACGGCGCCGCCCCATCCGCAGTGGGGTGGTACGGCCCTCGTCGGACAGGATGGACGCCTTCTGGGAGTGGGCTCCCTACTGGTCCAGGAGACCATCGGCACCGAAACGGTGGATGCCAACATGTTCGTGCCCATCGACCTGCTCGAGCCCATTCTCAACGACATGAAGCGGCTCGGACGCCCCGCGCGCAGCCCGCGGCCCTGGCTTGGCATGTATACGACCCCGATGCACGGCAACCTCGTCGTGGGTGCGCTCACGCAAGGCGGCCCGGCTCATCGCGCAGGGGTGCGCCTCGGTGATGTTGTTCTGGAGGTCGCCGGCGAGCCGGTAGCGGACCTGGCCGACTTGTTCCGCCGGATCTGGAGAACGGGCGACGCCGGCGCGGAGGTCCCCCTGACGCTGGGGCGCGGGAAGAGCACCTCACGGATCCGTATTACGTCGGCTGATCGCGAAGATTTTCTGACCAAACCACGGCGTCACTAGTCGCTGCGCCCACGTTCTGACACTGTTTTCCGAAGAGCACTGTTAAAGGATGCTGGCGGAGGCGTCAGTGGCGTGGCTGCGCGTATCGCACGTGCGGCTCGAGCGCCCGAGCCAATGGGGCGGATGTTGGCCCGGTTCAGTATAATAAGCGGTGGTCGTGCGGCGCCGACCCGCCGTCGGGCATTCCAACACACCATCCGACCGTAGCAGGCTCGCAATCGCCGCTGCCGGGAAAGGACACCTCCGTCTCAACGCACGAAAGCCGCGCAGGACTGCGGGAACTCCTGTAGTGTACGAGCTGGCTCGTGCCCTTTCGACCTGTCCGTCATAGTCCCGATGCGCTCGCGGCGCGCGTCCGGTCGTTCAGCCAGGGCTCGTCATGCTCCCGTGCGCAGTTAGTCGGGAGCGAGCGCTGCCCGTCGCATCGTACCCACTAATGAGTAACCTGCAGTGACCAAACTATACGTTGGCAATCTTCCCTTCACCGCGACCGATGAATCCGTGCGCACCCTCTTCGCCAAGTACGGAACCGTCGAGAAGGTTTCCTTGATCACCGATCGCGAAACCGGTCGTCCGCGTGGCTTCGGCTTCGTGGAAATGTCCAACGCGGACGCGTCCCGTGCCATGCAAGCGCTGAATGGGACTGACTTCGACGGCCGGCCGCTCAAGGTCAACGAAGCACAGGACCGTGAGCGGTCAGGCGGCGGCAATCGGAGCGGTGGCAACCGCGGCGGCCCGCGGCGCTATTAGCCGTCACTCTGCTCGCCGGCTGGATCCGTCACCAGAATCGTCGGTGTTGCTGGGCCGTCTTCGGCTGACGATCGCGTTCGACATTCAGCCGCAATCGCCGCGCAACACCTGCCTGCCGGCGGCGAACTGAAATTGATCACCCTCACTTTTCGGCCGGTGCACGGTGAATCGCCAGTGCTGGTGCGCGGCATGCATTTCAGAATATGCGCGGACGCAACGCTCCGGGGCCCGGACAATGCAGTCGCGGCACGTTACTCCGAGGGACTCTGGCGGCTCGGTCAGCGGCAACATCGTGCATTCGAGTGCGGCGGACCGGTCTATCTGCGCGTGACCAACAGCGATGGCAGCCGCGAGCGCCTCGGGCCGTACGACTGCGTCAAAGCGGCCGAGGGAGCGATCTTTACACACGACAGCCGCCTGGGCATGCATGCATCCCGAGCGGAAGCCGGCCTCGCGGCGGGCGTATGGCAGGAGATTGCGTTCCTGTCGGCGGTGTAGATGTGAAGACTCAGGTGTTCGAACCGCTCGTTCGAACCTGCTGCCGGTATTCCGTTATCGAGATGATTCGCCGCGCGCGTGTGTCCCAGAGGATGCACTGCAATGCGCCCAGAACCTCCGATAACTTCACGCGCGTGACACGCGCAAACAAGTGCTGATATCTGTCGTGACACTCGACCAGGCGATAGTTCGGAATGTTGGCGGACAAATGGTGGATGTGATGGTAGCCGATGTTGACGGTAAACCAGTTCAGCCAGCCTGGCAGTACCAGGAAGCTCGTGCCCTCGATCGCTCCGGTGTCGTGGTCCCAGTGCTCGTGGCCGCTGGCATACGCATGCTCAAAGTTATGCTGGACGGTGAACAACACGATGCCGGCACCGCCGGCCATCGATACGGTGAGCACATAAATGAAAAAGAACCGCGCCGTCCCGCAGGCGCAGCACATCAGCGCCCAGACGCTCAGCAGCACGAGATTGTTCGAGAGAATATGCCGGTATTCCCTGGCTGACCTCCAATAGCGCGTCGTGTAACTGGCGAGGTGCTCCCGCAGCGACACCCCAGGCTGCGCCGCTTTCTGCCTGACCGTGTGCAACACCAGACCGATGCTGCCTTTCAACCAGGTGAAGCGCGGGTTGAAAATCAAATAAATGAAGCCGGCGAGCGGCGCGGCGGCAACGCCGCACTTGAACCGATACAGGCGCTGCTGTGCGCCGGTCAACGCCGCATATTCATCCACCGACAGCGTCGTATAGGGTCCGCGATAGTTATCCCAATTGCCGTTGTGCGCATGGTGATAATTGTGGTGCTGCGACCATACGTACTGCGGCATGCCCGACACGACACCCAGGAGAAATCCGACCGAGCGATTGAGCCGCCGGCTGCGAAACAAGCTGCCGTGGCCGCATTCGTGCATCAGGCCAAAAGCACGCAGCGTAAACAGAATGATGAGCAGCAGCAGCGCCGCGGTGAGCCAAGGCGACACGCCAGCACAGCGGATGGCAACCCACCAGAGGAAAACAAAAGGCACCAGGGTCGTGACGACTTGTATCAATCCTTTGCTGTCATCGGACTTGGCATAGCGACCGATCATGACGCACTTCTGTTGCTTCAGACCGTCATTCGACACCACGATAAATACCCGCCCGTCTCGCAGTTATGGTTGTAAGGAAATACCGCTCGGCCCTAGCGGAAGCACGGCAGTATGGTGCATCGGGCAGAGCGGCACCACCACGATCCACTCGCCAACCCTACGACGGGACAGCTCGCGGAGGCGGCTCGCACAAGTGTCGCTTCGTTGACGTGCGCGTCCTCTGCCCACGTCTATTGCTCTTCTACAACAGCCTCACGCGGAACGTACGCGCAGCGTAGGCGCATGAGGACCGGCTGTTTACTGTGACTCCTGCCCAATGATCGGTGACCTATTCGCCGCGGCGCTCCACTTCGGCGGCGAGCCGCTGCGCCCGCGAGTTACCCGAGTGTTGTAACCAGCCTACACACTTGCGACCCGCCATCAGGGGGGCGCGGCGCAGCTTTCTTGAATGGACGTCGGAATACCGATGTGTTCGGTATTCGCACAGACCTGCCGGCACGGAATCAGCTCTGGCGTGCCGGCCGGATCAGCTGCGGGTCATCGTACTGCAGATAATTCACCCGCGGCCCGACCGGATGAATGACCATCCGCTCGCCCGAATAGGTTTTCAACAGACGCTGCGCCTCCGGCACGGGCGCCGTGAGCCATTGCTCGTAATCTCCTTTATCCAGGATCGCGGGCATGCGGGACCCGCTGACCCCCGCGAGCAGCTCGTTGGCGGGGACAGTCAAGAGGGCACAACTCTCGATGACGTCACGGCGCTCGATCACGGTCCGCTCCCACAGCGCCGCGACACCAAACACGGCGCGATTGACGAGACGAGCGTAGTAGGGTTGCCGCACCCGGCGGGAAGACAGATGCCACGTGTAAAAGCCGGCAATCGGTACGATGCACCGCTGCGCGTTGAGCCACGCATTGCGGTAGTCGTGGGAATCGACGAGCGCCTCGCTGCGCACGTGAGCCGCGCCGACGCGGCTCTCCTCGAAAGGCTCACCCTCCTCCGGCTCCGGGACGAAACCCCACCGCACCATGACGCCTTCCCTCTCCCCTTCGTGCAGGCGCGCCACCGGAACCCGCTGAGTCACCGCGACGTTGAAACGCACGGAAAACCTCCACCACGGGTGCGCGACCGAGACTTCCTTTTCCACCTGGTCCTGGTTCGGGACAACTAATCGCTGGCACATCACCGGTAAGCGTACGACTGCGTGCTCAAACTTGGAACCCTGTTGGAAACGGATGTGCCGGATCGATCCAGAGCGTGTTGAAACCGGTAACGAAGGCCGAGCCCTCGATCGTGGGGATCACGGCCGGCTTCCCCTCAAGCTCCAGGGTCTGCGCCACGCGTCCGACGAAGCGACTTCCGATGATGCTCTCGTGCACGAACGGCTTGTCGGCCGGCAGCCTCCCGGTGCCGGCCAGATGGGCGAGACGCGCCGAGGTCCCCGTCCCGCAAGGCGACCGGTCGATGGCACGGTCTCCGTAAAACACCGCATTACGGCCGTCCGCCTCGGGCGATTTCGGCCGATCCGCCCACATCACATGACTCACGCCGCGGATCGTGGGATCGAGCGGGTGCACCGGCTCGCACACCGAGCGGACCGCCTCGCGCACCAGCGGACTCAGTGCCAGGATGCGCTGGACACCCAGATGGTCGATCCCGCGGTAGCCGTTCTGCGGCTCGATGATGGCGTAGAAATTCCCACCGTAGGCGACATCGACGCTGAGCGGCCCGAGGTCGGGCACTTCGATCCGCAAGTCGCGCGCGGCGATGTACGAAGCGACGTTACGAATCGTTACGCTGGTGACCTTGTCAGCGTGGGCCGTGTACTCGATGCCGATGACGCCGGCCGGCACTTCGATGCTCAGCCGCCCGAAGGTGCGGGCGCGGATGAGCCCGTGCTCGAGCGCGAACGTGATGATCCCGATGGTGCCGTGACCGCACATGGGCAGGCAGCCGCTCGTCTCCATGAACAGGATTGCAGCGTCGTTGGCAGGGTCGCACGGCGGATAGACGAATCCGCCGGACATCAGGTCGTGGCCGCGCGGCTCGAACATCAGGCCCTGCCGTATCCAGTCGAAACGGGCGAGAAAATCCTGCCGGCGCTCGCTCATGGAGCGGCCCTGCAAAAATGGGGCGCCGCCGGCCACGAGCCGGACCGGATTACCGCCGGTGTGTCCATCGATACAGAAAAATACTGATCTCATACTCGCTCGGGAACGGCACTTGCCGCTCTTGCGCCACTATTTTGGAGTCTCGAGGTTTACGCGGCCGCACCGCCGACCCAGAATCGACATAGCGGCCCGTCCTCGGCCACGGCCGCAGTCTATGAAGCTGCTCGCACCACTACAAACGGCGCTTCTATGCCTCGCAAGCATGAACGCCGCAGCCCTTCCCGACGTCGATCTGCATCACGTCGTCCGGCTGGAAGGCCATGGCCCGAGGACCGTGATCCTCGAGTCGGGCCTCGGCGACACCATGGATATCTGGAAAGACGTACAGCCGCGCATCGCCGCCGGCTGCACCCGCACCCTCGCTTACAACCGAGCCGGCTACCAGGGCAGCGATCCCGCGATCGGCCCCCGCGACTCGGCCACGATCGTCGCCGAGCTGCGTGCCGAGCTCAAGCGCCGCAACATAGATCCGCCCTACGTGCTGGTCGGCCACTCGCTCGGCGGACTCTACATGCAGTATTTCGCGCGCAACTACCCCAATGAGGTCGCGGGCCTGCTCCTGGTCGACTCAACACACTGGCATCAGGGAATGTCGGTCGACAGCTCGGCCAACACGCCCTACGCGGGCCGCACCGCGGTGACGCTCTTCATGCCCTTGATCATGCGCAAGGAGCTCGCCGACAGCACCGTCGCCGGCCAACAGGTTCACGCCAGTCCGCAGGCCGCCGGCGTTCCAACCATAGTGCTGTCCAGCACGGTCGGCCCGCCCGGAGAGACTCCCGCCCAGCGGGCCCTCGCCGCGGACATGCAGGATGATATCGCAGCGGATTTTCCGGGAGCCCGGCACGTCCGGGTCATGGATAGCGGTCACTACATCCAACGCGACCAGCCGGCCGTAGTGATTGCCGCGGCCCGCCGCCTGGCAGGCTGCACGACCCCGGATTCCTCCGCCGTGGAGCCTCCCGCCCAGTGACTGAGCGCGGCCCCGCCTCAGCGGCGGACCGGTCTCAGCGGCCGATCGGCGTTGACGGCGATCAACCTCAACGGCGGGCCGGCCCCAGCGGATACCGGGCAAAGATCTGAGCCACCGAGTGATCGATCGCCGGATCCGGGTGATCGAGCACCTTCTTCGTCAGCTCCGCGACGGCGGTGCCACTCCAGACCACCTCATTGCGGGCGCGATCGACGAGGTCGATGATGAGCGACCCTTCAGTGACCGTCTGAATGTCATTGTAGTAACCGTCGAAGCCGTAGCCCGCCCCGTAGCCCCAGTGACGGCCCCAACCGTAACCCGCCCAGACGTCCGGGCCCACATTGCCCTCGACTTTGTCTTTCGTCTTGACGTTGAAGTTGATCAGCAGGTCCGGCTGCGCTCCGTCCGTCACCGGCGTGTAGCCTCGCGCCAGCATCTCACGGCCGACGGCGCGCTCCAGCGACTGTGTCGTGAGCGATTTATAACCGTCCTTGTCGGTACCCGGCTTCGCCATGAAGGCGTAGGTGTGGTAGCTGGCGAGATTGGCATTCACCGCAGCCTGCGTACGAATGGTGGGCTGCGTCGCGCAGGCAGCCAGCAGCACCCCCATGCTCATAACAGCGGCTACCCGAACGAAGGTCAATGCATTTCGAGCGGACATCGAGGTCACCTCTGAAAATGCCACTTAATCAGACCACGATGGCGCCGCGAGAGTTCGCAACCGCCATCTTGGACGCGGCAGCCCATTATCGCGCTTTTTTACTCTTCTCGGCCATCGTCACTCTTCGCGACCATCATCGCCGTTCGGGTGCCTCGACTTGGCGAACGCCGGCCGGACCACGGCGTCCGCGCCCGGCTCGAGCGCTATTCCCGCCTTCAGCCGCTCCAGCGCCTCAGCAGGCGTATCGACGAAGGAGAACAGGTTCAGGTCGTCCGCACCGATCACCCCGTGTCGCAGCAGCGCCGGGAAGTTCACCGCTTCCTGCCAGAACGCCGAGCCGTAAAGGAGCACCAGCATGTTCCGGTCGAGCTTACGCGTCTGTGCCAGTGTGAGCATCTCGAAGAGCTCATCGAATGTGCCAAATCCGCCCGGGAAGACCACAAGCGCGCGCGCGAGGTGCGCGAACCACAGCTTGCGCATGAAGAAGTAATGGAACTGGAAGGACAGCTCCGGTGTGATGTAAGGATTCGGGCGCTGCTCATGCGGCAAACCGATGTTCAGGCCGACGCTGCGACCGCCGGCGAGCGAGGCGCCCCGATTCACGGCCTCCATGATCCCTGGGCCACCACCGGAGCACACCACCAGACGATGGCCGTTCTCCGGCATCGACAAGCTCCATTCCGTCACGAGCCGTGCCAGCTCCGTGGCCTCGGTCACATAGCGACCATTCGGACCATCGCCCCGCAGGCGGGACGAACCGAAGAATACGACGGTCTCGCTCACATGCGCCGCGCGGAACGCACGCAGCGGCTGAAGGTATTCAGCGACTATGCGTAACGGACGCGCTTCGTCCGACTCGACGAAATCGGGGTCGTGATACGCCAGGAGAGGCCGCTCCACGCTCATTGCACTTCCTCAAGCTCTTACCATGAGCCGACCACTCTAACAGCTCGCCCCTGCAGACGTTGATCCGGCATGAGAAACTCGTGAGCATGCGCACCGTTGGCACTCTCCCGGTTACCCTTATTGCGGCGATCTTCTTCGCGACGGCCCTGCTGAGCTCAGCCCCGGATCTGCACGCGCAAGCCAACGACACCGGCGCGCTTCCTGCAATAGACGCGAACACATCCCTGCTCGTCGTCTCTCCTCACCCCGATGACGAGACCCTCTGCTGCGCAGGCGCGATTCAACGAGTGCTCGCGGCGGGCGGACGGGTCGATGTCGTCTGGATCACGAGCGGCGACGGCACCTTGCTCTCGATGCTCATGATCGAGAAGAGCTTGAGCGCGTCACCCGAAAAGGTACGCGACCTCGCATCCCGACGGATGAACGAAGCCCGTGCCGCGACGACCGTGTTAGGTGTAGCCAGCTCGGGTCAGCTTTTTTTGGGCTATCCTGACGGGGGCATCCTCGGACTGGTACAAGGCGACGGATCGACTGTCGGACGTGCAAAATTTACCGGCGCGACGCAGGTCCCCTACTCCGACGCCCTGTTTCCGGGCCATCCCTACACCGGCACCAGCCTCGAACGGGACTTCACCGCGGTCCTCGACCGCGTACGGCCAACACTCATCCTCGCCCCGAGCATTCGCGACTCCCATCCGGACCACGCGGCAACCGGGCTCTTGACCGTCCGCGTTCTTGCCCAGCGCGGCGAACTGTCGAAGGCTCGATACTGGATCGTCCACGGAGGCGAAGGCTGGCCGGCGCCCCGCGGCTACATGCCCGGCATCCCCCTCGGCACACCACCGCGCGGCAAGCAGCTGGGGTTGCGTCCCTTCGTCCTCACCGACGCCGAGGTCGATCGAAAACTGCAGGCCGTGCGTGACTATCAAACGCAGATGCGCGTCATGGCGCCTTTTCTGCTGGCGTTCGTGCGCACCAGCGAGCTTTATTCAGCGCTGCCTGCGCCCTCCGGTTCGCCCTCGGCCGCCGGCTCACCCGCGCCCGGCTCACCCCCGACCCGCTCACTCGCGCCCGGCCCGCCCGAGCCGGCGGCACCAAAGCCCTGACACCCTCAACGCACCTTCGGCCGCCGCCACCGGTCCAACATCCGATCCAGCGTGCCGGCGATCCTTTCCTGCAGCCGGTCGAGCCACGCGCGCTTCGACCAATTGCGGCGGCTCAGCAGCTGCGACTGCGCGCAATCCCCCTCGAACAACGCGGCGGCAACGGCTGCGAACGCCGCATTCTGCACTTCCTGGTTGGCTTCCAGATTCCATTTGAAGCTCCAGCGATCCAGGTTGCTCGACCCGAGCGATACCCAATCGTCGCTGATGATCATCTTTGCGTGCAGCATGCGCGGCTGATACTCGTAAATGCGCACGCCGTTGCGAAGCATCTTGCCGTAGTAACGGCGCGCGGCCTGACGAACCCACGGATGATCGGTCAGCGGACCCGGCACGAGCAGCCTGACATCCACGCCGCGCCGTGCCGCCCGCCGCAACGCTTTGCGAAAACGGCGGGAGGGTACGAAGTACGCACTCATGATCCAGGCACGATTTTGCGCAGCCTCGATACGCCGCACGACGCCGTTCGCGAGCACCGAGCGCTCCCGAGCTTCGCTCAAAGCGACACGCCCATCGGCTCCATCGGGCAACGGCGCCGGATCGGGATACGGCAGGCCCAGCTCGCCCCCGCTGCGCCGCCAGGTACGGTCGAACGCCCGTTGCCAGTCGGCAATGACGGGACCGGAGATCGCCACCATCAGGTCCCGCCAGGGCTGCCCCGGCGGTCCGGGGATTGCGAATTCGTCGGTCAGCCCCACGCCGCCGACGAAGGCGACCGCCCCGTCGACCAGCAGCAATTTACGGTGATCGCGCAGAAAATTCTGCAACTTCGTGCGCAGCCGGATGGGGTTGAAGGTGCGCAGCTCCACGCCCGCCTCGGTGAGGGAGCGCCGGTAGCCCGCCCCCAGCCCGAGCGACCCGAATCCATCAAAAATCACGCAGACTCGGATCCCGCGCCGTGCCGCGCGTCCCAGCGCCTCCACGAAACGACCTGCAATAATTCCAGACTCGACCAGGTACATTTCCAGGAGGACGTACGCCGTCGCGGCCTCGATCGTCTGCAGCATGCGCTCGAAGAACCGCTCGTTGTCGTCGAGAAGCTCGAAACGGTTCCCGCTGCGCCACGGCCAACTCGCTCCAATGATCCGCTCTGTCTCTTGCAGGTCCACCATAGCGCCACAATGACCCAGTCGCCCCTCTTACGCCACCTCGTTCCTCTCGTCCTGGCCGCGTTGGCACCCCTGACGGCATCGGCGGATGTCGTCAGCTCGATCAACAAGGTCCGTGCCCAAGGCTGCCCGGGCCATCGCGGCGGCCTGCTGGCGCTGCGCCGGAACTCGCGGTTGGACGCGGTCGCTCGCCAACTGTCGCGCGGCACTGACCTGCGCAGGGCCGAGAAAATCGCCGGCTATCACGCGGTAGCCTCCGCCTCCGTGCAGATCTCGGGAGTTCCGAACAGCGGCGATGTCGAACGCATCGTGGCACGCCAGTTCTGCTCCGCCTCGACGGAACCGCAGTTTCGCGAGATCGGCACATACTGGCGCGGGTCGGAAGTTTGGATCGCGCTGGCGGAGCCGTTTGCGCCGCCGGCGATCCATGATGCCGCGGCGATCAGTCGCCGCGTCCTCGCCCTTACCAACGAGGCACGCGCGCACGCTCGCCGCTGCGGCGGCACTCGCTTTGAGGCCGCGCCACCGCTGGCCTTGAATCTCGAATTGGAGCGCGCGGCGCTGCTGCACTCGCAGGACATGGCCGTGCACAACTACATGGATCACACCGGCCGGGACGGCAGCTCCCCGGCGGACCGCATCACGCGCACCGGCTACAAATGGCGGATGGTGGGAGAGAATCTCGCCAGCGGCACACTGACGCCGGAGGAGACAGTGTCGGGTTGGCTCGGCAGTCCACACCATTGCGCGAACCTGATGACGGCGCGCTTCACGGAAATGGGGATCGCGTTTGCGGTCAACGCGGCAACGGACGCGGGAGTCTATTGGACACAGACCTTCGGAACGAGATATTAGGCACGGCCGGCTGGGCACGGGCGGTCAGGCGTGGCCCACCGCAATGATGGTCGTAGCGTTGTCCAGGGGCCGGTCGAGCGATTCGGAGCGATTCATCAAATCGATCACCCGGTCCCCCGCCGTCAGCAAACACGCGCACCCCGGCTTGGCCTTCGCCAACGTCTTGGTGTGCCGCAAGGTTTCGGCGATCGTGTCGGGCGTTTGCGTACCATCGACCTCGAACGCCGCAATCGAGGCGCTCAACAGCGGAAAGTGACGCGTCGTTCCATCCCGGTCGACACCTGACAGGCCGCCCGCCTCACGGTGCTCTAGAGTGTGGAAATTGACCAGCGACGCCGCCAGTTCCTCGATGATGGCGATCAGCCGCAGCGTCCAGTCCTGACTGCGCATGAGGAATACGAAATCATCTCCGCCCACATGGCCCACGAAGTCGACACGGGGGCGAACGACCTGGGTAATGACCTGTGAGACGTGCAGCAACACCTGATCGCCGCAGGCATATCCATAGGCGTCGTTGAATGCCTTGAAGTGATCGAGATCGAGATGGCAGGCAACGAAGTGCCGCCGACGCGCCACCCACTGTGACAGATGACGCTGGATCTCACGATTGCCCGGCAGGCCGGTGAGCGGATTGGAATGGCGGGCTGCTTGAATCTGCTGCGCCGTGATCTGGCGCAGCAGATCGAATGTCCGGCCCAGGCCGACATACAGGCCGTTGCGGGTGATGATGAAATCGTCGCGCTGGGGTCGCGCGCTGCGCGCCGTAACCACGCGGCTCACCTGCTCGAGCCGGGCCCGGGCCTCGACCTGCACGGTCTCGCGTGTCATGACACTGTTGATGGGCTTGCGATTGTAGATCTCGGGGTGCAACGGGCGGCTGAGGAAGATGAGCAGCTCGTCCCGATACACCAATCCCACCGGCCGCTCGGCTTCCAACACGGCCAGCGCCGTCCAGCCGGAGTTGGCGCGGAAGAGCTCGACCACTTCACCGACCGGCGTGTGGGCCGCAATGCCCGGAATCGGGAGCACCAGGTGCTCGGCGCAATCCGCGGTCGGGCCCGGTGAGAGCGTCTCCAATCCCGACAGCACCGCGGAGTTGGTCATCGGCACGCGCTGCGGCCGGCCGAGGAGATAGCCCTGCAGATAGTCCACGCCCAGCTCGAGCAGGAGCGCGTACTGCTCGCGGTTCTCGATGCCTTCGGCCACTACCCGGCAGCCGGTGACCCGGCCCATGTCGATCACGGAGCGCAAAATCTCGCCACGCACCGCGTCCTGCTCGATACCGGCGACGAAGTAGCGGTCGACTTTTACGTAATCTGGCCGGAGCGCCGCCCAGGTCTTCAGCCCGGAGGAGCCGGCACCGAGATCGTCGATTGCAATGTCGCAGCCCAGCGCCCGCAGCGGCGCCACGGCCGCGGCGAGTTGCGCCTCGTCCTCGGTGAGGCCGTGCTCCGTCACTTCGAGAACGATGTCGTGCGGGTCGATGCGATTGAGCTCGAGCTGGCCGCCCAGCCAGTCGGCCA
>DASZVD010000383.1:0-20247 GCA_035547375.1 Steroidobacteraceae bacterium
AATTACCAGGAGGTCGTTTACGAAGGCTACGCCCCTCATGGCGTGGCTCTGCTCGTCGAGACCGCGACGGACAACCCCACCCGCACCGTGGCGCAGGTGCGCGCCGCGATCACGAAGGGTGGCGGGAACCTGGCCACGAACGGAAGTGTGAGCTTTCTTTTCAAGAAGATGGGCGTGTTCCGCCTGAATCCCGAAGGCATCGACCAGGACGATCTCGAGCTCTATCTGATCGACCACGGCCTCGAAGAAATGGGCGAGAGCACGGGCGAGAAGGGTGAGCCGCAGCTCGTGATCCGTTGCGCCTTCCCCGACTTCGGCAAGCTGCAGCTGGCGCTGGAAGCGCGCGGCATCACCCCGCTGTCCGCCGAGCACGAGTACATCTGCACGGTGCCCACGGAATTACCGGAAGAGCAGGCGACGGAAGTGCTGACGTTGATCGACAAACTCGAGCAGGACGACGACGTCCAAAAAGTCTTTCACACGCTCGCGTAACGCTTCGCTGATGAAGCCGCGAATTCCCCACCGGACTGTGATGCATCTCCCGATGTCCGGCGGTGCGCGTCGAGCGAAAGACGCGTTATGCTTGAGCCGTGGACGATTTCCGCGACCACTACACACTTCAGCCAGCGCGCCTAGCCGACGCGGCTCATCTTGCGCACCTGTCGCAGGCGTATGTGGAAACGGGTCTGAAACCCGCCTGGACCTCGTCACGCATTACGTGGCACATCCGTCATCCCGACAGCATCGTGCTCACCGCGCGCGAGCCTGGAGCAATCGCCGGCTTCGCGATCATGCGTTATTCCGACGACGTCGCCCATCTGAACCTCCTGGCGGTCGATCCCGCCCATCGCCGCCGCGGCGTCGCCCGCAGTCTGATGGCCTGGCTCGAAGAGACCGCGTTCACCGCGGGCACGTTCATCATCGGCTTGGAATTACGCGCCACGAACGATGCCGCCTTCGCGTTTTATGCCTCGCTCGGCTATCGCGAGCTGGGGCGGGTGCCTGGCTATTATCAGGGTGTCGAGCCCGCGATTCGCATGGCTCGCGACGTCAGAGCGGGCAGCGGCACGATTCCGGGCCTGCCGCAAATATCGCCCTAGTCCGGCATCGGCGTCATCTGTCCGATGAGCGCGTCCTCGAAGCCGAAATTCCGCAGGTCACGCACCCGCTGCGGAAACAGAATGCCGTCGAGATGATCGACCTCGTGCTGCACCACCCGCGCGTGGAAGCCCTCGACGGTGCGGTCAATGGGAGTGCCGTGCTGATCGAAGCCCTGATAACGCAACCGCCGGTACCGCGGAACCAGGCCACGCAGGCCGGGCACCGATAAACACCCTTCCCAGCCTTCTTCTTCCTCGGTGCCCGGAAACGTCAGCACGGGATTGACGAGCACCGTGTAAGGCACCGGCGAGACATGCGGATAACGCGGGTTCTCGCGCAGCTCGAAAATAACGACGCGCTGACTTACGCCGATCTGCGGCGCAGCCAGACCAGCCCCATTGAGCGCGCGCATCGTGTCGTCCATGTCCGTGACCAGCTCCGCCAGGTCAGCATCGAACCGCACCACCGGAAGCGCTACCTGCTTCAGGAGAGGAGTTCCCATTTTGAGTACGGGTCGTACGGCCATACTCCCACTCTAGCACTCGCCGAGCGCCTCCGCCCCACGCCGCCAGCACGCCACACCGCCAGCACGCCACCCACACCGCCGCCAACCCGTGGCCGCCGGCGACTCGTCCTCAATCCCGCGGCAGCGTCCCCTCGGCACCCGCCAGGGCCTTCGCCCGCTTCGCCAGCCACGTATCCAACCGGTTCGCAAACAGCTGCCGCTCTTTCTGACTCAGCGCCGGCGGCCCGCCGGTATTCACCCCGCCGCTGCGCAACTCATCCAGGAAATTCCGCACGGACAGCCGCTCCCGGACGTTCTCCTTCGTGTAGAGCTCGCCACGCGGGTTCAACGCCACCCCGCCCTTCTCGATGGCCGCTGCCGCAAGCGGAACGTCGGCCGTCACCACCAGATCATCGCGGCTCATCAACTCCACGATGCGCTTGTCCGCAGCATCGAACCCCGGCGGCACCTGCAGAAAGCGCAAATGCGCCGCGGCCGGCAGGCGCAACGGCTTGTTGGCCACCAACGTCATCCGCACGCGGGTACGCTCCGCCGCACGGAACAAAATCTCGCGGATGACGACCGGACAGGCATCCGCATCCACCCAGATCTGCATCTCACTCCTGCCCGGAACGCTTGTGCCGCGCATGGGCAATCTGCAACTCGCGCCCCGCAACGCGGACTTTCTTCAGGCTGCGAAAGATCTCTTTCGGCATGCCTTCGGGGAGATCCACGAAGCTGTGGTCCTCGTGAATGTCCACATGGCCGATGTGACGCCCCTCGAGCCCCGCCTCGTTGGCGATGGCGCCGACGATGTTACCCGGCTTCACGCCGTGAGCGTGCCCGACTTCGATACGGAAGGTCTCGAAGGCAATGTTGTGCGGCCCCTTGCGCTCCGGTTTCTTTCTGCGCTCGTGCGGTTCTTCCTGACGGCGAGAATCCTCCTTGCGCCCCTCGCGAAGCTGCCCCTCACCGAAGCTCGCCTCGCGCCGTCCCTCCTCGCGCCCACGCCCCTCCCTGAACTTCTCCTCCCTGAACCGCTCCGCCCGCCTCTCGCGCTTCGACCCTCCGCGCGACTCATCCCTGCGGCCCCGCTCCCTGCCAGCCTGCGCACGCCCCTCTTCCAAGCGCTCCGCGCTCTCCGGCAACAGAAGCGGCGTGCCCCCTTGCAGCAGACTGGCCAGCGCGGCCGCGATATCGATCGCCGCGACATTCCGCTCACGCTCGAACTGCTCGATGAGTGCCCGGAAGGCGGCACCCTCGCCGGCCTCGACAGCCTGTGTAATTCGCTGCTTGAATCGCGCGACACGCTGCTCATTCACGTCAGCGATCGAGGGCAGACTCATCTGCTCGATCGTTTGCCGGGTGGCGCGCTCGATGATGCGCAGCATGTTCCGCTCGCGTGGAGCGATGAAGAGGATCGCCTCACCCTTACGACCCGCTCGACCCGTACGCCCGATACGGTGCACGTAAGACTCGCTATCGTACGGAACGTCATAGTTCACCACGTGCGAAATGCGCTCGACATCCAGCCCTCTAGCGGCAACGTCAGTCGCCACGACGATATCGACCTTCCCTGCTTTCAATGCATTGATCGTTCGCTCGCGCTGCTGCTGCGGAATGTCACCATTCAGTGCGACGGCATCGAACCCGCGCGCCTGCAGCTTCTCCGACAGATCGACGGTTTCGAGCTTCGTGCGCACGAAAATCAACATCCCGTCGAAGCTCTCCGCCTCCAGAATGCGGGTAAGCGCGTCGAGCTTGTGCAGCCCGCTCACCAGCCAATAGCGCTGGCGAATGTTGGCCGACGTCGTGGTCTTGCTCTTGATGGTGATCTCGGCCGGCTCGCGCAGGTGCCGCTGGGCGATGCGCCGGATCTGGGCGGGCAAGGTTGCGGAAAACAGCGCCACCTGACGTGTCGCGGGGGTCTGCTGCAGGATCCACTCGATGTCGTCGACGAACCCCATCTGCAACATTTCATCGGCTTCGTCGAGCACCAGGAAGGTGACGGACGCGAGATCCAACGTGCCGCGTTTCATGTGGTCCATGATGCGCCCCGGGGTTCCGACGACGACGTGCGCGCCTCGGCTCAGGCCCTTGATCTGCGGCGTGTAGCTTTGGCCGCCGTAGATGGGCAGGACGTGGAAGCCCTGCATGTGCGCGGCATAGCTCTGGAAGGCCTCGGCCACCTGGATGGCCAGCTCGCGCGTGGGAACGAGGACCAGCGCCTGCGGCTGCGCGCGACGCAGGTCGATCTTCGAGAGCACAGGCAGCGCAAACGCTGCGGTCTTTCCGGTACCCGTCTGCGCCTGCCCGAGCACGTCGGCGCCAGCGAGCAATGACGGGATGGTCGCCGCCTGAATGGGCGTGGGGGCCTCATAGCCCAGATCCGCAAGCGCGCTGAGCACTGCGGCATCCAAGCGCAAGTCACGGAAAGTGGGCACGGCGGCAGACGAAGACTCGGAATCAGCCGCGGGCGCGGCGGGGCTTGGGTTCACGGCATACCTCGATGTGGGCAGACAGGAGGGCTTCTGAAGGCCGGCTGGCTGCAGAGGCCTAGGAGCCTGTCGGACAGGCTCCTGGGGGCGCGGATTGTAGCCGAGTCCGGCTGAGACGCGCAGTCCGGACGTCTCCCTTGTCCTGCGGCCGCCGTTACCGGTTCCGCCCCGCCTCCACGACCACCGGGATCGAGACCCGATGGTCGCGAAACACCAACCCCTGCTGCGCTGCCTTTGCCGTCGGCTCCTGCCCGGCCGATCCCAACCGCTCGGCCGCCGCCACTGCCTGCGTCACCAGATGATGGTACGGCGACAAATCACACACGGGATCCGCATTCGCGGCATCGCCCGTCAGCAGATACGCCTGACAGCGACAGCCCCCGAAATCCTTGTGCTTCTCGGGGCAACTGCGACACGGCTCGCGCATCCAGTCCGTCCCCCGGAAGTGGTTGAACGCCTCCGAGTCGTACCAGATCGAGCTCACCGGAACGGTGCGCACATTGGGAAACGTGAATCCCGGCAACATGCGCGCCGCGTGACAGGGCAAGGCGGTCCCATCCGGCGTGACGGTCAGGAACACCGACCCCAGGCCGTTCATACAGGCCTTCGGCCGGCTCTCGAAGTAATCCGGCACCACGAAGAAGACCTTCATTTGCAGGCCCGGCCGCTCCCGAAACCTCGCGACGGCCGCCTCCGCGCGCCGCAGCTGCTCCCGTGTGGGCATGAGATGCGCGCGATTCAGCCAGGCCCAGCCGTAATACTGCGTGTTGGCGAGCTCGACGTACTCGGCGCCCATCCGCTCCGCCATCGCGAGGATCTCCTCGACGTGATCGATATTGAGCCGGTGCAGCACCACGTTGAGCACCATCGGGTACTCGTATTTGTGAATGAGCCCCGCCACCTTCGACTTCAACTCGAAGGTGCGCGTGCTGCTCAGGAAGTCATTCATTTCCCGAGTGCTGTCCTGGAAGGACAGCTGGATGTGATCCAACCCCGCCCGCTTCAGCTCGGCAATCCGCGCCTCGGTCATTCCGATGCCGGACGTGATCAGGTTGCTGTAGAAGCCCAGCGCGTGCGCTTCGGCGACAATGACTTCGAGATCCTCACGCGCCAGGGGCTCGCCGCCGGAAAGGCCCAGCTGCACAGCCCCCAGAGCCCGCGCCTCGCGCAGGACCCGCAGCCAATCGGCCGTCGCCAGCTCAGGCCCGGTCGCCGCGAAATCCGTGGGGTTGTAGCAGAACACACAGTGCAGCGGACACCGGTAAGTCAGCTCCATCAATAACCAGAATGGCTGAGGCGCGGAGGGCCGAACGCCCGCCACGGGCTCGCGCGGCGCAGCGACTGCGCTGCGCGATGGCGGGCCGGGTTGCGGTACTACGAGCGGGCCCGTCCGCTCCTCTTCCACCGACTCATTCACTCCTTGATCTCCAGCCACCGATTATCCCGCGCGAGCTCCACGAACGCGTTCACATCGGCCGCCAGCCCCGATACACCATACGTGCGCTCGATATCGGCCACGATCTCGGCAATGGTTCGAACCCCATCGCACCGGCTCATGATGGCGCCCGCGCTTGCGTTGAGCTTTACCATTCCCTCCGGATAGAGCAGCACGTGCGCCTCCTGCGCCGGCTCCCATTGGAGCCGGAAGCCGCGCCCCACCGCGGGCCGGGCGTTCTCACCGATCGTGCTCACGACTTCACCCCATAACGCAGCCCCATGGCGTCGTTCATCTGCCAGAGCACGTCGAGCTTGAACTGCAGAACCTCGAGCGCGCGCTCCTGCTGTGCGCGAGTCGTGAAGTGCTGCAGGGTGAACGCCAGGCCAAACTCGACATCGCGCCGCGCCAGACTCACGCGACTCTGGAAATAATGCAGTCCGGCGCGATCGATCCACGGATAGTGGTCAGGCCAGCCCGCCAGACGCTGCCGGTGGATCTCAGGCGCAAACAGCTCCGTGAGCGACGAGCAAACAGCCTCCGGCCAAGGTGCCCGACGCGCAAAGTTCACATACGCATCGACGGCGAACCGCACGCCGGGCAGCACCTCCACCAGACTCTCGACGTGCGCGCGTGACAACCCAACGGCTTCCGCCAAGCGCAACCAGGACTCGATGCCGCCCGGATCATCGCCGTAGCCGTCGTGATCGAGAATCCGTTGCACCCAGTTGCGCCGCACCGCCCGGTCGGCGCAGTTCGACAAAATGGCGGCGTCCTTGATCGGAATGCTGATCTGGTAGTAGAAGCGGTTCGCGACCCAGCCCCGGATCTGCTCCGGGCTCGCCTGCCCCGTATTCAACATCACGTTGAAGGGATGATGGATGTGGTAGGCGCGGCCCTTCTCCCGCAGTTGCCGCTCGAACTCCTCCACGGACCACGCTGCATCGCTCACAACACGATCTCCATCCCATCCCACGCGACCTCGATCCCGCGACGGCGCAATTCACCGCGCTCGGGCGATGTCTCATCGAGAATGGGATTGGTGTTATTGATGTGAATCAGGATCTTCCGCGTGTGCTGCGGCAGCCGGTCCAGCCACTCCAGCATCCCGCCCGGCCCGCTCTGCGGCAGATGCCCGATGTCCCGCGCGTGCTTGCCGGACAGGCCCATACGAATCATCTCGTCATCCGTCCAGAACGTGCCGTCCACCAGCACGCAGGCCGCGGCCTGCATCGCGCGCCACACGGGAGGCTCGATCTGGCCCAGGCCCGGGGCATAGAGCACGCTCGCCCGCGGGCCCGTGATTTCCAAAGCAATGTTGTCACCCGGCTGCGGCGACTCGCGATTGGGCGAATACGGGGCGGGCTTGCTGGCAACCGCGAACGCGCGCCAGGACACGTCCGGCACACCATCGACGTGGAAGCCGTCTTCGAGATCGATGCGGCGCCGATCGATGCCGCAGTAGTGGGAGAGCACCTGCAGGATCGGATTGCCGCGGGTCAGATCGGCATACGCGCTGTCGGTACACCAAAGCGGCCAGGGCCGGGTCGCCTCACGCAACATGTAAAGCCCGGTGGTGTGGTCCACCTGCCCATCGCAGAGGACGATGCCGGTGATGGCCGTGTCGCGAATGCCGCGCGCGGGCTGCAGAGCCGGGTTGGCCTGCAGCTGCGCGAGAATATCGGGTGAGGCATTCACCAGCGCCCAAGCTGGGCCGCCGCCGTTGACCGCAATTGAGGATTGAGTGCGCGCCCGTGTCTGCAAGGTTCCGCTGCGCAGGCCGGCGCAGTTGCGGCAGTTGCAATTCCACTGCGGGAAGCCGCCTCCGGCCGCGGAGCCTAGTACTCGAATCTTCACCGGATGACTCTCACCCGAAGCGGGCCGGGACCCTGCCGGGGGCGACCGTCAGGGCCGAAGAGCCTGGGAACCCAGGCTCCTCGCCCGCCGCGCGCTTCAGCGCTTGGCGATGTACATCGTGATTTCCATGCCGAAGCGGAAATCGGTGGCTTGCGGTGTTTCCCATTTCATGTGGAGGCTCCTGTGCTGTGGACGCCCCCATCCTTTCCCACCGCGGTCCGCCCGCGAAACCGGCCGATCATTAAAGTGAGCTCATGATTTTCATGAGCGTGCCTGCCCCGTCCCGCAGCCCCGCTGCTACCATCCGCCCATGAAGCTGCGCACCCGGCTGAATCTCGTCGTCACCGGCCTGACCGCCGTGTTCGTGGCCGTGCTGCTGATCGAGGAAATCCAGGACACCCGCGACTCCGTGCGCGAGGAGATCGAGGCCGCCAATGGTGTCGCTTCGCAACTCCTCGGCCGGCTGGCCGTCATCTATTCGCGCACCGGCGGGACTGAGGTCGTGCTGCAGTTCCTGCAACAGCTCGGCCACATCCGCGCGAACGACATCGTCCTGCGCACACCAGCGGGCGAGATCCTCTACACGTCCCCACCGGCAACGTATAAGGCTGGACACGAGGCACCCGCCTGGTTCTCGCACCTGATGGCTCCCCAAACCGCCCGACATATTTTTCCGCTACCGGGTGGAGCGCAGCTGGTCGTGCAGGCGCAGCCCTCCCGCGCCATACTGGATGCCTGGGACAACATCACGAAGTTGCTGATCCTGGCCGTCGTCATGTTGGTCGTGGTCAACGGCCTGGCCTTTTGGTCGGTCGAGCGGGCATTGACACCATTCCCCGCGATCGTCGCGGGCCTGCGGCGCGTGCAACGTGGCGAGCTCACGTTCCGCCTGCCTCCGCTGCCCGGAACGGAAGCCAGAGAGATCGGCATGGCCTTCAACACAATGGCGCAGGCGGTGGAAAGCAACGTGCAGGCCGAACGGAAAGCGCGCGAGGCGGAAACCCGACTCGAGGAGCGTCGTGAGCTATCGCTCCTCGTCGAACAACGGGTGGAGGAAGAGCGCCGTCTCATCGCCCACGAGCTGCACGACGAGTTCGGACAGTCGGTCACGGCGATTCGCAGCCTGGCGCTCGCGATCGCAACGCAATCCAAAGAGCCGCCGATGAGCGATGCCGCGCGACTCATTTCCGAAGAAGCGGCAAGGCTGTACGACGCGATGCACGGACTCATTCCGCGGCTGCTCCCTGTGTCGCTGGATACCCTCGGGCTCGCCGAGACCCTGGAGAATCTCGTACGCGACTGGCAACGACGCAACCCCAACATCACCTTGTCGTTGCATCACGACTTGCCGGTCGACCTGGGCCCCAGCGTGACGCTGGCGGCGTACCGAGTGGTGCAGGAAGGCCTGATCAACGCGCTGCGCCACGCGCAGGCCACCAACATTGAAATCAACCTGGAGAGCCGCCAGGACCAACACATGATTGTCACCGTCACGGACGATGGCATCGGGCTGCCGTCGAGCTGGTCACGACCGGGGCACTTTGGCCTGCGCGGACTGACGGAGCGAGTCGCGCACCTGGGCGGCCAGCTCACGGTTCGCAACCGCGAGCCCCATGGCGTGGCCCTTACCGCTGAAATTCCATTGGCGACAGCGGACAAACCCGCAGCGGTGACTGCGGTGCAAGCGGTGACACCATGATCCGGGCGGTGACTCCATGGTCGGAGCGATAGCTCCATGATCCCGGCGGTGGCTCCATGATCCGCGTTCTGCTCGCTGATGATCACGCGGTCGTCCGCATGGGCTTCCGACTGCTCCTGCAATCGCACGCCGAGGTCTCTGTCGTTGGCGAAGCGGATTCGGGCGAGGCGGCCTGCCAACGTTATGACGAACTCTCTCCCGACGTGTTGGTCATGGATCTGGCCATGCCGGGGATGGGCGGTTTGGAAGCGCTGAAGCGCATCCGCGCCCACCATCCGCATGCTCGCATCCTCGCTCTCTCCGCGCACGACGATCCCATGCACGCGCGCCGCGCATTTCGCGAAGGCGCACTGGGCTTCCTATCGAAACGCAGTGCCCCCGAAGCCCTTTTCGAGGCGGTGAGCACCGTCGCAGCGAATCGTCGCTACATCGATGTGAGCCTCGCACAAAAGCTCGCCCTCGCCGACATCGAGGGCGCCGCCAAATCCCCGGTCGAGCGCCTCTCCGAGCGCGAATTCGAGGTGTTCGTACGCCTCGCCGGCGGTGCCACGGTGCAGCGCATCGCCGATGACCTGAAGCTCTCCGCCTCCACGGTGGGCACCCACCTCTACAACATCAAGCAGAAGCTCGGTGTCTCCAACCAATCCGAGCTGACCCTGCTCGCCATCCGCCACGGCCTGATCGAGGCTTGAGGGACTCCCGGACTCCGATGACTTGAAGCGGCCCGCCTCGCGCCGCTGACTCCTCACGCCGCTCGTCCCTCACGCCGCTCGTCCCTCGCGCCACCGGCACCTCCACGGTAGTGCCTTCGGCGCGGCGGACTGCTGCGACATTCGGTCACATGGGCCCAACACACCGCCGGCGCTAAGGTGCGGTCCGTGGCGCACCCCAGGACCCAAGACCTTCATGCCGACCGCCCGGCTTAGAATTCGTCAGTGGCCGGACCATCGCACGGTCTGGCGTTGGCACTTCTATGCCGGAGTGCTGTGCATCCCGTTCGTGTTGTGGCTGGCTGCCACCGGCTCCGTCTACTTATTCAAGCCGCAGATCGATGCGTGGCTCGACCGGCCCTGCGACAACCTGACGGTCGATGGACCGCCGGCCAGTGCCTCGGCGCAGGTCGGCGCGGCCCTCGCGGCTGTGCCGGGAGCGGTGCTCAATGCCTATGAATTACCTGGAACAGCGCATTCAGCGGCCCGGGTATTGCTGGGCCGCGGCGAACGCCTGACCCGGGTATACGTTCATCCAGTCACGTTGCAGGTCTTGCGCGTCGTCGACGAAGACAGCCGTTTCAGCAACCTGATTTTCCATCTCCATGGCGAGCTGATGCAGGGTGACCGCGGCTCGATGGTGGTTGAGACGGCTGCGTCGTGGACCATCGTCATGTTGATCACGGGGCTCTATCTGTGGTGGCCGAAGGACTCGCGTGGAATCGCGGGCGTGCTCTATCCGCGGCTGTCCAGACGGGGACGCCTCTTCTGGCGCGACACCCACACCGTCACGGGGTTCTGGGTCTCGTTCTTCGCGCTGTTCCTGTTGATTTCCGGGCTGCCCTGGGCCAGGTCCTGGGGCGGAATGCTCGAGAGTCTGCGGCACTGGAGCTCTGCCGTTCCAATCAAACAGGACTGGACCACCGGAGCGTCATCCGAGCTGGCCGAGCGGCGCCTGGCCAATGCAGCGCCTGACACGGCACACCGATCGGCCGAGCACGCCGCGCACCAGCGAAATACCGGGCCCGACGCGCCCGAAGGCGCCCCTCAGCTCCTCGAGCACGACCCGGACTATCGCCAGCTGGACGGACTCGTGCCCGTGGTGAGGGCCGAGAGCCTGAAACCGCCCGTACTGATCGCTCCCCCGTCGCGCCGGGAGCCGGGTTGGACGGCAAGATCGGAAACGCAGAACCGGCCGCAAAGAGCCGAGCTGACACTGGATGGAGCCCGCGCGCTCGTGGTCTCCCGCCGTGACTTCTCGCAGCGCCCATGGCTCGACCGTGTGATCGGAATCGCCATTGCGGCTCACGAAGGGCAACTCTTCGCGCCGTTGAACCAGGCACTCGGGCTGTTCACGGCAGCCAGCCTCTGGCTGGTGAGCATCAGCGCGATTGTCATGTGGTGGCGCCGGCGACCCGCACGTGTGCTAGGTGCCCCGGAACCGGCTGCGCGACCTGCGCTCGCGATCGGGATGCTTGCGATCGTCATCTTTCTATCGGTTCTGCTGCCGCTGATGGGAGCCACGTTGCTGGCTGTTCTGGCGCTGGAAAGGATCGTGCTGCGACGCTGGCCCGCGGCGCGCGAGTTTCTGGGCCTGCCCGCGGCGGCGGCCCGAAGTACACCAGTATGAAAAATCGCCACCTGACTGCCGCCTGCACGGCAACCCTGCTCGCCGTCACGCACGGTGCCTCAGCCGATGCCAATGCCAATGCCGATGCCGATGACAGCAGCGAGATCGTAGTCACCGCGACTCGCAGCGAACGTAATCTCACCGACCTCCCGGTCAGCGCTAGCGTCGTCAACTCCACGACCATCCAGGACACGCCCGCGCAATCCCTCGATGATGTCCTACGCCACGTGCCGGGAGTCAACTTGCCCGTGCAAACCGGCATTCAGGCTCATCCTACTGCCGACAATGTTTCCATGCGCGGACTTGGCGGCATCCATGCGCTGGTGCTCGTGGACGGCGTACCGCTCAACGATCCGTTCTTCGGATACATCCAGTGGGGACGGGTTCCGCTGGAATGGATTGATCGAGTCGAGATCGTTCGCGGCGGCGGAAGCCCGCTCTGGGGCAATTTGGCCATGGGCGGAGTCATCAATGTGGTGACTCGCGCCCCGCGAGAGGATCTGGTGCTCGTCGACGCGGGCGGCGGAGGGTTCGGAACTTACCGCTCGAGCGCGTTCGGCTCTTACGGACTGTCACCAAGCAACCGGATCGAGCTCACCGCCGAGGTGAACGGCACGGATGGCTTCATGGCGGTGCCAGGTTACGCACGGCGCCCGTTCGACACGCCCACGAGTTTCACGGCGCGAAACTTCGGAATACGCGACCGCTGGCGGGCTGCGGAAAACCTGCTGCTCGACTTCCGTTTCAACTACCACCGGAACGATCAGGAGCTCGGCACCGAGCTGAACACGAATCGGCAGGAAATCTACGGCTATGTCGCGAGCGCGACCCAGTCCTTCGCCAACGGGAGCTCCCTCGCCGGCACGGCCTTCTACTCCGCGAGCACCTTCGTCACCGACAACACGACGGTGAACGACTCCTCTCTGCCGCTATCCGCACAGATCGAGCACGTCGACAATATCCACACCACACCCTTCCACGATCTTGGCGGCTCGCTCGTCTGGTCACGGAACGGGCCGTGGCCGCTGCGAAGCCTGACCGCGGGCGTCGATATCAATGACGTGAAAGGCTCGGACCGCGGAGCCATTTTCGACGCCACCGGCACGACTCGGATCAGAACCGACATCGGGCGCGGCGAGCAGCTGTTCGCCGGCGCATTCGCTCAGCTATCCGTCGTGCCGCTCGACCGGCTCGAATTCCTGGCGAGCGGCCGTTACCAGTATTTTGAGGTGCTGAACGGCTACGACGGCAACCCGGGAGGCGTGGGTAACGAGCCCGACCAGAGCCATACGAAGCTCAGTCCGCGCATCAGTGCACGCTACGCGCTAACGGAGCGCGTTGCCGTGCGTGCGGCGTACTATCAGGCCTTTCGCGCACCAACACTGGATAACTTGTATCGCGGCTTTGCAGCAAACGGCGGCATCTATTATCCCAACTCCAGTTTGAAGCCCGAAACGCTCGATGGCGGGGAAGCCGGCATCGACATCGTCACGCAACGGATCCGCGCCCAGGTGACGTACTATCGCACGAACGTCAACAACCTCATCACCACCGCGACACTGGACGCCGCTCAGCTGCCGGCGGGCTTTTTCTACGGCGGCCGCCTGGTCAACGCAGCCGCCGCGCGGGTCCAGGGTGTCGAAGGCGAAATGAGCTGGAGCCTGGGCCGCGGATTCGCAACGACACTGGGCTATACCTGGGCCCAATCAGTCTACCGGTCCAACCCGACCGATCCGGCGAGCGTCGGTCAACAGTTGACGGACGTCCCCCGCAACAGCGCCTCTGCGGCACTCTCCTACGAGAGCGCCGGGGGCTGGCGCGTCTCCACCGATGCCCGGTATATCTCGGCCACGGCCTGGGCCAATGCGGAGCACACCGATCCCGGCTTCCCCTATCAAGCCTCGGCCGATCCTCATTTCGTGATCGATCTTGCCGCGAGCTATCCGATCAACGGCAGCCTTTCGCTCTATGCGCAGGCCGAGAACCTGCTCGACCGCCGTTACATCGTCAACCCGGGCCCCTACAATCCGCCGGAATACGGCACGCCCTTCGAGTTGTTCTTTGGAGTGCGACTCACCGTGAAATAGGGGTGGCGACGCTCATCCCCCGCCCCAGCTCCGCCTCCACCGGCCGGATCAGCAGCGCCGACCAGCGCGTCAATTCCGCCCGATGCACCCACTGCCCGCGGACGAGACCCGCCGCGTGCGCGTGGCCTTCCTCATCGACCAGCTCGGCGAACAGCAGCCGGTCCGCGTAACACGACCCGTTCGGAAAGCGCACTTGGTGGAAAGGCCCGTAGATCTGCGAAACGCGGCCGGTGGCACCCTCGAACTGCAGGCACACCGGCCCCATGGACTCATAACTCGAAACGAAGCGATCGCCCACCTCCCAATGGTGATCGAAGTACCGCCCCACGACCAGGCGATCCACGCCCTGCTGCAGCAGCGGGCCCTCGATCCGGAAGAACGGAGCCGGGCCCAGCGTCGCTGGATCCGTTCCGGACAAGGAATTGAAGCGCAGCCGAACCATGGGTACCTCCTTCGCGTGCTCGGTCTTGCAAAAAGGCCACGTCCCCCTGCGGCATCGCAATTTTCAGGCCTTGCGCCGCAAAGCTCGCCACTGTGGCGCCTGACGACAAGATCCATCGGCCGACCTGAACGACCCCTGAACCCTGTTGGAACTGTCTCGACCCGCCGACAATCACGGTTCCCGCGTCGAGTCGGTTGCGAGTATGCTCGTGTCAACGCCGTATGCTCGCATCGACGCTGCCGACTTCGATCGCGGATCGCGCCATCGCGGCTCGCACCTGACTCGTGCCTGAACATCGCACCACCTGAACATCGCACCCCTGAACATCGCACCCGGACATCGCGCCTGAACGGGACGGCCCATGCCTGAGACAACCCTCGACCCTGAGCCCCCTCTCGACGACCTCGCCGCGCGGACTTCCTTCAAGGCCCTCGCCCGGCGCCTGCGGCAGTTCGCCGTGGACCGTGACTGGGAGCAATTCCATACTCCGAAGAACCTTGCCACTGCGCTGGTGGCCGAGGCGGGCGAGCTGGCGGCGGAGTTTCAGTGGCTGACCGCCGCGCAAAGCGCCGCGCCCAGCCCGACGCAGCTCGAGCGGATCCGCGCCGAGGCCGCCGACGTGTTGATCTATCTGGTCAGGCTGGCCGACAAGTTGGAATTCGACCTGTTGGCAGCCGCGATGGACAAGATCGACAGCAACGAGGCTCGCTATCCCGCGGACAAGGTGCGCGGCAGCTCGAATAAGTACACCGAGTACTGAGCGCGCAACGCTCCCCCCGCCTACAACGCCGTTCAGACGGCCGTCACTCTCCGCAGCAGCTCCTGCAACAGCGGCGCCAGCCGCCGCAGCTCCTCCCGGTGCGCGAGAGAGAGCCCGAGAAGCAGCTTCTCCGCCTTGGGCGTCAACGAGATCAGCACGCGACGACGATCCTCTTCATCGTGGCGCCTGACAATCAGATCGTGTGACATCAGGCGGTCGACGAGTCCTACAACACTGTGGTGCTTGCTGTTCAGGCGTTCCGCGAGCTCGCCGACGGTGATCTCCTGACGGCCGGGAAAGCCTTTGATGGCGAGCAATGCCTGATGCTGCTGCGCCGTCAGGCCGCCGGCGCGGGCCGCCTCCTCGCTGAATGCACCAAAATGGCGCAGCAGGTAGCGGAACTCGGCCAGGGTTTCGTAGCCCTCTTTGGACAGACTGTGCGGACCGGCACGCTTCATGGCTTCACCAGATATATCGTATTACGATATATTAATCGTTTCCCCTCGTACGTGAGCCTCATGATGCCATCCCCGGCGCACCGACCTGCGTCCTTGCGCGACTTCACCGCCGACAGCCGCATATTGCTCCTGGCCGCCATGGCCATCGTGGTCGGCACGGGCGGCGCAGCCGCCGCGTGGCTGCTGCAGCGATTGATCACTCTTGCCACGAATCTCGCGTATTTCGGCGAGCTCAGCCTCGCGCCGTGGGCGATCGCGGACAACACGCTGGGATTCGGCGCCGCGCTGGTGCCGGTCGCCGGCTGTTTGATCATCGGCCTGATGGCGCGCTATGGCTCGGAGAAGATCCGCGGACACGGCATTCCGGAGGCCATCGAGGCCATCCTGATCGGCCGCAGCCGGGTCCAGGCGCGCGTGGCCGTGCTCAAGCCCTTGTCCTCGGCCATCTCCATCGGCACCGGCGGCCCCTTCGGCGCGGAAGGCCCGATCATCATGACGGGAGGCTCGCTGGGCTCGCTGTTCGCGCAACTGTTCCATCTCTCGAACGCCGAGCGCAAAACACTCCTGGTCGCCGGCGCCGCCGCCGGCATGAGCGCGACCTTCGGCACGCCCATCGCCGCGATTCTGCTGGCGGTGGAATTGTTGCTGTTCGAATGGAAGCCGCGGAGCTTCGTGCCCGTCGCGGTCGCCTCCATCGTCGCGGCGGCATGGCGCTCGTGGTCGCTGGGAACGGCGCCGCTGTTTCCGCTGGCTTCGAGCGGCTCACTGACGGGGACGGACCTGCTGCTGTGTGTCGTCCTCGGCATTGCCGCCGGCCTGGCGTCCGGTCTGCTCACGGCTCTGGTGTATGGCATGGAGGACCTGTTCCAGCGATTGCCGATTCATTGGATGTGGTGGCCGGCGATCGGCGGAGTCGTCATCGGCGTCGGCGGGCTCATCGAGCCGCACGCATTGGGTGTTGGTTACGACAACATCGCAGCGCTCCTGCACGGAACCCTGGTGGGCGGCCCGGCGTTACGGCTCCTCGTGGTCAAAGCCATTATCTGGTCCGTGGCGCTCGGATCCGGCACCTCGGGCGGCGTATTGGCGCCGCTGCTCATCATGGGCGGCGTACTGGGCGCACTCTTCGGTGGTGCCGTCTCGCCGGGTGAGACCGGCCCCTGGGCGCTGGTCGGCATGGCCGCCATGATGGGCGGCACGATGCGCTCGCCGTTGACGTCGATGATGTTCGGCATGGAACTGACTCACGACATCAACGCCCTGCTGCCGCTCGCCATCGGCTGCGCCGCCGCCCACACGACGACCGTGTTGCTCCTGAAGCGCTCGATCCTCACCGAAAAGATCGCACGACGGGGTCACCACGTGACCCGCGAATACGTCGTGGACCCGTTCGAGATCGTAAAGGTCGCCGATGTCATGGCGCGACCCGCCGAAGCCTTGCCGGGTAATTGGACGGTCGCGGAGACACTCACGTTCTTCACGGCGCCGGAGGCACCGCGGCGGCACAAGAGCTATCCGGTAACGGACGCCGACGGCCGCGTGTTAGGAATGATTTCGCGAACCGATGCGCTACGCTGGCTGCGCGAGACGGATTTGCAGGATAAGACGCTGCGGGAGCAGGTCGCGGGACAGGACCTCGTCGTCGGCTACGACGACGAATTGGCGGGACACCTCGCGGACCGCATGACCGCCTCCGACGTCGGCCGCGTGCCGATTCTCAACAGGGAAACGGGAGCGCTCGTAGGCCTGGTCGCGCGCCGGGACATCCTGCGCGTCCGAACCAACACGGTCCGCCACGAGAGCGAACGGGAAACGCTGATCCGGGTATTGCCGCGCGTGGCGTCCCGGAGCCCTGCCGATCCTTAGTCAGACAGGCTCCTAGCAATCCACGCTGCGCGCGATGGCAACGCGACGCGTGAGCCGCTCTATGGAGCGCCGGGCGGCGGCCTTGGCGATGTGCTTGCACCACAGCGGCTCCCGGTTCGTCTGACGGCGAAACTTCTCGCAATCGCAAGTCCACTGGATGCGCTCGTCCTGAGTCTGCAGGATCTGGACCGTACGGCTGGGGAAGGTATACGTCCCCAGCACGGCAGGCTCGCCGGCGGGACGACGTCGTCGCGAAAATTTCAAAGCCATGACACCAGCATAGCGCGGGCCGGCTGTGGAACGCCTGTGGATTACTTGTGCATAATCGGCGCAACGATATTCTTTCGGGGAAGGATCTTATGCGTCCATTGCGATTGCAGGGTGACATTCCGGTGATGCTCGCGCTGCTCGGCTGCCTCTTGCCCACGGCGGGCGCGCTGGCCGCCCGCCCCCCTGCGGAGCCCTCATCGACCCAGGGTCTCGACTCCCGGCGGCAGCTGTCCCTGGACATCTATCGGGAGCTCCTGGAAATCAATACGACCGCCTCCGTCGGCGACACCCATGAGGCCGCCCGTGCAATGGGCGCGAGACTGCTCTCGGCCGGCTTTCCCGAAGCGGACGTGCACGTTTTCCAGACCGCCCCCAGAAAGGGCAATCTCGTCGCCCGCCTGCGCGGCACCGGCAAGCGCAAGCCGCTCCTGCTGGTGGCGCACATCGACGTCGTCGAAGCAAAGCGCTCCGACTGGACCACCGACCCCTTCAAGCTGGTCGAGAAAGACGGCTACTTCTACGCACGCGGCTCTGGTGACGACAAATACATGGCCGCCACCTGGATCGCCAATCTCATCCGCTACAAGAAGGAAGGCTACCGGCCGGATCGCGACCTCATCGTCGCCCTCGAGACCGACGAAGAAAGCGGCGACCCGCAGGCCTTCGGCATCGGCTGGCTCATCGGCGCGCACCGCGACCTGATCGACGCCGAGCTCGCGCTGAACGAGGGAGGTGGAGTGGCCGTCAAGAACGGCAAGCCGCTGTGGAACAGCCTCCAGACCAGCGAGAAGGTCTTCCAGAGCTACTGGCTGGAAACCCGCAACCCGGGCGGCCACAGCTCCCAGCCGCGCCCGGACAACGCCATCTACGAGCTGGCGGCCGGCCTCGAGCGCCTGGCGAAATTCTCTTTCCCGGTGCTGCTGAACGAAACCACCCGGGCCTACTTCGACCGGATGTCGCAGCTGGAGAGCGGCCAGGTCGCCGCCGACATGAAGGCCATCCTCGCGCCGCAACCCGATGCCGAGGCGGCGGAACGTCTTTCGATGCAAGTGCCTTATAACGCGCTGCTGAGAACGACGTGCGTAGCTACCCGCCTCGAAGGCGGACACGCGGACAACGCCTTGCCGCAGGTCGCACGCGCCATGGTGAACTGCCGCATCCTGCCGAATCAGCCGGTCGAGGACGTGCGTAATACGCTGATCCGCGTCCTCGACGATGCCAAGATCACTGTCACACCCGACAAGCCCGCGATCCCGAGCCCGCCGTCACCGCTGCGTCCCGACCTGTTGAAAACGATCGGGACGCTCACCCAGAAATTCTGGCCTGGGATCCCGGTGCTGCCCACTATGTCGACCGGGGCGACTGACAGCCTCTACCTGCGGAACGCAGGTATTCCGGCGTACGGACACAGCGGACTGGCGAGCGACTTCTTCGACGTCCGCTCTCATGGCAAGGATGAGCGCGTGAGCGTGCAGGCCTTTTTCACGGGGCAGGAGTACCTGTACGAGCTGGTAAAACAGCTCTCCGGGGGACGTTAGGTGGGGCATCCGGAGGCGTGAGTGCCAACACGATCGCCTCGGGCTTGGCAACCTCGGTGTACACCTGCCCATCGTTGTCGGCCTGACGCCGCGCGACCCAGATATAACCCGACTGAGTCGCGTGGATGTTGTAACGCACCGTATAACCGTTCCGCGTCAGCGAGCCCGTGATGCGGGACGGCCGATCGACATAGACGAGCATGAGGCGCTCACGCGTGCCGGCATCGATCCAGTCGGTGACGGCGACCTGTTCGATGCCGTCGGGCTGCAGGGCCACCGGCGCAAGGCGCGCGATCCGCGCCTCCGGCGGATCGATCCTCAGGTAATCGAGACTGAATTCGGTCGGCTGCAGGGAGCGCAGCAGATCCGGCTGCGACTGGTTGAGATCGATCTCGAAGGTGTAGTCCGGCTGGAGGACGGGATGAAGAAAATCGCCCGTGGTGGCCGGCCCGTACAGGTCGCCGGCAATGAACGGAAAGAACAGCCGGAACGCGTCGCGCGGCAGCGGCTCACGCGCCGCCTGAAGATCGGCCGAGTAGAACTTCACCTGCGAGCGCAGCACCCACTCCGGATGGCGCTCGGCTCCTCCGGGGCCGCACCCCGCGAGCATCGCCATCAGGGCCATCAGAGCCGTCAGGGCCGCTGCCGAGGCGAGCAACCCTCCCCTCACGGGCCCCTCGCCCTCAGGACGAGACGATTCTCGCCTTGATGGCTTCGTATTCCGCATCGGTAATGAGCTTGGCGTCCAACATCTGCTTCGCCTCCTGCAGACGCCGGACGGCATCGGGCTGTGCAGCCGCCCCGGAGCTCCCGTACCCGGCCGCCCCGGAGCTTCCATACCCACCCGCCCCAGGGCTCCCGTATCCGGCCGCGCCGGAAGTCACCTGAATGCCGCCGGAGCGCGCCCGCAGCTCCTCCAACTCGCGGACACGGCGCTTCTCGCGCCACGCCTGGTCCTGTGCCTGGCAGATGCGGTAGACCGCCTGCCCCTGGTCCTTGCGCAGCCCCTTGAACTCGAAACGCTGCGAGCCCTGGCTCCCTTGCGAGGCCAGGTCGGTTGCCCGGCCTGCGCGCACCAGGAGGTCCGCGCCCAACATCCCTACCCGCAGAGTGACCTCCTCGAGATCCTGCCAGCGGATGTCGGAAACGTCGTAGCCGCCCAGCACCTTGCGGGTGAGCAGAATGAGCCGGCCGCTCGTGGCGGCAATGAGGAGACGACGGTGCGTCAGCGCAAAAATGCGGCGCTGGATGGCCCAGGCCTCGAGCGTCTCGCTCGGAATCAGCACCGACCTCAGGTATTCGAGCGCCTTGCCCAGCCCTGGCTCGGTTCCCGCGCTTGTGTTGTTCATATACCCGCACCTGCGGACTGACGTTCTTATTGAGGGGGATGG
>DASZVD010000384.1:0-3209 GCA_035547375.1 Steroidobacteraceae bacterium
ATGAGGCGGGCGTTTTCTTTTCCAGTGTTGCGCCGCGCGAGCACCCCGGCGAGGATGTCGCGCACGCCGCCGTTGCAGTCCGCAGCCCGTACGGGTCAGGTTCGTTGCCCACTCATTGTTGGAATACCGGCCAGCGATCCACGATCCGGCCGGCGCGTACCGCCAGCAGATCACCGAGCTCGAGCAGCACCGACTCACTGATCTGCGGGCGCAGGAACACCTGATCGTCAACCGCCAGGCGTACGGCCGGCGAGGCCGTAATCCCCTCCTGGTTGGCGCTGTGGCCGAAGGCCTCGAAGAACTGCAGGCCTTTGGGCGACTCGTAATCCGCCCGCCACCAGCCGCCGTAGATGAAGAACGTGGCACGCTGGTTGGGATCCCACCAGGAGAAGAGCTTCGATTTGCCATCCAGCGCCGGCAGGCGTACGGGACCCAATGCCTTGATGACCGGGGTTGCGATGAAGGCTGCCGGCACGTGCGCGCTCAGCGTTGGCAGGTCGTAGTGCGAGGGTTTCAGCAGCGCGGTGCCGACACTGATCTCCGAACTCAGGTTCTCGCGCGGGTGCAGCGTATAGCTGGGACTCCCGCCGGCATTGAGTGTCAGGTCAGAGCGCCACAGGCGCGAGCGGTGGCTCCGGGCGTGGTCGGTGAAACCGCGGTACACGGCCATGGCGCGATCGAGCAGTTCGGTGGCGCTGCCCAGGATAGATGGCACACCCATGCCGACGTGCGCGTCATATCCCATGAAACCGGAGAGCTCCAGCTGTTGCGGGTGAGCGGCGATGAGGTCCAGCATCTCACCGAGGGTGGCGTTGTCCTGCACGCCGCCGCGGTGCAACCCGACATCGATCTCGATGTTGGCGCGCAGCCGGGTGCCCAGGCCCTGTGCGAGCTCCAGGTACTGGCGCAGACGCTGCGGGGTATCGAATAACCACTGCAGCTGGCGCGCGGGGTCGAAGCCGCCCGCCCGCAGATCGCGGTAGAAGAGCGCCGCTGAGCCAACCGGCACCGGCTTGCCGAGCAGCACGTCAAAGTTGGGGAAACTGAGCGCGTCGAGGTTGAGGAACGGCTGATGAAAGGACATGAGGCGCTGGGTGGCAGCGCGTTGCGCCACATACGCGATCAGCTTCTGACACGGCAGTGACTTCTCGACGATGCGATAGTGCTTGCCGGCGCGCCGCAGGGTGCCTGCGACCAGATCGATGTTGTGGTCGAGGCGGTCGAGGTCGATCACCATGCAGGGCCGCATCGGACCGTGCTGCTTCAGCTCCTCGTTGAGGGCGCGGAAGTACGGCTCGTACGGGGCGCCGTGATCCCGCGGCTTCTTCCACCAGGCGACCGCGGCGCCTGCACCCAGGGCACCCAGAATCAGCATGCGACGTTGCATGAGTTTCTCCGCGTGAACGCTGCTGGCGGCTGTCAGGTCGCGCCGAACAGCGAGCGTAGATGCGCGTTCAGGAACTTACCCTGCGGGTCGAGTGCCTCGCGCACCGTCTGGAAGTCCTGCCATTTCGGGTACAGCGGCCGTAGCAGCCGTGCGTTGAGTGTGTGCAGCTTGCCCCAGTGCGGGCGGCCGTCATACTTCCAGAAGATCGGCTCGATCTCGGCGAAGTAAGCGTGATAGTCCATCGGGTAGTGCTGGTGAATGGAGATTGCGCAGGTATCACGTCCCTGGAACATCGACAGCGGGATGTCGTCGGCCCTGACGTAGCGATACTCGAGCGGGAAGTAGCTGTCGAGGTTCTGCGTACGGACCTTGGCGAGGATCTCGCGCAGGCACTGCGGCCCCGCATCGGCCGGGATCTCGTACTCCATTTCGTTGAAACGCACGTCGCGCACGTTCGGAAAGATACGGAACGAGTCGTCGACTGCGTCCTGGAAGTTCATCAGGTGGCGGGCGGCGAAGTTGAGGAGCGTAGCCTGCAGGCGTGGAGATTCGCGCGCGTAAACATGGATGCGGCGCAGGATCTCCACCTTGTCGCCATCCCCCCCGCCCTCCTTGGGTGTGGTGCGGGCCTCGGTGGTCTCGTTGAGCGCCACGGCAACCGAGACGTCCGAGTGCAGGATGGGGTTCAACTCGAAGTGGTCGTTCTCGCGTACCAGTTGCGGGAGCTCTTCGAGCAGCTCGTCCGTGTTCTGGATCCAGGTATGGGCGCGCAGGCGGAAAGCCCGGCGGTTCTGCAGACGGATGCGCGTAATGACACCCAGGGCACCGAGCGAAACGCGTGCGGCGCTGAAAACTTCCGGGTGGTGCTGCGCGTCGCAGTCGAGGACGTCCCCGTTGGCGGTGATGAGCCGCAGCCCCACGATCTGGCTGGAATAGGAGCCGTACTTGGGACCGGTGCCGTGGGTGGAGGTAGCGGTGGCGCCGGCCAACGTCTGATAGTCGATATCGGCCATGTTGGGCAGTGCTTGGCCGATACGCTTCAGCGGCTCACCGATCTGCGACATCGGCGTGCCGGCCCAGAGCTCGGCTTGCAGCCTCACCGGGTCATGACTGATGAGACCGCTCAGTCTGCCCAGCGAGATCAGGGTGCCGTCGGTCGGCACGAGGGCGCTGAAGGAATGCGCCGAGCCGACGGGTCGGATCCCGCCGCTGCTGTCTCGCAGCAGTGTCGCGAGCTCCTCTTCGGTCGCGGGCGCCGTGCGTGCCGCTGGGATGCAGCTTTGCCCCCCGGACCAGTTTCGCCACGTAACAATGCGCTCGCGAGGCGCGGCGGACGCTCCTGCCGGCAGGGCGTTGAGTATACCCGCGGTGCCTGCCGCTCCCAGCATCCCGAGCAGCTCTCTCCGTGTGCAGCTCATTGCGGCTTCACGCCCGACATGTATTCAATCAGCGCCCCATATTGCTCTTCGGTGCAGTCCATGCAGGCACCGAGCGGCGGCATCTTCTTGTAGCCATTGAACGTGTGCTCGAGCAGTATCTCGCTCCCCTGTGCCAGACGCGGCGCCCAGGCCGCAGTGTCCCCGGCCTGTGGTGCGCCCGAAGCGGGTACGCCATGACAGTTGCGGCAGCTGCGTTCGTAGATCGCTTGCAACGCCGGATTCAGCGTGCGGGTTCTGCCGGCCTCCGGGGCCGGGTCAGCGGTGACAGGCGAGCTGGCGGTGTGGGCGGCGCTGGCTGTAGGGGCAGTCATGACGGCAGGGCCCTGCCCGGACCCGGACGCCCCCCGGGCGCAGGTGGCGCAAGCCAATGCTGCGGCACTGAC
>DASZVD010000385.1:0-11574 GCA_035547375.1 Steroidobacteraceae bacterium
CGCGAGATCACCGCCGAGGCCGGCGTCGACCTGGCACTGGTGAACTATCACTTCGGCTCCAAGAAACAGCTGCTCGCGGCCGTGATCGAGCGGCGCGGACAGGTCTTGAACGAGCGGCGCCTGCAGCGGCTCGCCGAGGTGCGCCGGGAGGCGGCCCCGCGCGCGCCCAGCACGGAGGCGGTCGTGGGAGCGTTCCTCGATCCCCTGCTCGATCTCCTGGCGCACGCCGGCCCCGGCTGGCACAGCTACTTCTCCCTCCTCGCCTACGTGAACAACTCCCCCGAATGGGGCCGCAAGCTCATGGGCAAGACCTTCGACGCGGTGGTGCGCGAGTTCATCCAGGCCATCATGGACTCCCTGCCCGGCGCCGCCCCCGAGGACGTCTTCTGGGGCTACAACTTTCTCACCGGCGCGCTCACCTTGTCGCTTGCCGAGACGGGCCGCCTGGATACCCTGTCGGACGGGCTGTGCCGCTCCAGCGACGTCACGAGCCTTCAGGCCCGGCTCGGCCGCTACGCGGCCGCCGGCCTGCGCGGGCTCGCCGGAGAGCGCGGCAAGCCGCCATGAAGGGCTCGCGCCTCGCCCTCGCCCTCCGCCATCTTCACTTCGAGGACTGCGGCACCCTCGCTGATCTGTTGGCACAGCGAGGCATCACACTGCGTTATGTCGAGGCCTGGCGCGAACCGTTACGGGACATCGACGGTGTCACGCCCGACCTGGTCATCGGCCTGGGAGGCCCCGTTTCCGTCTACGAGGCGGACCGCTACCCGTGGATCACTGACGAGTTGCAACTCCTCGAACGCCGCATCACGGCTCGCAAGCCCACACTGGGCATCTGTCTCGGTGCGCAAATGTTGGCGCGTGTATTGGGCGCGAGAGTCTTTGCGGGCCGCAAGGAGCTCGGCTGGGATCCGTTGACGCTCACCGCGGAAGGCACCGCCTCGGTCATCGCGCCGCTGGCGCCGGAAAGCACCTCGATGCTGCACTGGCACGGCGATACGTTCGATTTGCCGGAAGGTGCCCGGCTGCTCGCCTCCACCGGCCAGGTGGCGCACCAGGTATTCTCCTGGGAGCGCTCGGTACTCGCTTTCCAATGCCATCCGGAGGTGCGCCACGAGGACTTCGAATCCTGGCTGGTGGGACATGCCTGCGAGATCGCCGCCACGAGCGGCGTCACGGTGGCACGGCTGCGCGCCGACACGCGCCGGCTCGGCCCGGCATTGGCCGCACGGGCGCGCCTGGTTTTTTCAGACTGGCTGGCGAGTGTTGGGTTATAACTGACGTGCGTCACGAGCGACCGCGAGCGTCAACGTGACGCTGACATTACCTGACAATTCTTGAGGAGAGCCCCCTGTGAAAGCAGCCCAAACCGGTTCCGCCCTGATCTGCGCCCTGCTCTTGTCCGGCGGCGCTCTAGCCGCCGGACAAGAGCACGAGCATGGTGGTCCACCCCATCAGCCGGGACCCGCGTCACACGTGGAGCGTCCCCCCGGGGAGCCCCATTCGGGTCCGCGCGGTTACGCGCGTGTAACCGAGCCGCACGGCTGGAACAATCGCCCGGCCACCGTGGACCGCGGCGCGTACCAACACAACTTCCAGGCCGCACGGACCTTTCACATCGGCGCTTATCGCCGCCCGGCCGGTTGGGCGCCGCATCATTGGGTGTACGGACAGATTCTCCCGCGTGCCTACTGGGGCGCCAACTACTTGATTGCGGATTACTGGCTGTTCGCGCTGGAAGTGCCGCCCGCCGGCTATGAGTGGGTACGAGATGACACGGATGCCCTGCTGATCAACGTCCAGACGGGCGAGATCCTGCAGGTGGAGTATGGAGTCTTCGCCTGAAGTTGACAGCTGCGCGGTCGGTCCGGCTTGCCGGACCGACCCGTCTGCCGGCTGCGATGTCAGCGCCCCCGCCACCGCGGAGTGATGCGGGCCGGCACGACAGATTTGTGACAGCTCGCGGCATCGTTACGGATTACGATTCCTCACGCCGCGAGCGCACACTGTTACCGTTGTGTGAAGCTTCGTCAGGCCGCAGAACTTTGCGCGGCACCTCCGCTCGAACAGCGTGTACTCGCTATGGAGGTGTTGGATATGAAACGCGTAAAGGACGGCGCAGCAGTTGCGCTGGCGACGGCTCTCACACTGGTTGCCGTGCTCTCGGCCTGCTCTCGAGACAACTCGTCCGTCGCAAGCACACGAGCTCCCGATGTGCCCGCGGCCTCGGCCGACCGCATGCCTGAGATCGTGATCACTGCCCAGCGCAGGCCTGCACGGGACATCGTGCTCTCCGCACACGAGGCGCCACCCCGCTCCCTCGATTGATCCCCCAGCGATTGATCCCTCAATCTCCGCAAGTGGGGCGTCATGCCCTCCGGGGTAGCCACGGTCCAGCACGCGCTGAGCGGCTCCGACGAGCCGCCCGGCGCGCCTTTCCCGGGGAGCCGGGAGCTCTTTTTGGGGCTTTTTCCGGCTTTTCCCGGCCGGCCGGCGCCCCTCGCGCGACCCTGCGCCGGCAGGGCTCGCGCCCGCGTCGCCTAAGTACCCGGATTTATTGAGGATTGTCCCTCGTTTGGGACAGGGAGTTCAGCTAGAATGCGCACCCGCCGTGGAAGGTGGCCGGGCGGTCGAAGACGCCGGGCCGGACTCGCCAGTACATCCTCAACCGATGTCTTACAGGCTCGAATCCTGATCCTCGCCTCGACATCGCGGCTTTCGACCCAATTATTTTCGACCCTTTAGGACAGTCACGGAAATTCGCTATGCCCCGCACAACAGCTCTTTCTGATATCCGCAATATCGGAATCATCGCCCACGTCGACGCCGGCAAGACGACGACGACCGAGCGCATTCTCTACTACACGGGGCGCAAGCACACGATCATCGACATTCACGACACGAAGGACCTGAAGACGTCGACCACGACCGACTACCTCGAGCAGGAGCAGAAGCGTGGCATCACGATTCAGAGCGCCGCGGTCTCGGCCTTCTGGCGGGACAAGAAGATCAACCTGATCGACACCCCGGGCCACGTCGACTTCACCATCGAAGTGAATCGCTCGCTGCGTGTCCTCGACGGCGCGGTCGTCGTATTCGACGGCGTGGCCGGCGTCGAGCCGCAGTCCGAGACGAACTGGCGCCTCGCCGACAACTACGGCGTGCCGCGCATCTGCTACGTGAACAAGATGGACCGCAGCGGCGCGAACTTCCTGCGCTGCGTGGACATGATCAAGAAGCGCCTCGGCGCCCGCCCCCTGCCCATCCAGATCCCGATCGGCTCGGAGGACAACTTCAAGGGCATGGTCGACCTGGTCACCATGAAAGCCCTCGTCTGGGAGTCGGATGACAAGGACGCCGAGTGGCAAAGCCTCGAGGTCACGCCGGACCTCGCCGACAAGCTCGGCATCACCGTGCCGGCCGACCGGCAGATCCTGGCCGATGTCGAGAAGTTCCGCAGCGAGCTGATCGACACCTGCCTGGAGATGGACGACGAGGCGATGGAGAAATACCTGACCGATGGCGAGGCGCCTTCGGCCGACGTGCTGCGCAAGTGCCTCCGCAAGGGCACCATCACGTCCGCCTTCAACCCGGTCCTGTGCGGCTCCTCGTACAAGAACAAGGGCGTGCAGCAGGTGCTGGACGCGGTCGTCGACTATCTTCCGGCCCCGGCCGACGTCGAAGCCATCAAAACGGTGGATGCGGACGGTAACCCGGTTGGCGAACGTAAGTCCTCCGACGACGAGCCGTTCTCGGCGCTCGCGTTTAAGGTCATCAACGACAACTACGGCGCGCTGACCTTCGTCCGGGTGTACTCGGGTGTATTGACCCGAGGCGCGTCGGTGCAGAACTCCACGCGTGGCAAGCGCGAAAAGATCGGCCGCATGGTCGAGATGTTCGCGAAGGAAGCCAACCCGATCGAGGAGGCGCGCGCCGGTGACATCATCGCGCTGGTCTCGCTCGCTGAGACGGAGACGGGCGACACGCTGTGCGACGCGAACAACCCGGTGGTGTTGGAGCGCATGCGCTTCCCGGACCCGGTCATCAGCGTGTCCGTGAAGCCGAAGACCAAGGGCGAGCTGGAGAAATTCAACAACGCGCTCGGCAAGATGGTTCGCGCCGATCCCTCGTTGCACCTCGAGACCGATCGCGAGACGGGCCAGACCATTCTGCGCGGCATGGGCGAGCTGCACCTCGAGGTGACGCTGGACCGCATGCGCACCGAGTTCGGTGTGGAAGGCACGATGGGCGAGCCGCAGGTGGCTTATCGCGAGACGATCACGAGAAAGGTGGAAGAGCAGTACATCCACAAGAAGCAGACCGGCGGCTCGGGCCAGTTCGCGGAAGTGTGGATCACCTTCGAGCCGCTCGAGCGCGGTAAGGGCTTTGAATTCGAAGACGAGACGGTCGGCGGCTCAGTGCCCCGTGAGTATGTTCCGTCGGTCGAAAAGGGCCTGCGCGTGCAGAAGGAAGACGGTGTCCTGGCCCACTACCCGACGGTCGACTTCAAGGCCACTCTCACGGACGGCAGCTACCACGACGTCGACTCGAACGCCCTGACGTTCGAGATCGCCGCCAAGGCCTGCTTCCGCGAAGGGATCCGGAAGGCGGCCCCGATCCTGCTCGAGCCCGTCATGAAGGTCGAGACGGTGACTCCGGGGGACTACCTGGGTGATGTCATCGGCGACATCAACCGCCGCCGCGGCATGATCCAGGAGCAGCTGGAGCGTGGAACCAACATCGCCGTCGTGGCCACCGTGCCGCTGTCGGAGATGTTCGGCTACATCGGTCAGCTGCGCGGCATGACGAGCGGCCGCGCCTCCTTCACGATGGAGTTCTCGCACTACGACCCGGTGCCGAAGCAGGTCTCCGACGAGGTGATCGCCGAAGTGGCCAAGGCCAAGGCCGCCGCCAACGCCTGACGCGCGGCAACAGGCGCTCCCTGGCAAAGCGCCGCCGGACGACTTTCAGCCAGCTCGATCATGGAGCGGATCCGCAAGGGTCCGCTCTTTTTTTCTTATAATGACCTGCAGCAACCGCCACTGCCGAGCATCGCCTGATGTCCAAGATACAGGAAGCCGCGCTTCAGGATCTGCACCCCACCCAACTCACCGTGGGCCTGATCGTGGTACAGGACAAGAAAAAACACCTGCAGGAATTGAGCGCGGGGGACCGCCAGGATTTCATGAAGAGCCACCCCATGCCGGCGGTCATCGGGCCGCAGGGGAAGCTCTACATCACCGACCACCATCACCTGGGTCGAGCAGCGCTCGAGGCCGGGGTCAAGACCGGTTTCTTCGAGGTGGACGCCGACCTGTCGAAGTGCACCATCGAGACGTTCTGGAAGGAAATGAACGAAAACCTTTGGGTACACCCCTTGGACGAGAACGGCACCCGGCACGTGTATGCGCAGATTCCCGGGCAGCTGGGTAAGTTGACCGACGACATCTATCGTTCGCTGGCGGGGTACGTGCGCGACGCGGGAGGCTACGACAAGACTCCGACCGCGTTCGCGGAATTCATCTGGGCCGATTTCTTCCGCCGCAACATCGCGGTCGAGACGGTGCGCGCCGACTTTCACACGGCCGTTCAGGCCGGCATATCACTGGCCCATGGCAAATGGGCCAAACATATCCCTGGCTTCAACGGCTAAGAGCCTGTCAGGCTCATGATCGCCGTAGCGAGGGGCGGCCGCAGCAGGCGCATCATGAGCCGGACAGGCTCCTCGGATTCAGTGGTGTACGTGATCCGCCTCAAACAAACGGCAATACAGACAGTGTGAATCGCCCTTGTCCTCGGGCCAGAGGTGTTTGACCCAGGGAATATGGTCCTCGCGCGCGGCGGCGTGCTCCCAGCGCTGACTCTCGAGGTCCCGGTGCGCCACCTCAACAGGGGAGCTGAGCTCGAAAATCTCGGCTGCGCGCAGCGTCTCCACCGCTCCGCGCGGAAGCACGGTGACGGTCGCCGCCCCGCAGTCGATGCGCTCGGCCAGGGCCTCGGCATAGCGCCGGTCGGCTTCGGACTTGAACAGCGAGCGGAAATACTGCAAAAACCTGCCGTGCGGCAGCTCGGCCGGCTCGATACCCGCGCGGCCCGGATCGCACGCCGCGGTGAGCTCCACGCGATCCGTTGGAAACCCGTCACGCACGAGATCGACTCTCACGCGCTGGGCAGTCTCGTAGTCGTTGAATACGGCGAGTAAGACAGCACTCATGTCTTCCTCCAGGCGGTTCCGATTCAAACAGAGCCCGACGTGGGTACGAGTCTACGCCGCAACGACGGAAACGCCAACTCACCCCCGGCGAGCTCGGGCTAGAACTTGAGCACCTTGACGTAACGGACGTGCGGCAACGCGCGCAGCTTCTGCTGGATAGCCTCCGGAACGACCTGATCCACGCCGACGATCGCGATGGCGTCCCCGCCCGCGGACTGGCGCCCCAGGTGAAAGGTCGCGATGTTGATATTGGCCTCGCCCAGCATCGTGCCCAGCGCCCCGATGAAACCGGGCTTGTCACGATTGTTGATGAACAGCATCACCGGATGGAAATCCGCCTCCAGCGCCATGCCCTTCACCTCGACGAGCTTGGCGGTACCTGCGTTCACGACACCGGCCAACGTGCGCCAGCTGCCGCCGGTGAGCACCTTGATCCGGATCAGGGAGCCATAGATCGGGGACGTGTCGCGCTTGGATTCGGTCAGCGGCGTGCCCTTCTGCTTCAACACCGCGGGAGCGGACACCATGTTCACGTCGGGGATCAGGGGCCGCATCAGAGCCGCCAAGGCAGTGGCCGTCAGCGGCTGGGTGTTGAGGTGCGCGACCTCACCCTCATACTCGATCTCGACCGCCTCGAGCCCTTCCTCCGCGATTTGTCCAGCGAAGGTGCCGAGCTTGTCGATGAGCGCGGTGAAAGGCCTCAGTCGCGGGGCTTCCTCCGCACTGATCGACGCCATGTTGAGCGCGTTCGTGACAGCACCGGCCAGCAGGTAATCCGACATCTGCTCGGCGACCTGCAGCGCGACGTTCTCCTGCGCCTCGTTGGTGCTCGCGCCCAAGTGCGGAGTGGCGACGAAATTCGGCGCCCCGAACAGCACGTTCTCCTTCGCGGGCTCCGTGACGAACACGTCGAAACCGGCAGCGGCCACGTGCCCGCTCTCGAGAGCTGCACGCAGCGCTTTCTCATCGACCAGACCACCGCGGGCGGCGTTCACGATGATGACGCCCTTGCGCGTCTTCGCGATCGCCTCGGCCGACAGGATGTTGCGAGTCTTGTCGGTCAGCGGCGTGTGCAGCGAGATGGCCTCTGCGCGCGCCAGCAAATCATCCAGCTCGACCTTCTCCACGCCGAGCTTCACGGCGCGCTCGGGCGAGAGGAAGGGATCGTACGCGATCACTTTCATCTTCAGCGCCAGCGCCCGCTCGGCCACCAACGCGCCGATGTTGCCGCAGCCTATGATGCCCAGCGTCTTCGCATATAGCTCGACACCCATGAAGCGGTTCTTTTCCCACTTACCCGCCTGCGTCGAGGCATCCGCCGCGCCGATCTGGCGCGCGGCCGCAAACAACAGGGCAATCGCGTGCTCGGCGGTCGTGATCGAATTGCCGAACGGCGTATTCATGACCACGATACCGCGGGCCGTCGCCGTGGGGATGTCGATGTTATCGACACCGATGCCGGCCCGGCCGATCACTTTCAGGCTCCTGGCGGCGGCGATGACGTCTTTATCGGCCTTCGTAGCCGAACGCACCGCCAGGCCGTCGTAGCCGGCGATGAGCTGCACCAGCTCGGGCTTCTTCAGCCCCACCTTGACGTCCACCTCGACACCCCGGCCACGGAAGATCTCTACGGCTGCCGGACTCAATTCGTCCGCAATCAGGACTTTGGGCATGGGATAGCCTCATCCGGCGTTCGAAAGTTGTGCCACGCAGCTCGCGAAAGCCCAATCGAGCCAGGGAGTGAGGGCCTGCAGGTCGCTCTGCTCGATCGTGGCACCGCACCAGATGCGCAGGCCCGGCGGCGCCGAACGGTAGGAGGCGGCATCGAGCGCGACCCCCTCCTTCTCCAGGACGGCGGCCAGGTTCTTGGCGAATTCGGCGCGCCCGGCCTCGGGCAAGCCCGTGACCCGCTCGTCCACGACCTTGAGGCAGACGCTCGTGTTGCTGCGCGTGGCGACGACCGGCGCGAGGAAATCCACCCACGCGGTGCGCTCGACCCAGTCCGTCAACACCTTCGTATTGGCATTGGCGCGAGCGTGCAGCGCCGGCAGGCCGCCGATGCTCTCCGCCCACTTCAGCGCGTCGAGGTAGTCCTCGGTAGCCAGCAGCGACGGTGTGTTGATCGTCGCGCCCTCGAAGAGCTCCCGATCCAGCTTGCCCTTCTTCGTCATGCGGAAGATCTTCGGCAGCGGCCGCTTCGGCGTGTAGCTCTCCAACCGCGCGACGGCACGTGGCGACAGAATCAACATGCCGTGGGCGGCCTCACCGCCCAACACCTTCTGCCATGAATATGTCACGACATCGCACTTCGAGAAGTCGATCGGCTGCGCGAACGCGGCGCTGGTCGCGTCGTTGACGGTGATGCCCTCCCGGTCGGCGGGGATCCAGTCGAAATCCGGGACCTTCGCGCCGGACGTCGTGCCGTTCTGAGTAAAGACAATGTCAGCGTTCCTGCGCGCCAGCGACAGGTCGGGCAGGACGCCGTACGGACGGCCGACATGGATACGGCAGTCTTCGAGCTGCAACTGCTCGGCGGCGTCCGTCACCCACTCCTCGCCGAAGCTCTCCCAGGCAAAGACGTCCACCGGGCGTGCGCCCAACATCGACCACAGCACCATTTCCACGGCACCGGTGTCGGAAGCAGGCACGATGGCGATCTTGTGATCGGCCGGCACACCCAGCACGGCGCGAGTGCGGTCGATGGCCTCTTTGAGCTTGGCTTTGCCGGGCTTGGAGCGGTGCGAGCGGCCGAGCAAAGCGCCGTTCAGCGCTTGCAGGCTCCAGCCGGGACGTTTCTTGGTCGGACCCGAAGAAAACCGGGCGTCAGCCGGACGGAGGCCCGGCGGCGAAATGCGTGTCATCGAGTTGTACTCCCATCCTTACAGATGGGCGTCCGCCGTTGGGAGCGGATGGCCCGCGCCAAAGAATAAAGATCCCGGCGGATCTGTCAATCGTTTTGTGCGGGATCCATCCCGAAGCGTCGCTTGGCCGCGGCGGCGGCGGGCGATTTGAGATAATTCAGCAACGCGCGCGCCGCCTCAGGACGCGGGCAGCCCGCAGACACGCCGCCCGAGAAAATCGTGATGGTTTGAATTGCCGGCGGCAACGGCCCAAGCACCTTGATGCCCGGCAGTGTCATGAGCTCGCTCAACTGTTGGAAACCCAGCTCGGCCTGGCCGCCGGCAACCAGCGAGCCCACCGGCACGCCCGGCGGCGACACGACGGTGCGACTGCGGATCTGCTGCAGGATTCCCCAGCGCTCGAACAGTTTTTCGAGGTAGACACCGCTCGGTCCCGTGGAATAGCTCAGTGTTTTCGCGCCCAACACCGCGCGCTTGACGGCCTCTTCCGAAGTCACATCCGGCTGTGGCGCTCCCTCTCGCACGGCGATGGCCACGCCCGACGCGACGAGATCCACCTTGCTGTCCGGCAACAGGCTTCCCGCGGCAATCAGACTGTCGATGGCCGTGTTCGACAACACGACGATGTCGACAGCTTCCCCGGCCCGCACGCGCTTCGCGACGTCCACCCCTCCCGCTGATTCGGCGACCACCTCCTGGTGTGTCTGCCGCGAATACTGCTGTGCCAACTCACTCAACAGCTCGCGTGTGGCCATGGAGGAAAGCAGCTTCAGCGCAGTGCCGGACATGTTCGATAAACGCTCCATCACTCCATGACTCATTATATCTTTTTTACTATTTCAGCTGGCCGGCGATCCGCAGCTTCTGCTCCCACAGCGGCACGAAGCGGCGCCGCTCCTTCTTCGCCCGGGCATCGGAGCCCCACAACGCGGTGGCGCGCTCGACGACCTGCAAGCTCACGGCAAACCCCCGCGCAACCTGCTTCATCGCCTCGGCCTTCGAGTAGTCCCCGCGCTCGATGAGCCGCAGCACTTCGGCGCAGATATTCCTGTCGCGCGCGGCGCTCGTGGGGCGTTCGCGCTTCTTCGGTCCCAGCTTGAAGATCTCCCGGGGCGCTTTGCCGCTCAGGAGCTTTCTCAGACTGGAGTCCACCCAATGCTGCGCTTCCCAGGTCTGCCAGCGCTGCCGCTCGAGAGCGGACAGCTTCGCCAGCTCGCCGGCCTTGGGCCACGCCTCACCGGCGGGCTTGCGCACGACGCCCGGATCATTGAGGTAGGCCTCGATACGCTCCCGGACGGAGCCCGCCGACCCCGCGCGCTGCGCCTCGAGATGCTCTTCGAGCAGCCCACCGTCCCCGATCGGCCCATTCGCCATGAGCTCCGACACGACGAAGACCCTGGGAAGCCTGGCGTTCACCTTGGACATTGGCCTTCTGGATGTAACTGATTGATTACATTCCATTGTAGCCCGAGCGGGCGACCGTTGCAGACGATCCCGGATAGTCCGTGAGATTGCGCACGGCGGCGCCCCTCGCTCGCGCCGTCACAGCTCTCGCGTCGTCACAGCTCTTCCGCTGACTCCAGCAGGTCGCGCAGGGTCGCAAGAAACGCGGCGCCGACAGCACCATCGATGACGCGATGGTCTGCCGAGAGCGTCAGGGTCATCATCCAGGTCAACGCCGGCGCACCGTTTCGCGCGACAACCCGCTCCGACGCCGCACCCACCGCCAGAATCGCGACCTGGGGCGGGTTGATGATGGCGTCGAACTGACTGACACCGAACATCCCGAGATTGGAGATCGTGAAAGTGCCGCCCGTGATGTCCTCGCGAACCAGGGTTCCGGCCTTCGCCTTTTGCGCGAGCTCGGCCGTCGCACGGCTGATGTCCGCAATGGACAGCAGATCGGCGCCGCGTACGATGGGCGTCACGAGGCCCGTTTCTGTCGCCACCGCCACCGAGATGTCGGCGTGCTCGTACTGCAGGATCTCCTCGCCATCGAACTGCGAGTTGACATTCGGGTGTTTTACGAGTGCCAGGGCCGCGGCCCGCACCAACATGTCATTGAGTGTGATCTTTTGCCCGGTGGATGCGGCTAACGCCTCACGGCGTGACCGCAAGCGACCGATGTCCACGTCGATGCTCAATCGATAGTGGGGGATGGTCCGCTTCGACTCCAGCAGCCGCCTCGCGATGGAAGAGCGCAGCGCGGACATCCTGATGGAAGTAACCGGGTTACCCGATGTTGTTGGCGCGAGCGTCGCCCCTGCCACGGGCCGGGGGCCTGCGCCCTGAGCCTGGAGCCGCGCCACATGGTTCTCAACGTCCTCTTTTGATACCCGGCCGTTGCGGCCGGTGCCGACGACTCTCGAGAGATCAACACCCAGGCTCTGCGCCAGGCGGCGCGCAACGGGGCTGACCCGAACGTCCTCCCCGGTGCCCGGCGGAGTGCCGGATGCCGGTGCAGGAACGACGGACGCCGATGCCGGAGCGATGGCCGGT
>DASZVD010000386.1:0-15286 GCA_035547375.1 Steroidobacteraceae bacterium
ACGGAGGTCACTCCGCTGCGTGCCAGGAATGCGGCGGCGCCTCGCTTCAGTGGGTTTATCGTAATCACGGGGAGGCCGGTACGCCGCTCAGAGCCAACTCGATCGCACGCGCCTGGGCCCGCGCGTTATATCGGGTTTCGATTCTCGCCAGGCACGCGGTACGCACCGCCGGCTCGACGCCAGGCAAGCGAGTCCATCGGTCCAACTTCGTCGCCAGATCCATTACATCGTCCGGGGCGAACAGATCGCCAGTCTCACCCGGAACGATCGCTTCAAACTCCGGCATCTGGCGCGCAGGATCACCGTGCGTGACTACCGGCACGCCGTATCCGAGGCTATGCATACACGTGAGACCCACCTCGCCGGGCATGACGGTCACCGAGGCACAGGCGAAGTATCGAGCGAGGCCAGGCTCGTCATAACATGCGCCCGCAAAGACCACCTTCACCCTTTCGGATCGCGCCAGGGTCTCAAGCGAGGCGCGCGCGGGGCCGTCCCCCACCAGCAGCAAGTCGACGCGGCGGCCGGAACGGTTGATGAGACCAAGTGCGCGGATCAGAAGGTCGAATCGCTTCCTTTCTGTCAGGCGCGCCGTGCCGATCACTACGGGCACGGGCTCAGGGCCGAAGAGGTCGCGGCGGAGTGAGTGGATCTCATCAGCCGAAACCTCGGCGCTGCGCCTGCACTGGTCGTCGAAATCGAGACTGTTGTACATGACATGGAGCCGCTCGGGCGCGAACCCGCACTCGATACCGATCGATCGGGCACGCTCTCCGTACAGTAGAAGGCCATCGGCCAGGTGATAGAACAGAGCACGCACCCAGTGCTTCAGTCCGGTGTCGTGGCGTGTCCAGCCATGGCTCCAGAAAAGAACCCGACGGCGACGCAGCTTTGCCAGGATCGCGCCCACCCACGAAGACAGGTAATACGCGTCACCTTCGAGGATGTAGGCGTCGAAGTTGCCCCACAAGGCGGGCCCCACGGAGCCCCACTGCCAGGCGAACACCTTGAGGAACCGCCGATAGGGTGTCAGGCGAAAATGCGGGTCCGCGCTCAGATCGCAGACCGGGACGTTGCCGTACAGGTCACGGGTGTCGCCGAACAGAAAATACTCGCAACGCTCGCTGGCACGCAGCTCCCGCAGCAAAGCCGTTCGGTAGTGCGCGAAGATGGGGTTGAAGAAGGCTATTCGCTGGCGAGCGGTCATTGTCGTTCGATTCGCGGGCCTGGCCGGCGCGGCCAGCGCGCTTGGGCCATCGCCCGGTATTGATGACATGAGAGTGTAATCACCCTTCTTTACAAGAGCGTGTACCTATCCTAGAGCGAGCCATTGAATGTCCGCCACATCCGCCGAGGCTGAGGGAATCGCCGCCCCGCCGCGGATCGCCCAACCCGGTCAACCGCTACGCGTTCTGCAGATCATCTCCTCCGTCGCCGCCGTCAACGGCGGCGCCAGCACCGCGATGTGGTCCACTCTGAAAGCCCTGCAGAACCGCAATGTCCACAGCGAGCTGGTCACGACCAACGAGGACGGGCTGCACAAGCTGATGGACGTGCCGTTCGGCGGGTTCGTTCGGTGCGGCGGACATCGGGTCCGCTACTTTCCGGCGCGGGGTGATCGTTACACGACGTCCTGGCCCTTGGCGCGCTGGTTGCTGGCGCATGTGCGCGATTACGACGTCGTTCACGTTCATGGCCTGTTCCGTTTCGCGCCCGTCGTAGCCGCTCACACGGCGCTTCTGAGAGGCGTGCCTTATGTCCTCACTCTGCACAACACACTGGGCGAGTGGGGCTTGCGGAACCGGCGCCGAATCCTCAAGCGGCTGTCGATAGGCCTGATCGAAGGCAGGATGATCGACGGCGCGAGCATCGTTCACCTGTGCAGCTGCGATGAGTTATCGCAGGTGACGCAGGTTCGCAGGCTGGGCGAGCGGTCGCGTGTGTTCCCCCTTGGAGTCGATGTTTCGCCGGCAGCGGACGGAGCACCCGACGAGGATGTCGCCAAGCACCTCGAGCGACTCGCAGGGCGCTCTGTCGTGCTCTTCCTTTCGCGGATCCATGAGATCAAGGGAGTCGACCGGCTTCTCGAGGCATTTGCAGCGGTTCGCCGCGCCCGCCCGGATGCGATACTGGCCATCGCGGGAACGGGCAGCCCGCAACTCGTCGCCGGGTTGCGAGAGCAGGCACGACGACTCGGCATCGCAGACAGCACGATGTGGCTGGGCTTCGTCCAAGGTCAGCAGAAGCAGCAACTGTTTGCGTCGGCCCAGGTGTTCGTTCTGCCCTCCCACTCCGAGAACTTCGGTTACGCCGTGGTGGAGGCCATGGAGGCCGGCCTACCCGTCATTACCACCCGGAACGTACCCGCCGGACAATTCGTCCTCGACGCGAATGCCGGCATCGTCTACGACGGCAGCACCGCACAGTTACAGCAGGGCATCCTCAAGATCCTGGAAATGCCGGAAGATCAGCGGCGCGCCCTCCGTACACGCGCGGCCGGTGAAATCCACGACCGGCTCTCCCTGCGAAGCTACGGTGACGCGCTGGAGGAAACCTATCGAGAAGCCGCCTCAGTATGCCCGCTTCAGCGACTCCGATGAGCGATTGAGGACGGTGCCGACGATCCGCGTATTGCCCAACAGATCGACGACGCGCACGACATCTTCCCGGCGAGTCCTCCGCTCGTTGACAACCAACACCACGCCATCCAACAGTGGCGCGACGGTCAGCGCATCATCGGTCAGGAGGACGGGTGGCAAGTCCACCAGTAACACGCGCCCCGGGTCACGTCCCTTCAGATCATTGAAGAGCTTACGCGTCCCCACACTCGCAAGGACCTCCGAGCTGTTGCTGACCGACTGAAGAGTCGGAAGAATGAAAAGCCGCTCTACGCCTTCGACGCCGTAGCACACGTTCCTCGTCGGCTCCTCGCCACCGAACCAGGTTTCGAGACCCCGTTCGACGTTGAGGCTCAGAGTGCGCGCGACGTTCGGATGCCGCAGGTCGAGATCGACGAGCAGGACCGTCTGATTCGGCTCCGCCGCCAGGACCAGCGCGAGATTTATCGCCGTAAGCGTCTTGCCCTCGCCATTCATCGCACTGATGACGCCCAGAGTCGTGAGACCGTGCGTGCGCGCCCGCTGAAGCACCTGGGTACGCAACATCCTGTATGCCTGGTTCGCGGGCAGAGCATCGTCTTTCGCCACGATCCTTCGTTCCTTCAGCGCCTCCCAATCCAGAGACACCCGCGCAACGGACTCTACCGTGCCGAGGCTGAACTCCCGACTGAGCGCAACACGTTCGGCGCGCGTATCGTCCGCTACAGGGGGCGTGTCGACGCGGTGCATTTGCACCTGCACCTTACCGAGATCGATTGCGCGTTGAGTTCTGTCCATCGGAAGTCTCGCCTCTAAAAGCCGAAACGCCGTGCAAAGGCGAACCACAGCACGTCAAGCGGCATGTAGAAAAAGTGTATGAGTATCACCGCAGCACAAACGGTCGCGACGCTCGTTCCGGTCGCGAGCCAGACCCTACGGCGGGCCGCCCGCGCTTCGGCCATCGTGCCGATATGCGGCACGATCGCGAGAGGTGCCACTCCAAGGAGATCGGCCAGGTCCCTACGGCTGCGGACAGTTGTATCCCCGCTCTCCAGCGCCCAGAGAACGCCAAACGTCAATCCGCTGCTGAGCAGGAAACCGACGACGAGAATCAGCACGCGGGGAGGACTCACCGGCTCCTCCGGCGGCAAGGGCGGGTCGATCAAGGTAAAACGCTCTCCCTTTCGATCCGCCTCGAGATCCTGTGCCGTCTTGGCTTCCTGCTGCTTCGAGCGGATCTCGGCGTACTTCACGCGCGCGTTGTCGTAATCGCGCGAGAGCTCGTGATATTCTTTTTCCACCTGCGGCGCGAGGCTGATATTGCGTTGATATTCCTCCGACCGCGCTCGCAGCTTCGCCATTGACGTCTGCAGTGCCGCCAGCTCGTTGCGCGTCGCCACCACTTGAGCTTGGATCTGGACGTAGGCGGGGTTATCAGCGTCGACCGGCGGCAGGCCGGCACTCGCATCTGCTGCAGGTGCCCCCGAGGCAGGCAGTGCCGCGAGCTCCGCCTCCAGCTCCTTGACTTCACGCTCGGCCCGAACGCGATCGGGATGATCCGGTCCGTACTTCTCACTCACCGCAGCAAGGGTCGCGCGCGCCTTCTCCAGCTTGCGACGCAAGTCGTTTGTCTCGCTCCCCTCAGCCGTTGCCGATGCGTGCGGCTCCTTGGCGACCTCCCGCTCGAGACCGGCCACCTCACGCTCCAGGCGCGCGATGTCGGGATGGTCGGGGCCGTACAGGGCGCGAGCGGAATCCAGCTGCGAGCGTGCCATCTTCAGGCGATCCGCCGACGAGGTAATGCGCTCGCCGGTGTCGGTGAACACGACGGAGTTGGGCTTCAGTTGCGCAAGCTGGGCCTCGAGATAGACCTGTTGCTGCTCCAGCGAGTCGCGGCGTGCCTCATCCTCCCGCAACTGCTGGTCGGTCCGGTCCAGCAAGGTCATGTTGAGCTGCGTGAGCTCCGGGAGCTTCTGCTGGTTCTTGTCCTTGAACAGCGCGAGCTTCTGCTCCAGATCGGCGATCTGCCGGCTGACCCGCTCGGCTTCGGATTCGAGGAAGGTGGCGGCATCGCGCGCCAGCTGAGTGCGGTTGTTGAGGTTCTCGTTCAGATAGAGCGTGGTGAGCTCATTGGCCACCTTCGCCGCCAGATCGGCCGAAGTGCTGGTGTAGGAGATCTCGAATGCGATGGTGGCCGTGGTCGGGCGGCCGCTGCGCGGGTCGATCACATCCGCGCTGATCATCTTCAGGCTGATGTCTTCGCGCATGCGCTTGAGGAGCGCCTCGCGAGTGTCCTTGGCTCGATGCGTGGGATACAGATCGTAGCGGCGGATGATGTTCAGCAGCGTCTCGGTGTTCATCACACGCTTGCTGATCACCTGGACTCGCTCGTCCGCGTAGGAGGTGACCGTGGAGCGCACGAGCTCCTGGGGCATTTCCTGCTGCTCGATGAGTACCGTGCCCGCCGAACGATAGTGCGGCGGGAGCAGGACCGCGAGCGCAATGGCGCTCAACATGGCGATCGAAAAGGTCGCGATCAGGGTCGCGCGGCGATGCCGGGCGGCAACGAGATAATCGCGCAGGGAGCTGTCTTTTTTTTCCACTACGGCATTCACGATCCGTTCACCTGATCAGCTCCTGTTGCAGGGGCTTCCACGTCATGATCAAAGCCGCGCGCCATTCGTGGACGGTATGTATCGACCCGTATGGCGGCGTCCAGCTCGTGGTCGCCTCCGAGCGCAGGGTCCACGACTCGCTCAGCCTCCAGTCCAATCCGCCGCCCAGGTTGTCGTAGAACCTGCGATCCAACCCCAGCCGGACCGTGGAATCGTTGTTCTGGATTCGCGTCACCGTCAGATCGGCGTTCAGATATTCGGACAGGGCGCGCTTGAGGCCGGCACTGAACTGTTGACGCTCCACCAGATACCCGTTGCCATAAGGCGTGAGCTGCCGGGAGAAGCTCAATGTGAGCGCACTGCGCTCGAAATTCCGGTTGATCAGCGCCACTGCGCTCCAGCCGTTACTGGAGGCGCCGCTCAGCACGCGCTGACTGTCCCCGAGCTGAACATCGAAGTTCAGCTTCTCGGAGTGCGCGTAATTGAGCTCGATCTGCGCGCCGGCCTCATGGCTGGAGGCTCCCGCACGCTCGCTGTGGAGGATGTCGCCGAAGGCGGCGACGGAGAATACGAGATTCTCGTTGAGCGTGAAGCGCTCACCGGATACCGCGGAGTTGTAGTGATAGCCCGGCAGCAGCAGATGGATCAGCGGCGGGCCGAAGTAGGGCGAGGACTGGAAGTTATACTGCGTGTAGAAGAGCCGCTTCTCGGTCTGCATGAGATCGAGCTCGGCGGTCGCCGACTCGCTGCGGCGCCGCGAGTCGCCTTCGAGAATCCCGGTCTGCAGAAGCTCGGTGCTGAGCGTGGTCTGGTTGGCGATCGACCCGTTCACATTCAGCTTGGCCCGCTCGCGGGTCCAGGTGATGCCAGCGGCCAGGCTGCGGTCGTTTCCCGGTGCCCAGGTCGAATCCGAAAAGCGTCGTACATCGAAGTGCGGCTGCAACACGAGCTGCAGGTTTTCCACGGACCGCTGCAGCAGGAGATCGGCAGACAGGATGGCCTGCTCGCTGGCAGCGGTACCGAAGACATAATTCCGGTTGCTGTCATAGTCCAATAGTGAGCTCAGCGTAGGCTGAAGCGTCCACTCCGCCGCATGCACATGCGACGCTCCACCCGCCCCGAGGAGGCAGCCACAGCCGATTGCCGTGGGATACGCCATACGTCTTCTCACGCGCCTTGGATCCGCGGGGACTCACTCACGGGACGACCACCGTGTCGCCGGTCTGGAGCAATATGTTCTGTGAGAGATCCCGGCCACGAGCGACGTCCGAATAATGGAAATGGAGAGCCTGTTGCTCGCCATTCTGCCGACGGAGGATGACGATATCGTTGATGGCCGCGAACGGCGTCGCTCCACCTGCGAGCGCGATAGCCTGCATGACGTCGATGGGGCTGCTGAGCGGGAAATCGCCCGCGTGGTTGACGCGGCCCACGACATAGATGCGGTTGCCGCCGATCTGTTTGACCGCGACGGTGACCACGGGGCTCGGAATGAAGCGCTTCAGGCGGTCGACCAGCAGCGAGCGAATCTCTTCGACCGACTTGCCGACGGCATCGACATCGCCTGCCAGCGGAAACGAGAAGCCGCCGTCCGGGCGCACGAGCACGTCGCTCTGCAGCTCCGTCTCCTTCCAGACGGACACCGTGATGATGTCGCCGGGTTGCAGGCGATACGAGGGCAAGACCACTGGGGGCTTTACAGTGGCGGCCTTCGGCTCTGCGGCCAGACCGCAGTCCGCGATACCCAGGAACAGCAGTGCGAACAGGAGTCGCTTTGAGATCATTGTAGTTGTCTGAAGTGGCAATCCGCTGCGGCGCGAGTGACGCGCCGAAGGGTTGGACGATTGTCATACTAAGCGCCATACATGACGCTTTCGTTTCGTGGGGAAAAATACGCGGCGCAGGGCTGCGCCGCGTCAAGCCGGAAGCCGATCAGGCCCCGGCGGTTCCCATCAACTCAAAGGGACGCACCACGCGCGCAAGTCCGGCGAGCACGAACATACCGGTCAGCAGCATCCAGCCGCTGGCGGGCAGAGGCACGGAAGGCGCGCCGCCGGAACCGGGACTGAAGGTCATCACGACGGAGTACAGGCCCACATTCAGAGCCCCGCTCGCGGTGGCCATGATATGTGCAAAGTAGGTGCCGGCGTCGACTTCAAAGCTCGCGATGTTGCTGGTGATACTGGTTCCATTCCACGACGAGAGCACCTGCGTGGCGGACGTCGCCGAGAAGCTCAATGCGCTCAGCGCAGCGGGCCAATCGAGGCTCGTCAGGGATATCGTCACGGTGCCCGCACCGGGCGCCGTGAAGGAATCCACAGTGGAGGCGGATCCGGTTACCAGGGTGGTCTGCGCGAGCAGCAGGCTGTCAGCCTTCGCGTGCGGTGACACCGAGAGGCAGGTCAGCGCCAGGGGCGCGATCAAACCCAGCTTCAAGGACGTTCGCATGGTCGTGGTCGTATTCATGAGTGCTCCCTTCAGCCTTCCGCGAGCTCTTGCTGGTCCGGCACTACGGCCAGGCGCAGCGACGCATCCCGCGGGGCGTTTGGTTCGGAAATAGGCCGATACACGTATTTCGCGTAGAGGTACTGGCGTAGCGATTCCGACAGCTGCGCCGGGCTGCGCTCGCGGCGCTCCGTGCGATCGAGCTCGCTCAGTTTCAGCGCGGCGTAAGGCTCCTGCGTTCCGGTGAGTGCCAGCAATGCGATGTCGTCGCGCTCCACGCGCCGCTCGATATCGACACCGCCGTTGATGATGGCCTCGAGCCGAGTCGCATCGATCTCGAAGAAGCGAAGGAGCTCCGCGCCCGATTCGACGAACACCGGCACCAGGTTGCGCCCATGTGCCTCCGGGTCGTACAGCGGTCCGAGCTTCGCCAGCATGCTCTTCACCGCATAGCGGATGACGTCGGAATCGCGCACCCCGAGCCGGCTCGCGACCTTCTTCACCTTCCGTACGTCCGTGCCGTTCATACGAATCGATACTGCTTGTTTTCTACTTTCAATCACGAGCAGACCACCCCTGTAAGCGGTTAGTTGTCTGATTCTGGTCAACTTGTCGCCGGTTTGTTGTCCCGTCTTAGGTAAAATGTAGTCAGGCAGTGTTGCAGTCCTTTGTCGTTTAGATGACGTTCGCGCCGCCTTTGCACACCGGGCGGCTGTAGTGAGAAGACCACGCAATGGCAATAATCCGGGGCTACCTTCCGGCGCCATGAGAACGAAGAGCGCGAGCGCCCCTTGGGGCAGCCGGGTGTTGGGAATGGGGTTGGTGTTGCTGGGCTGCGGCCAGGCCGCCCTTGCAATTCCGCCGTCGCAGCAGGTCCGCGCCTGGCTGGCTGCCGGGCGGAAGGTCGATGTGATCGTAGAGGTGGACGCCACGGCGGCGGACGCAGCCGCGGACGCTGAGCGTAGCCGGCGCCACCTGCGGTATGACGATGCCGCCATTCTGGCGATGCGCGCCAGCGGCTACGTGGCGGCCAGATCACCGGTTACGTCAGGCGTGAGCGGCAAAGACGCGCAGCTGGTACGGGACTACCAGCATTTTCCGCTCTCTGTCTGGCGGATTTCCTCGTTGGACGCTCTCGCTCGGCTGCGGGCCTACCCGGGAGTACGCGCCGTCCATCAGAACAGCGTGCTGCACACGGTTTCGGTCAGCGATCTTCCGTTCATCAATGCACCCCAAGCCGCGGCCGAGGGGGCTACGGGGGCCGGGACGACGGTCGCGGTCATCGATGGGGGCCTGGACAGCAGCTGGACGAGCTACTCCGACTTCGGGACCTGTACGGCGGTGGGAACTCCGGCCAATACTTGTCGCGTCGTCTACAACTACCAGTACAACCCTTCCGGAGGGGCATCCTCCGAAACGCTCCACGGGACGAATGTCTCGGCCATCGCGCTGGGCGTCGCCCCTGGCGCGAATCTGGCCATGTTCAATGTCTTCAACGGCACCGGCACGACTACCACCAATATCATCGACGCCCTCGACGATGTCCTCAGGATGAAGGCGCAGTACGACATTGTCGCCGTCAACATGAGTCTCGGCGACAACAGCAGCAATTCGACACAGTGCGGCTCGACCGTGAGCCCCTTCGTGCAAGCGCTGTCAGCCCTCGAGCAGGCAGGCATCATCCCCGTCATCGCGGCGGGCAATAGCGGCTCGAAGACAGGGCTTGCAGACCCAGCGTGCGTGGCCGGCGTCGTTTCGGTCGGTGCCGTATATGACGCCTCCTACGGAACGATCACATGGCCTTTGGCATTGCCTTCGGCACCGTGCACCGACGTCAGCGCCGCCGACAAAGTCACCTGTTTCTCCCAAAGCGCAAGCTACCTGACGCTGCTGGCGCCCGGCACGTTCGTGAACGCACCGAATTCGAGCTTCCAGGAGTCAGGCACCTCCCAGGCGACACCGCACGTCACGGGCTCCATCGCGGTCCTGCGGGCGCGCTACCCGGCCGAAACAACCAGCGAGACCGTGCAGAGGCTGCAAGTGAGCGGCGTCACGGACACGGACAGCGCCAACGGCCGCAGCACCCCGCGCATCAATCTTCTCGCAGCGGTCAATCAGGGGACGGCGGTGGCCCTGTCCGGCAGCGGCCCGACGCAGGCGGTCTCGGGTGGGACCGGAACCTATACCATCACAGTCACGAACAACGGGCCCCTGGCGGCCACGAATGTCGCCGTGACGGACACACTGCCCTCGCTGGGCAGCTTCCTGTCGGCGTCGTCGGGCTGCACATACAACTATCCCTCAGTCACCTGCTCCGTCGGAAGTCTGGCAGCTGGTGCCAGCGTCACACTGACCATTACCGTCACCTGGACGGGAAGTGGTGCGGTCTACAACAGCGCGACCGTCAATGCGGATCAGTCCGACACGTCGACCCAGCAGACGCTCGCCATGGGAACCGCTTCCACCGCAGGAAACGCTCCGCTCCCAGGCTGGGCCTATGCGCTCCTGGCGGTCGCACTGTCGGGCCTCGCCCTGCGTGAATCGCGGGGCTTTCGGTCGACGTCAGCCTCATGAAGGCCGCGGCGGCTCGAGTCGCCGCTTTTCTTGGCGTGTTCACCGCGCAGCAGCTCGCGTGGCAAGCCTTGCGAGGCAGCTTCGTCGAGCGCTTCGTGATCGACGATGCTACGGTCCGGCCCGCCGCCCTGCTCATCGACGTGCTGACGCCCTCCGTCCACGTGACGGCAGTGGGAGCCGCTTTGTCGGCGCCCGGAGGAGGGTTGAGCATTCTCAATGGCTGTGAGGGGCTGGAAGCCCTCTTTCTGCTGACCGCGGCCTTCGCGATCGCTCCCTTGCCTACCCGGCTGCGCTGGCGGGGACTGCTCATCGGGGTGCCAGTGGTCTTTTTCACCAACCAGCTGCGGATCCTGGCTCTCTTTTACGCTTATCGCGCCAACACCCATCTCTTCGAGCCCCTGCACGGCACGGTGACACCGATAGCGGTGGTGCTGGTCGTCTCGATGTACTTCTACGCCTGGTTGCGTCGTGCCCGGCCAATTACCGCCCCTGCGTGAGCTCGCCCCACGGGTACTGCTCGTGGGCGCGGCGGTGATCTGGCTTGCTCACGCCTGCCAGAGCACGCTGCTGCGCCCTCTGCTGCCCGCGATGAGCCAAATATTGAGCCGGCTGGATCCCGACTTGAAGGTGTTGAGCGTCGTCGCCGGCCAGGAAGGTCCCAACCGAACGGTCACGTTCGAGGTGAACCTGCGTCACCCGGTCGTCATCGGGGGTCGAACCGTTTACCCCTATGGCTGGGGCGCCATGCCCGCGGGTTCGCTCGAGGTCAACCTGGATGCCGCAGGACTGTTGGAGTATGCGGCACTGTCGCTCATCGTCGTACTGGCCTGGCCGCCTCGAGCCTTGCGCGAATTTCTCCTGCGGCTGGCGCTCGCACTGCCGCCCAGCATCTTGCTGCTCCTCGTCCCCGGCCCGTCGACCGCCCTGTCCCTCGTGTGGGGTCCGTTCCACCAGGCCCTCGCATCGGAGGCCGTCTGGCCGAGCCTCGCCTGGAGCCGGTTTCTCTCGGGCGGCGGCGGCCTCGCGCTGGCCCTCGTCAGCGCGATCTCGTCGATCGGGCTGGCCGCGCGAACGGCGCCGCCAGAGGCTCGCCGATGAACAGCCCCTGCCCCGGCATGAGCACACTCTTCCAGTAAGCCTCGATGAGCGTCTCGCCGGCGAGATAGTGCCGCAGCAGCACCGGGATGTCGGGAAACTTGCTGGGATAGTTGCAGGGCTCGACGACCGCCCCGTAGCTTCCGGTGGCGCCCGCCTCGAGCCACCGCAGGCTGCTCATCTGCGGACTGTCGGTCAGCATCCCGCCGAAGGAAGTCAGATGGTCGGCGATCGCCCCCGGCAGAAAGCGATTGGTGCCGAGATCGGGGACCTCCGCCGCGCCTATGAAATAGAACAGGACGTCCGCGCGGTTCGTCAGCGCGACGTGCCGGATCTCGACATCGAGTCCCGGCCGCCCGACGGGGACGGCCCCGAAATATTCGCCTGCCCGGACATTGCGCGCCTTGTCACCGGTGACCACCAGGTACGCGGTCCCGGCCGGTTGTGTCCGGTCGGAGCTGACACCGCGATCGATGAGCGACCGCGCCTGCTCGACATCGACAGCCGCGATGCTCATAGCCGGTCGCACGCGCAGCGTGTCGTACGGTCGCGGGGCGCCGGAGTTGAATAGCGGATTCGGCCAGGTCAGGGCACAGCCGGCGGCGCAGAATCTGGGATCGACTCCGAAGGCGAAGGCGGCCGTGATCGACATGCAGCCGACCCGATACGGCCGTGCCCAGGTGAGCGCGTAAGCCTGGACATGGGAGCTCAAGCGGCGCTCGATATTGGCTCTGAGCACGCTGAACTGCGCGGGCGGCAGATCGTCCCGGCTGGAATCGAACTGGACGCGCACCACGTTGGATTTCGGAATGTGACGCTTCGCTACGTAGTACTCGGCCGTCGCAACACTGACAGGATCGGTAGTGTTGACAATAACGGCCAGATCCGAGGCGCCCAGGTGTAGAGCAAACAAGAGGGCCGGTAGCAAGCGATACGCCCTGACGCTTACGCGCGGGAGACGATACGCAGTCTGATCGGTTGGGGCATCCCAGCGGGCGGCGGCTCGGAAATACGACAGCCCGACGACTGGGCCTCGATCGCCTTGTCACGCTGGCGGTCTCCGGTGGATTTCTCCAGGCGAATCCGCTCCACGGTGCCGTCTTCGCGGACCCAGGCTTCCACGTCGACGGAATAGGCCCCGCCTTTACGCACGTCCTTGTCGGACTGCAGGCAATCGAGCAGCCTGTTCTTGACGAGCCCACCGTACCAGGCGAGTGCGCTGCCGCCGGAAGCCAGCAGATCGCGGCCGCCCTTGTGGCCCACGAGTCCGAACGCGTCTCCTCCGGCCCCGCCTTCCGCGTCGAGGCCCAACTGCTCGGAGGGCGGCGGCTCATTCGACGGAGTCGGATCGGGCTCAGGCTCCGGCTCGTGCACATCCACCTTTTCTTCGGGCGGCGGTGGCGGGGGTGGCGGCTCGTCCGGCGGCGGCGGCGGCGGCCGGATGATGTGAATCTCCTGCACGACCTTCTTCGTCTGCGGCGGCGCCGCGTGCAGGAAATGCCGCACCATCAGATACACGCCGCTGCCTGCGACGAGGACGACCACGGCCAGCAGGGTCAGCGGAAGATAGCGGAATTTCTGCGCCCGGCCGTTCATGGCGGTCGCCCGCTACTTCACGATCTTCTGCGTGACGAGGCCCAGCTGCGTGATCTCGAGACGCCCGGCCAGGTCGAGCACGTCGACCACCCGTTGGTACTGGATGCTCGAGTCCGCCTTGATGATGACGGGCAGGTCGGGAGTCGCAGCCTTGTATTGCCGCAGCAGGTTCTCGAGCTCCGGCATGGTGACCGGAAACGTATCGAGATAGATCGTGCCGTCGGCGGCGATCGAGATGGCCTTCGTCTTGCTCTGCGCAAGGCTGGGCTGCGCGCTCGCCTTCGGCAGGTTGACCTTGATGCCCTGGACCGTGGCCGTGGTCATGATGATGAAGATCACCAGCAGCACGTACGCGAGGTCCAACATCGGCGTTACGTTGATGTCGTCGTAGGCGTCTTTCTCGCCATCACCTACCGATCCTGCCATGCGTGATGCTCCCGTAAGATCAGGAATAGGTCTCGGCGATGCGAGTCACGAACTCATCCACGAACACGCGCATGTCGGCCACGATGTTCTTGATGCGCAAGTTGAGATAGTTGTAACCGAAGAGGCATGGGATCGCGACACCGAGGCCGGCGACGGTCGCCACGAGCGCCGCTGCCGTGCCGGGCGCGATCGCATTGATGTTGACCTCACCGGAGGCCGCGATCGCGGCGAATGTGATCATGACACCGACCACCGTGCCCAGCAGTCCCAGGAAGGGGCCGCCCGCGATGCAGATCGTGAGCCAGACCATCTGCGCGCTGAGCTGCTGCGTCATACGCACCAGGGATGCGTCCATCGTGGCGCGGATGGCCTCGATCGACTGCGCCGACAGCGTGCGCACCCGGTCCGCCCCCGCCGGCTGGCCCTCGAGACGCTTCATGGTCTCGCGCATGCCGTGGTGGTAGAGGCGCCACAGCGTGGAGATGCCAAACACTTCCTTGCCGGCGGTCAGAGCCGACATGAACTGGGACTGCCGTCCTTCCTCGAAGGCCAACTCCTCTTCGTCCGATGGCGCGTTCTTGCCCTCACGTCGCTCGAGCGCCGCCGGATCCTCGCTGGTCTTGCGGAACTCGGTGAGAAACTTGAAATTGCCGCCGGCCACGCGGTTCAGATAGATGAACTTGCCGATCATGATGCCGATCGAGGCGAAGAACAACACACCCAGGATGCTGATGATCACCCAGCCGTCGACCGTGACGCTGCGCAGCGTGGAAGCGAAGTAGGATTCACCGCCACTGCTGTCTTTCTGGGCATCGCCGCCATAGATCACCAGGGGTGCGACCATGCCCTGGCTGCGCGCCGCCGCGGTGATCCATTCAGTCGGACGTGCCGTGTTGGCGACCTCGAGCTCATCGAGCTCGCCCGTCAGGAAGTTGCCGCCCTGCGCGGAGCCGCCGACGGTGAGCGTCCCGCCGATTTCCGTCGCGGTCGCCGCCGCCGAGCCCGCTTCGACGCCATCGACGAGCAGGCTCAGCTTGCCGCCGCCGACCCGCACCGCAAGGTGGTGCCACTCGCCGGTGGTGAGCGGCGTGCCGGATTGGGTCACGGTCGCGGTGTCCAGCGAGGCGAAAGCTTGCGTGCCGTTGATACCGAGGATCAGCCGCTTATCGCCATCCTGTAGCGCGGCGACATACGCCTGTTGTTGCGCCGCCTCGACGCGCACCCAGGCGGAGATGGTCATCCCTTGCGTGGGAACGAGCCGCAGAGCCGCGGTCGCGGGCACCGTGATGATCTCAGCGCCCTTGAACTGCGCACCCGACCCGATGAGCGATGCAGGATTGACGACCGCCTTGAATGCCGAGGGCTCCGTCTTGTAGCTCGTCGAGTCCTGCGGCGAGCCCGCCGCCGTGCCGAAGTGATACACCAGCGCCTCGTTCTTGTCGTAGGTGCCTCCCGGATCGGAGCCGACCTGAGCCTTCTTGTTGCCGTAGTACAGGAAGATCTTGTCCGTGTTGGCGCCGCCGACCAGGCGCGGCACGCGCACCCAGATGAACGCAATCTGCGCTTGAGGATCGTACCGCTCGATGTGGGATTTGAGCGGCGTCTTGTCGTCCGCGGCCACGAAGCGCAGGTCGGCGCCATCCGGGGCGGTGTCCCCGAAATAGCCGAAGTTGGCCAGGCTCAGGCGGATGAGCACCGGAACGTCCGTCGGGCTGCCGGCAATGTCGGCACCGGCCTTCGAGAGATCGAACTTGATCTCCTTGCGGAAAGCCCAATCGTCGTTCCACCACGCGAAGGCGCTCTGGCTCCAGGCGCCTCCGAGCAGGAGGCTCAACGTGAAGAAAAGGCGCAGGCGATTCATCGGTGGCGGTCCTTGATTCGGGAGCAACAGCCCGAGGGGCGTGCCGCGGGCAGCCAATGATTATTTCGAGACGACAT
>DASZVD010000387.1:0-3409 GCA_035547375.1 Steroidobacteraceae bacterium
CCGCCTCGCCGCTGCTGGCGCGGCTTCAGGGAAGAGCCGCGCGCAAGAAAGAGCGGCAGTTGCGACCGGAGTCTCAAAAAGCCTGGGCTCAGCCGTGAAATGTATCCCAGGGGAGACAGGTCGAAAGGCAGCAAGATTACCTCACCCGCCCAAGCGCCCGGCTGATGATTCTGTCGGCATCGCCTCCGGCGGCGCTTTGCTAACGGAGACGGTTGATGGCTGATCCGAACGATTCGCTCAACGAGCAGGCCTCGGTCCTGGGGCCCTCGCTGCGCTTCAAGGGTGAACTGCACGCCGACGAGGATCTGACGATCCACGGCGAGGTGCAGGGCACCATCGTCCACACGCAGCGGCTCATGATCGCGCCGCAAGGGCGTGTCAAGGCCGACATCAAGGGCCAGACGGTGATCGTCCAGGGTTGCGTCGAGGGCGACGTGACCGCCGCGGCCTCCATCGCGGTGGTGAGCGGCGCACAGGTGACGGGCGATGTCCGCGCCCCCAGCATCAGCATCGTCGAAGGCGCGAATTTCAACGGCAATGTATTCATGGAAGCGGGCAAGGCCCGCGCCAATCGCCAGCCGGAAGCCCGGTCGGCACAGGCACAGTCCGCAGCAGGCACTAACGGCCGGTAATCATGGGTAGGTCTATCATGGCAGTGTTCAATAGTCAGAACGGTCGGGCCAACAGCGCGAGCGCCGCTGCTGCGAATCCGGCCGCCGGCGAGTCGGTTGCGAGCGCGCAGGTGACCCTGCCCGGGCAGGCGCAGCGCTCGGTGATGGTGTTGGGCAAGACGCTCAGCTTCAAGGGTGAGCTGTCGGCGGAAGAAGATCTCATCCTCTTCGGCCGCGTCGAAGGCTCGGTGAAGCACACCGAGAACCTCACGATCGGCGTCGGCGGAGTCGTCATCGGTGACGTCAAGGCCCGTGTCATCACGGTCAAGGGCACCGTCGAGGGTGATCTGGAAGCGACCGAGTCGATCGTGGTGTCGCCGACGGCCAATGTGATCGGCGACCTCGTCGCTCCGCGTGTCAGTGTCGTCGAAGGCGCAACGTTCAACGGCGCCGTGCGCATGCCGAAGACGGCAGGCGTCGACGCCGCGAAGGCCGCTCCCGCCACTGACGGCGTGTTGGCCGACAAGACCGTCGACAAGATGCTCGGCGGCTGAGACGGCAGCGGCTGCAACGGCAGCAGCTGCAATCTGCTGCGGGCTAAAGGGCTCGCTTGATCCCTTGCTCGGTGATGTAGCCCGTCACCAGACGGGCGGGCGTCACGTCGAAGGCGGGATTGGCCGCCGGCGAGTCGGTAATACGGACAGTTGCCGGACGGCCGTCCGCGTCCTTCCCGTGTACCAATGTTACTTCTTCCGCCGACCGCTCTTCGATCGGGATCTCGCTGCCGCTTGCGACCGACGCGTCGAAGGTGCTCAGGGGCAGCCCAATGTAGAACGGCACGTTGTTGTCTTGGGCCGCGAGGGCTTTGAGGTAAGTGCCGATCTTGTTGCAGACATCGCCGTTGCGCGCGACCCGGTCGGTGCCGACGATGCACAGATCGACCTTGCCCGCGCGCATCAGCAGGCCGCCGGCGTTGTCCGCGATCACAGTGTGTGGTACGCCGTGCTGCGCGAGCTCGAAAGCGGTCAGCAGGGCACCTTGGTTCCGCGGGCGGGTTTCATCCACCCACACGTGCACCGGCAGCCCCTGGTCGTGCGCCAGATAGATGGGCGCCAGGGCGGTGCCGTAATCGACCGTCGCCAGCCAACCGGCATTGCAGTGGGTCAGAATGTTGATCGGGCGGCCCGGATTGGCGCGGGCGAGGGCGTTGATCAATGTCACGCCGTGCTCGCCGATGGCGCGGTTGGTAGCGACATCCTCGTCGCAGATCGCCTTCGCGCAGGCGTATGCCGCCGCGACACGCTCCGCTCCCTCGTGAGGCGCGACCGCTGCCGTCATCCGGTCCAACGCCCACTTGAGGTTGATCGCGGTGGGGCGAGTCTGTAACAAGGTGGCATAGCTCAAGGCGAGCGAGGCAGCGGAAGGATCGGTGCGTAACGCCAGGCAAAGGCCATACGCCGCCGTTGCGCCGATCAGCGGAGCCCCGCGGGTCCACATCTCTTTGATGGCGCGTGCGGCGTCGGTAACGGTAGTCAGCTCGACGATCTCGACGCGCCAGGGCAGTTGGCGTTGATCGAGTATGCGCACCGACCAGCCGTTCTCACTGAGCCAGATGGAGCGATAGTGAGTGCCTTCGATTTTCATGGGCGTGTCCAGGCAATGTCGTCAAAGGTGCGCGCGACTGTGGTTCGGGCGTCGTCCGCCTCCCGCGCCACGAGCACGGTCTGCAAGCCGGCCGCCGCGGCCGCCTGCGTTTCCCCTGGATGGTCCGAGAGGAAGACTATCGCAGCGGGCGCCAGGCCCAGTGCGGACGCGATCAGGGCGTACGACCGGGACTCGAGCTTGGGTCCGGTGGTGGTGTCGAAATAGCCGGAGAACAGCGGCAGCAGGTCGCCGTGCGAGGTGTGCCCGAAGAGCAGCTTTTGAGCCGCGACCGAACCCGAGGAGTAGACGTAGAGTCGCAGTCCATCGGCGTGCCACTTGCGCAGTGCCCGTACGGCGTCCTCGTACACGTGCCCCTCGAGCTCGCCGCTCTCGAATCCCGTCCGCCAGATGAGTCCCTGCAGGGTTTTCAGGGGGGTGACCTTCCGGTCCTCGTCCATCCACCGCAAGAGAATGTCGATCGTGTCCCGCGGCTGCAATTTCTCGCGGCCTGTCAGATGCTCGATCTCGGCCACCCTGTCCGCCAGCTCCGGCCAGTGCGTGCGCACGTAGTCGGGCAGGGCGCGGCGCGCGTACGGGAACAAAACATCCTTCACGAAGGCCAGGCTGCTGGTGGTGCCTTCGATATCGGTTACGGCGGCGCGGATACCTTGCAGCTCGATCACGCCGACGCGCGCTCGAAGGACGGGAATCGCTGCGCTATGGGCTCACCCGTAAACCGCGCAACCCAGCCTTCGGGTGTGGTGAATAAACGGATGGCCGTGAAGCGCGGCGCAGGTCCCATGTCGAACCAGTGGCGGGTGCCGGCCGGCACACCGATCAGGTCGCCCCGCTCGCATAACGTCATGTGCACCTTTCCCGCGGCGCGAAGGTAGAACACGCCCGCTCCCTCGACGAAGAATCGCACCTCGTCGTCGTCATGAGTGTGCTCATCGAGAAACTTCTGCCGCAACTCGACGCGCTTCGGGTTGTCCGGCAGGCAACGCAGCACGTCGACGGACCGATAGCCGCATGCGGCTTTCAGCCGCTCGATGTCACTCCGGTAAGCCTGCACCACCGCCGCATCATCGACGTCGGTTGGAAGTTGGTGGGACGCGGACCATCTCTCGAAGCGCACGCCAATGGCTTGCAGGGCT
>DASZVD010000388.1:0-4492 GCA_035547375.1 Steroidobacteraceae bacterium
AGGCACCGCAGATCTGGCAGTGCAGGACACGCTCCGCCTCCTGCGCCAGCGTACGAGGCACCGTCGCTCCCGTCGGCACAAACAGTCGCAACGTGCTGGGTGCTCGTACGCCGGCCTGTACGGTGCGCACCAGATCGGCCAGGAAGGTGGGCGCGGCCTGCGTGAACGTCCCATGCCACTCGCGCAACATTCTCACGGCACGCCCGGGGTCCCACACAGCCTGCAGGATCTGAGGCACTCCCAAGAGCCACGCGACCCACATCCCGTACAGGAAGCCTGTTTGATGAGCCAGTGGCGAAGGCACGAAAATGCGATCGCCGGTATCCAACCCCAACTGTGCCACATGGAGTGTCGCTGCGTTCATCAGCACATCGTGTCGGTGGATCACTCCCTTCGGCACCCCGGAAGTCCCCGAGGTGAACAGCAACTGTGCCGGGAAGTCTTCAGCCGGCCGGCGTTGGTCGATCTCCGTAAGATTCAGTGACGCAGACCGCACCGCCCGATACAACCGCACGCACGTGATTCGCCGCGTGACGGGCAGCGCCCCGCGTTGATCGTTTTCCTTCACCACGATCAGGTGTTGCAGAAGCGGCAGCTGTCCCTCCAGCGAGGCGATCTCGAGCGCGTGGTGACGGCCCCGAAAAACATCGGCGGCGAACACCACACGCGCCCTGGATCGGCTCAGCACGAAGGTGAGCTCGTGCTCGCGAAAGATTGCCGGCAGCGGGCAGCAGACGGCCCCGATTCGCAGTGCCGCGAGCGTCACGGCCACGAACTCCCGGCTGTTGGGTAACTGGTACGCTACGACCTCACCGGGTTCCACACCCAAACGTAACAGGAGGGCGGCGATCCGGCTGCTCTCGCGCCAGAGCTTCTCCCACGTCCACACCGCCACGCCATGCTCGCGAATGTCAATGATCGCGTGATCATTCGGCGTGCGCCGCGCAAGCGCGGCAACGACGTCGGTAATGCGCCGTGTCACGCCACGCACTCCATGCGTGCCCCGATCGCATTCATTGCATCCAGAAAGTCTGGATACGAAATACGGTAAGCGTGTGGATAGGTCAGTCGCGTGGAGTCATCGGCCCGCGTGGCCGCGATCGCCAGGGACATGAGCACGCGGTGATCATTGAAGGATGACAGGTCGCGTCCGCCACGCAAGCGCTCAACCCCGCGGATCGTCAAGGTCGATCCCTTGATCCGCAGCCGCCCGCCGATCCGGTTCAATTGCAACATCGCAGAGACACGATCCGATTCCTTGAGGCGAACGTGCTCGATGTTGTCCAGTACCGTCTCGCCTTCGGCGAACGTCGCCAAGGCCGCGAGGATCGGCAGGATATCCGGCGTTTCACGGCAGTCGACGCGAACGGCGCGGGGCCGGAACCCGCCGTGCCGAATCCGCACGCCATGGGAGGCCGGCTCCGGCTGCATCGGCAGGCCCATCGCGCGGATCACATCCAGGAAGGCCGCCTCCGGATGATCACGCGAATCACCATTCAGGCCCTTCAGGAGGATATTGGCCGGGTGCAGCGCCGCGATCCCCAGTCCAAAGGCCGCCGTGCTGATATCCGGGGGCAGCACTATGGTGGCGGGCCGCGGCTGTTGATTCGACGGAATCACATAGCGGCGGCCGTCGTCGCGCACGGCCACCTCCAGTCCGAATTGCCGCATCATGGACACCGTCAGATCCACATACGGCCGCTCATTCAGCGCCCCTTGCACTTCGATCGTCGTATCGGTCCTCGCGAAGGGGGCGACCAACAGAAGTCCCGACAGCCACTGCGACAGCGTCCCCGGCACGCTGATCGACCCGCCTCGCGGCCTTCCGGGCTCCACACGGATTGGCGGACACCACTCGCTCGAGGTCGTCCCGATGCCCAGTTGATCGAGCGACTCCAGGAGCGGCCGGATCGGGCGTCGCATGAAATAGCGTTGGGCCTGGAGTGTCACCGGCCGCTCCGCCAGAGCGCACAGCCCGATCATGAAATACAACGTCGTCCCGGAACTACCGGCGGAAAGCTCCGGATACATCGGTTGGTAGGGACCACCGTCGACGATCAGGCTGTCACCTTCCACTTGAATGGAGGTTCCCAGTCCACGCAGGAGCTTGATCGTGAAGGCCACGTGCCTGGCATGGGTCAACCCGATGATCCGACTGCGTCCCGGGACGAGCGAGGCGAGAATCAGGGCACGGTGGGCATGATACTTCGAGTTGGGAATCAGCAGCTCATGGCTGAGCGGTCCTCTGACGGGATCAACGAGCAGACGCATGTCGACCTCTTCGGTAAGTCACGATCACGACCCCGGAGCGCGCCTTCATCGGCGGAAGGCTCTTCATCGGGAAATCACCAGGGAGGCGTTCTGGCCCCCGAATCCGAACGCGTTCACGCAGAAGGCCTCGTGAGGCACATCGCGAGGCCGGCCGAGCACGACGTCAAATTGCGCCTCCGACTCAACCTGCCGCGTCCCCACTGTGTGTGGAACCGTGTTCGTTTGCAGCCCGAGAATGCCCGCCACCGCGGACATGGCGCCCGCTGCTGCCATGGCATGGCCCAGGTGTCCGCGCGGAGCGGTGACGATCGGGACCTGGCCCGCGAATGTCGCGTTGATCGCACGCAGCTCCGCAAGATCTCCAACCACGGTGCCCGTAGCGTGCGCGAACACCACTTGCACATCACAACCGGCGTCCTCCAACGCGGCCGACATCACCTGCGCCTCATAGCGTCCCGAAGGCTCCGGGGCAGTGAGGTGATACGCATCCGCAAGGGAGCCGTAGCCTCGAATTCGGCCCAGCACGCGCGCACCACGTCGGCGTGCCCGTTCGATGTGCTCCAGATAGACCACGGCAGCGCCGTCGCCCATGACGAAGCCGTCGCGCGCTACATCAAACGGCCGTGACGCACAACTTGGATCGCTCGCGCGCGAAAGCGCCCCAGCGTGCTCCAGACTCTGGTAGACCACCCCCGCCAACAGGGTTTCCGTTCCACCCGCGATCGCCGCTTCTATCTCACCGCTTTCGATCATCCGGGCGGCAAGTCCGATGGCATCCAGGGAGGAGGCGCAGGCGGTGCTCACGGTCAGCTGTCGGCCGTGCAGCCCCCAGTGCAAGGCGATGCGCGCCGCGGCCATGTTGGGAATGACCAGCGCCATCAATTTCGGGGTCACCCGCTGCGGGTGTGCGGCGAAGGTGTTCTGTGTTTCCGCAAAGGACGGTAGACCGCCCATCGTATTGCCGAGAATGACGGCGGTCTGCGCTGCCGGTGCCTCGACCCCCGACATCTCGAGCGCCTGTTGTGTCGCAATGACCGCGTATTGCGTGAATCGATCGGCATTGCGCAGGGCCGCCGGTGCCACCTCGTGCGCAACCAGGAACTCATCCGGCACCCTTGCCCAAAGGCAATTGCCGCTCAGCGCTCCGCTCGCCGCAATTCGGGTGAAGGCGCGCCTCCCCTCCAACATCGCCTCCCAGAACGCGCGCGCGCCCGAGGCTATTGGAGCGACAACGCCCACGCCAGTCACTGCAACCGCTTTCATTCCTGGGTCAATCGATCGGTGCGATGATCGAAGTGCGACCGTGTTGGCATCAGCCGCGTGGAGAACGCACACGACGCCTGCGGCGGTTGAGTTTGGAAAGTGATGGCGGACGCTGATGGACGCATGACACACCCGTCGCGCGGCGGGCACCCCACCGCGCGCCTCATGGACGCACGGTAGGAGTCATCAGCGTTTAGCAGTTATAAGGGGGACTCCATCCCCGCCAAGTAGGCTACGGGAGGAACTGCGTCGCGTCAATAAGTCAACCCGTGCGACTCGAGTGCGTGTACGGATCGCGTGTACGGGTTGAATGATTGGCCGCCCTACTCGGATTGATCACCTGCTCGATTGACGAACGCCCGCTAACTCGATAGCCTCGGAACGAGCGAATCGGGGATGGAGTCCCCCGCGAACCGCCCGTCCAAGAGGCTGATGACTCCTACCGTGTTGCGAATCATCGTGCGCGATGGGGCGACCCATCGCGTGATGGGTATGCTTTTGCCTAATCAACACAACAGAAGCCTCTTGCGTACGCCGCGCTTTTTCCGTCCGCGCGGTCGTGTACGTTCGCACGGGTTTTGTGCGAGTGCTCACCCGCCACGACCGATTTCCGGCCGCCGCCGAGCCGTCCCATGAGCGCAGGCGATTTCCTCAATCCAATCCATTCGGACGGCGAGCCCGTTCGAACGGCGCCGGAAAGGGCGCGTACCGAATTGGCGGATTGCTTGACCGAAGTCGCCCGCTTTCCCGGCGTCGACCTGGACACGTGCGCTCAACTGTCGCAGCAGCTCGTCGCGCGCACTTTCAACCTCGTGGTGGTTGGCCAGTTCAAGCGAGGCAAGAGCACGGTGATCAATGCCCTCCTGGGCGAGCCGCTGCTGCCCACCGGCGTGGTACCGCTCACGTCCATCGTGACGATCGTTCATCATGGCGACGTGCTTGCGATGCGAGTCATGGG
>DASZVD010000389.1:0-5215 GCA_035547375.1 Steroidobacteraceae bacterium
CATCAAGACGCGCACCCTTTGCATTGCTGTTGCCACCGGCCTCGCCAGCTTGGCCGCGAATTTCGCGGTGGCCGCGCCCGTCGTCGACGCTACCCAATCCGTGGTGGTGAAGTATCACGACCTGGACCTGTCGCAGCCGAAGGATGCCCGTAAGCTCTACGCGCGGATCAAGTACGCTGCCGAAAAGGCCTGCGGCGACGTGCCGAACAACGAGCTGGTCCGCTTGCAAGAACAGCACGCCTGCGTGGTTCGAGCGGTGGCGGACGCGGTCGCGGCAGTTCATTCAACGCGCCTCACGCAGATTCAGCAGGCCAAAGGCGGCCGGATCTGAGCGGCGGAGTCCATCCGAAAGGCTTCCTCCCGGCCCCGCGAATCCGCCGCATTTGCGCTCGTGCGGAGGGCCCCGGGGACGGGCACAATGGCGCCCGGGACAGGAGTTTTTCGGGCAGGCCTTGAAGTCCATGACACATGCCGGAGCGATCGAGCAGTTTCTCCGTTTGTCACCGGTCATGCCGGTCGTCACCCTGAATGATCCAGCGGTGGCGGCCGACCTGGCGCGAGCGTTGGTGCGGGGGGGTATCCGCGTCATCGAGATGACGTTGCGCACGCCAGTGGCGTTGCGCGCGATCGAGATCATTGCACGGGAAGTTCCGGAGATTACGGTCGGCGCGGGCACCGTGCTCTCTCCCGCCGATCTGCAGGCGGCTGCGGCGGCTGGCGCCGCTTTTGCGATCTCGCCCGGTGCGACGGACATCCTGCTGGCCGCCGGGGCGACCGGCCCCCTTCCGTATCTCCCGGCCATTGCGACCGCCTCGGAGCTCATGAAGGGCCTGGCTGCCGGCTACCGGTGTTTCAAATTCTTTCCGGCCGGCGCCGCAGGCGGCCTCGCCCTGTTGCACGCCCTGGGCGGTCCCTTTCCCGAAGCCCGTTTCTGTCCGACGGGCGGCATTTCGCAGGCCACGGTGAAGTCGTATCTCGACCTGCCCAACGTCCTGTGCGCCGGCGGCTCCTGGCTCACTCCGGCCGACGCCCTGGCCAGGAAGGACTGGGCGCTCGTCGAGTCACTGGCCGCCAAGGCTGCAGCTTCGCGCACTCCGGCCGCCAGTTAAGCGATAATTGCGTATGCTCATGACGCCTGCCTTCAGGTCAGCCTTGCGTTCAACCCTGTGCGCCGCCCTGCTCACCGCCACTTTGGCCGGGTGCGCCGGCAGCGGCTTGAAACCCGATGCCCCCGCGGGAGTCCAGCTGCAAGGTGTTTGGAAGCTGAATCGCGCCGCGAGCGACGACCCGCAGAAGATCATCGATACGTTGCGCGCCGAGGCGATGAAGCGCATGCGCCGCGCAATGAATGCCGCGGCTGCCCCCCCGCCGATGCCGAGCGGTGGCGGACAGCGGCGTCGCGGGGGTGGTCCGCAGAGCGGCGGCAGCGAAGGTACCGACCAGCAGCCGGATGAATTGCAGGGACCGGCGGGCCTTGGCGGTCCGGGGCAGGGACCGGGAATGGATCCCCTGCGCAACTCGCCGACGATGCACGCGCTGCGCGCAATACTCCAGCGCAGCGACTACATCACGATCCGGCAGTCGCCGGAAGAGGTGTCGTTCGACTATGGCACGACCGCTCGCAGCTATACACCGGGCGGACACAGCGTCGTCTCATCCGAGACCGGCGTGGCGGACCAGAAATCGGGCTGGAGCAACCGGCAGTACGTCATCAACATCAGGCCGCAGCTCGGGCCGCAGATTACCGAGGAGTACGGCCTCTCGCCCGATGGCAAGCAGCTCATTGTCAAGTCGCACATTGGCCCGTTCGAGCTGTCGAAGGTGAACCTGACTCGTGTGTACGACACCGCCGGGGCTGTCGTACCGAATGCCAGGCCGTCAATCGACTGAGGACGAACGGTGTTGCGTGCATCTTTCAGGGCTCGAGCCTGTCGGCTCGCGTCCGGCGTAAGCCTGTTGCTGGCGGCCTCGCTGGCGTTCGCAGCGGTCCGTCCCGCGCAAGCCCCGCAAACGGGGCAGCCCGCGCAATCGACGCCAACCGTCCAAACCAACCCCACGTCCGCCACGGCACCTCCTTCCGGGGACGCCCCCATGGAGGAAGTCGTTGTCACGGGCGAGCACGAGGGGCCGCGCCTTTGGAAGGTCCGCCAGGGAGATCACGTGCTGTGGATCCTCGGCACCGTCACCCCGTTGCCGAAGAAGATGATCTGGCAGTCCGCATCCGTGGAGACCGTTCTGGAGCAAAGTCAGGAGGTGGTCCCGGCCTGGCCGGCCTTCGGCATCGGAGCGAACCCCTTCACGGCGCTGCGCGTCTGGATCCAGTGGCGCGGCATGCAGAAGAGCCCCGATCGCATGAACCTGCAGCAGGTGCTGTCACCCGAGCTGTACGCACGGTTCACGGCGTTGCGGGCCCGGTATGCGCCGAACGATACGAAGCTCGACAAGCTCCGCCCCGGCTTTGCCGCCGAGCGGCTCCTCGATGAGGCGCTGGACGCGACGGGACTGACCTTGCACAACGAAGTGCAACGGACGGTTCTGAAGCTGGCTCGCAAGCATGACGTCAAGATCCACCAGGACAAGTTGAAAGTGGAGGATCCCGTCGATGTCCTGAAGGACGTGGGCGCGACGCCCCTGTCGGGGGAGATCGCGTGCCTCGAAGCCGTTGTCGGCCGGCTCGAGACCGATCTCGGCCCGATGCAACAGCGCGCCCGCGCCTGGGCCCTGGGTGATGTCGATCTGTTGCGCAAGCTCAATCATCCGGATGATCGCACCGCCTGCATTGCCGCGGTCTCGACCTCGGCGCGTGTCCGGGATCTGATTGCCCGCGCGCAGGAGGACTGGTTCGTCTCGGTGGAGGACGCTTTGCACCGCAATCGCTCCACGTTGGCGGTGCAATCGATGGATCGGCTGCTGGGCGATAACGGCACGCTCGCTCTCTTGCGCAAACAAGGGTACGACGTCGAAGGGCCGTAGAAGCGGCGCTCAACTCCGCAAGGCGAGAACCCATGCCACCACGAGTGGCGCCAGCGCTGCACACCCCGCAAGCCATTGCGGCACACGCTCCAGGAAACGGCGCGAGGCGGGCAGCGCCGCAGTCGCCCCCAACACAATCCCTACCGCAAACCCAGCGACATGACCAAACACGTCGACATCCGCGGCGGCGTTGGTTCCGTCCTCGGAGCCGCCTCCCGAGCCCGTCCATCCAAGTAGAACGACACCGGCGACGAGCGGCCCCCAGCGCCTCGCCCAGCTCTGGGGCAGTTGATACCGTTCGCGCCAGGAGTAAGCCGCCATCAGGCCCAACGCGGTAAAGGCCGCTGTCGAGGCGCCCACCGAGCGGTGATCCGGCGGCCCGAGCCATCCCTCGAGCAGATTGGCGAGCGCGGCGCCGTTCACGATGAGGAACCAAGCGGTCCCCACACCCATTTGCCGGGCAGCCAGATAGCCAAACCAGGTACCGGCGCTGAGGTTGGCCGCAAGGTGCACGCCGTCGACGTGCAATGTGAGTGCCGTCCAGGCGCGCCACAACTGCCCCCCCTGTACGCTGGCGGCATGGAGGTCGCCAACGTCGAATGCGTCGAGCCTCACCAACCCAGCCGACAGAGCGTAGGCAACGGCCATCAGGCAACAGACATAGAAGACGCACCCGATCCAGGCATCCGGATACAACCGCGGTGGTGGTGGCGGCGGAGGGCCGGGACGATTCTCGAGCTCGTATTGCCGCAACTGCGCCTGTGCCTGCGAGGCATCGGACTCGCTCACCCATAGGATGAACCGGGCGCCCGCATGGGTCACGACGCTTTGGATGCCGACGGCGGACAACACGAAGGAACGCTCATCGCACGGGCGCCGCTGCCGCGAGCTGAATACCTCTACGAGAGCCGGCTCGGCGTCACTGGTCACGGCCCGGTACAACCTGGCGACGAATATGGAGTGCGGCCATCAGCTGCCGCATCGGCTCGCCGAGCATTTCATACAGCGCGGTGTTGGAGCACTGCAGCCCACTGGGATTGGGAACGAAACCCAGGAGAGTCCACGGGTGTGAGCTGTGCGCACCGACCGGTGCCGGCACCACCTCGAATCCCGCGCTCATGAATTCGTGGGCCGCCCGCCACTCATGGTCGGCGCTCGTCACGAGAACGATACGGCGTACACCTGTGTGTAACAGTATCCGGGCGGACAGGCTCGCGTTCTCGAAAGTATCGCCGGAATGGCCTTCGACCCAGCGGGGCGGGATGTTGAAATTGCGCGCCAACGTAGCCCGCATGGCCTCCGCTTCATCAGGCGCTCCCGACACGAGGATGGGCAGCCCGTTCCGATGGGCCAGGAAGGCTCCGTACGCGACGCGATCCAACGACGTATTGCTTACGACCGGGCCGCCGTATTCATCGGCCACCCGGACACCACCGCCGCCCAGGATGACGACCGCCTGTGCACTCACGGGCCGCGACGGATCGAGCGGGGGATAGCGCTCGACCAGGCGCACCAGCGGCTCCCCAATCACGGGCATGGACAGCAGCCACAGCGATATCGTGCCGAGGGCGACCAGTGCGACGCCAAGCCGTCGGTAGCGTCGCCACAGTGATAGCCCGAGGAGCGCGACGAGCAGGGAGCCCGAGGGCGGCAGGACGAGCGTCCGGGCGAAAGATTTCAGAATGATGAACATCGTGTCATGCCGGCGGCAGCGAAAGCGGCATTGTACGATTCATTCATGCAACGCCTTCTTGCCATCTCGGGCAGCCTGCGCGCCGCCTCGTCCAATACCTCGATTTTGCGGGCAGCGCAGCTGCTGGCGCCCGCCGGCATGGTGATCGAGCACTACGTCGATTTGGGCAGCCTGCCTCATTTCAATCCGGACCTGGAGTCCGCGCCTCCGGCGGCGGTCGTCGAGCTGCGTGAGCGGGTAGGGCAGGCGGCGGGGCTCTTGATCTCATGCCCGGAATACGCGCGCGGCATCCCCGGCTCTTTCAAGAATGCGCTCGACTGGCTGGTCGGCAGCCTCACCTTTCCCGGCAAGGCGGTTGCCCTGATCAATACTTCGCCGCGCGCATCCGCGGCGCAAGCGGCCCTGCGGCTGGTCCTGACGACGATGTCGGCACGGATCATCGAAGAGGCCTCGATCACGGTGGATCTCCTCAGCCGGCGGCTCGATGCTCGAGCCATTGCGGCCGATCCCGAGCTCGCGCGGACGCTGGGCGATTCTTTACGAGTCTTC
>DASZVD010000390.1:0-7105 GCA_035547375.1 Steroidobacteraceae bacterium
CTGCGCAAGCGCCATCGGCGTCGTCGACGAGCACAAATTCAAGACGAACGGGCCCACCTCGGCAGCAGGCGCGGCCGCCGCCGGATCGGGAGCCTCCTCTTCGGACGCTCGATTTGGCGTAATTGATGTCATAGCTTCCCCGGACCGAACCATCCATCATGGAAAGCCCCGAGCTATACGACAGAGGTTCGCAAGGGAAGGAGGAGTGCAGCAATCGCGCTGGAACGCGATCGTGGCAGCCCCGCCGTCATAGGAACCTTTTCCGTTAGACCGGTGGCTTTGCGTCCCCGCCTTTCGACGGGTTTGCCCTTAATCACTAGGTCGCCAGTGTCGAAGCGTCGCGGATCACAGTCAAGTGCTCAAATGTGTCGCGGCTCTCAAGCCCCAATCGAGCTCAAATAAAGCCGATTTCAGCTGAAATATGTCTCAGTGTGGCGACACGACATAAGTCGTTCTCACCGCCTTGCTGCCCCAGAAACGACCCGCCGCGACGAAGCGTTTGTGGTAGTACGGCCCGAACAGATTCGCGTACGAGACCGCGCCGCCAGAGCGAGGTGCGTGAATAAAGCGTCCTTCTCCTGCATAGATTCCCACGTGATTCACGTGGCGACTCCCCATGCGGAAAAAGACAAGGTCCCCGGGCGAGAGCGCATCGAGCGGGACAGGGCGGGCGGCCTGCTGCTGAGCTTCCGCTGTACGCGGGATTTCGAGCCCGGCACGCTCGTAGGCGTAGACGGCCAGGCCGCTGCAGTCGAACCCCTGCAGATCGGCGCCCCCGAAGTGATAGGGCGTACCCACCACCTGAGCGGCGATCCGCGCGATACCGACGCCTCCATCGCCCGGCATCTCGGGTCCGCGTGGCACGCTGCTGCAGGCGGCAAGAAGCAGCGTCATGGCAATCAGAGCAACTAAGTTCCGCAGGCGCCTACCCTCACGCGATCTTCCGGCCGCCCGAGGACTTTGGCAGCCTGTCGGCCTCAGCCGCCCTTTCGCGAGGGCACTCCGGAGCCCGACAGGGACACCAAGCCTCAGCCAGCGGCGCGCATATCGCTCGACTCCGGGCTCGAGCCCATTGTGCGAGCCTGGAGCAGCTCTGTCACGATCTGCCCGGATAGCGGCCGTGCGAGGAAGAAGCCCTGTGCGGCGTCACAGCGGCGCTCACGCAGGAAATTCAGCTGCTCGACGGTCTCGACGCCTTCGGCAACGACGCGCTTACCGAGTGCGTGCGCCATGACGATGATGGTCTCGACGAGCGTCCCGGACGCTGCGCTCTGCGGGACTTCCTCGAGGAACGTGCGATCGATCTTGACCGTCCCGATGGGGTATTGCCGCAGGTACGACAGTGAGGAATAACCCGTTCCGAAGTCATCCAACGCAAGGTGCACGCCCAGCTGCGCCAGGCGGCCGAGCGTGGCTCCGGCGGCCTCGTCCGCGAAGACGCTTTCGGTCAGCTCGAGCTCCAGCAGGGCTGGTGGAATGGCGTATTTGTCCAGCGCCCGCTGCACCATCCTGGGAAAATCGATGTGCTGGAGCTGTTGGGCGGACACATTGAGAGCCACACGCGGCGGGGCAATGTTCTGCTCGCGCCAGGCAGCCAGCTGCGCACAGGCCGCCTCCACCACCCAGCCGCCGATATCGACGATCAGGCCGCTTTCTTCCGCGGCCGGCACGAATTCTTCGGGCGGGCGTAGGCCATCCCGGGGCGTCTGCCAGCGAAGCAACGCCTCGACTCCGGCAAGCGCACCGTCCGACACGGAGAATTGCGGCTGGTAAAAGAGTGAGAACTCACGGCGCCGCAACGCCCTTTGCAACCCTGTCTCGGTCGCCGCCAACGCTCCGCCGGACAAGTTGGGATCGAAGAACATGGTGCAGCCGCGCCCGGAGTCCTTTGCCCGATACATCGCGGTGTCAGCGTTGCGCATGAGATCGTCGATGGTCGAGCCGTCATCCGGGAAAAGCGTAACGCCGATGCTCGCGCAGACGAAGTGATCGCGGCCGGCGATGTTTACCGGCAGCTGCAGGAGTTGGATGATCCGGTCCCCGACCGTCTTGGCCGCATCCGGATCGCCGACGTTACGCAGGATCACAGTGAATTCGTCGCCGCCCAGGCGGGCGACCGTGTCGCCCTCCTTCGTACACGACCGTAGACGCTGCGCCACGATGGCCAGGAGCTGGTCGCCGGCACTGTGCCCGACGGAGTCGTTGACCCGCTTGAAATGATCCAGGTCGATGTAAAGCAACGCGCCGCGGCTCAAGCCCGCCGTGGAGTTGGCCAGTTCCTGTGCCAGCCTGTCCCGAAACAGAATGCGATTCGGCAGTGCAGTCAGCGGATCGTAGTGAGCTTGACGATACAGCCGCTCGTCGCGCGCGCTCTTCGAGAGGGCGACACCGAGTCGCTCCGCGAACTGCGTTCCGGCATGGGCCATATAGGGATCCGGCGCGGGCGTCTCGCGATAGCCGACCGCCAGAATGGCTTCCACCCGCTCCGCCACGCTCACCGGCCAGACCCAGAAGAACTCGGCGCCGATGTCCTCCATGGGCTTGAGGAAGCTATGACGCGTATCCTCGCAGCGCGTCACCGTCAGGCCGACATTCTCAGCGCCGAGCCGCGTGATCATGTCCTCGTCCAGCTCCACACGCCGCACCGGAAGATCGCTCAGCTCCGAGCCCGCCAGATACACCCGCCCGCGGCCCGGCGCATCGGCATCGCGCAGCGTGATCCCAACACAGTCGCAACGAGTCACGGATTGCACACGCGAGAGCACCGCATCGAGCACCTGCTCCAGCTCAGCGGAGCCGAGCAGCAGCTTGTCGATCTCGCCCAGCGTTTCCAGGGCGTGAAAATGCTCTCGCAGCGAGGCCATGCTGCGATTGAGGTCGTCGCCCAGATCGCGCAGCTCGTCCGCACCCGACACGCTCGCGGCATCGAAGCGCCGCTCTCGCAGCGCAGCTGCCATGGTCCGAAGAGCACGCAGGGCCGGCAGATAACGGCTCGAGAGATAGAAGGCCCCCGCCAGAGCGCACAGGAGGACCAGCACCATGATGTAGGGCAGCAGGCGCCAGACATGTTGGGAGCGAGCGAAGAACGTTTCCTCGCGACCGAAGCTGACGACCGCCCACGGAACCGCCGTGATGCGCTCGTTGGCGAGCTGCAGGGGCTGCACGACCCCATGCCACCCCGCGCCGCCGTCCTGCCAGGAAATGGAGTGCAACGTCCCTGAGCGCTCGGATGAGAGAGTGATGTGGTCGGCGAAGATATGCGCCGCGTCGGCGGACAGGGGCCCGACGTTGTAGAGCACTTTGGCATCGGCGTCGACGACGGCAAGAGTCATTTGAACCGGAATCCGGTCGACTCGCTTCCACAGCCAATCGGGCGCCAACTCGAAATAGGCGAGGCGGCCGACCCCGGCGGCATTGACCGCCTGCACCAGATACGCCGACGTCAGCTGTCCCTCCAGCGTCACCGGCAACAGCACCGTTTCGCCGGCTTCGAGCGCCACGAGCTGCGCGGGGCTCGGGCGCAGTGCCGCCTCGCCTCCGGCCAACAGGCCATCGCGATCAACGACCACCACCGACTTGAACGCGCTCGAATTGGCCACCCGCCGTTTGAGCCCCGCGCCGTCGTAGCCGACATCGTTGGCAGTCAGCGTCAGGACGAGCGTTTCGGCGGCCCCGATGCGGGACCTGATGACTTCGGAGTAAAGATGACTGATGCCCGCGAGCTCTCGCTCACGGCTGCCGGCGCTGCTGGAATCGGCCTCCCACGCGGCGAGCGCCGCGAACAGCAGGACGGGCAGGATGGCACACAGAGCCACCACCAGCGCAATACGTCTTCCCATGCGGCTCGTCACGGGCGCCCATTCCATTCCAGGAGCTTCCTTGCAGAGGGATTCCCAGGACGCACTCTAGCCACGCGCCGCGCCGGTCGATGAGCGCTGCGTCCGATCGATGGAAAATTTTGCGAGCGCCGATGCGGCCGGGAATGTTAACTAGTTCACGCTACGCGGCCCGGAGCGGGACGGTGCGTGGGGCCTTCAGTTTCGACAGCGCTTCGATGCCATCGTAGGTGTACCGCTGCACACCACGCCGGCCCGAACGCGTTGCACCGACGATCGCCTGACCAACGACCTGCGCGGAAATGCCGCGATACTTCGCCCGCGGCCCCCGCAAGAAGGGATTCACGACGGGCATCAACATCGAGCCCAGATCGGCCAGACGCATGGGGTTGCGCCAGCCGATCAGAGGACCGGGCTGCAGGATGTCGAGCGACTCGAACCCGACCCCCGTGACGGCTTCCTCCATCTCCGCCTTCGTACGCAGATAGAAATGCTTCGACTTCGTATCCGCCCCGACGGACGAAACGACTACGAAACGCCGCGCCCGCGCCACCTGCGCCGCCCGGGCGAACGCCACGACATAGTCGACATCCACCTGCCTGAAGGCTGCCTGCGAGCCGGCCTGCGCGATCGTGGTTCCCAGACAGCACACACCGATGTGACACACTGAGCCTTGCAGCTGTGCTTCCAGGGTATCGAACCGCACGATGCGATTGGCCAGGCGGGGATGCTCCCGGCCCAGCGGCCGGCGGGTTACCGCAAACACCCGCCCGATGTCCGGCGCATCGAGCAGCGCTTCCAGGGCGTATCGCCCGACGAGACCCGTCGCGCCCGCGAGCAGGACGACCTTGAGCTCAGGATCTGACATGAGTCGACTCTTCCGTGGCGCGCAGCCGTGCGTTGTTTTCGCACACTTTAGAAGTGTCCGGCCTCGCCGACAAGGGCAACTGGCACGACCGGCGCCCCGTTGCCTGTCCTGCTCCTGCCGTCACGTGCCGCACTCCCGCCCGTCGACCGTGACACGCCCACTATCGCCTGTCTCACACCCGCCGCCCCCTCTCGCATTCCCACTGTCGCCGCCCGCACGGGCCGGTGTCCGCCGGTCAGTTTTTCAGGCCGACGAACGTGCCGTTGTTCTGCTCACAGACCAGCCGCATGAGGGCCGAAAAACGGATGTTCGTGTCGGGGGACATGTCCGGCCCTTCGGGGAAGCCGATCGCGTGGATCCGCATCGAGCGGCGGCCGTCGGCGCCCGGCTTGTTGAGCGCGTTGATGGCATCCAACGCGGCCTGGATGGATTTGCCCGTGAACTCGTCCCCGAGCACGAACACGCTCACACGCTTGTCGGCGGCCCAGTAGGTCCGCAGCGCTTCCTCGATGCCCGGCACCGGATTGGATTGGCTGAACGCCGCCCAATGGCGCGCGCGCTTGCGGATCTCCGCGCGCTCCTGCGGCGAGTCCTCCAGCCACTGGCCCTTCGTGCCGTCGAACATGTAGCTGCCCTGATCGTTCATGACCTGCAGGCCGGACACGTGCGGATAGGCGCTCAGGATCTCGTCGATGATGGCCAGATTCTCGTCCCAGTGGTTGTCAACCATGCTGTCGGACGTGTCCACGACGAAAATGATGTATTCGCTGTCGATCGGAATGCCGCCGATGGCCTCGGTCGCGGGGCGCCGGGCCCGTTGCTTCAGGAGTCGCTCCATCTCCGAGCTCAGCTTCTGATAGGCCGTGACGAGCTCACCCTCGACCCGATTCGACACGGACGCATCGTGGGTGCTGCTGTTGTATTCGCCCTGCAGGGCGCTCAGCTCGCCCGCCAGGCGCGCCAGCTTCTGCTTCTCCTGCTCGAGGGACGCGCGGCTTCCCTGGAGCTGGCGGGTGAGCTCGGTGGTCTCGCCCTGGATCGTGTGCAACTTCCAGGTGAGGTCCCGCAGCTGCCCGTCGAGGTTCTTCCGGCTCTTTTCCAACACCGCCGGCCGGCCGACCTCCGTCAGGACGAGCAGCAGAATGATGGCGCCGAAGCCGCAGCAGATGCAGTCGAGGAAGGAGAGGCTGAAGACCTCCACCGAGCGGCGGCGACGGCTCATGGCCACTCCTTGGGGCACCGGCTCATGGCCAGTCCTTGGCCGGCATGATCAGGCTGCCGTCGCTGGTGCGCGCGAGATGCCAGAAACGATGCGGCGCCTGCGAATCGCCCTGCATCGGCAGCAACACGCTGTCCACGGGGACCCGCTCGGGCAGCTGCCCCACGGCTTCGTCGAATAAACGCGCGCGGGCCGCCGAGTCCACGTACTTCTTCGACCCGGCAGTCTTCCCCTGCGTCGGCAGACCGTCGGTGATGAGGACAATCTGGTCGGGGAGCGGACTCAACGTCTTCGTCGCGGCGAACGCGTTGTAAAGGCTCGTGCCGTCGGCAGGCACGATCGTCTGCAGCACGTCCAGGCCGCGAGCGATCTGCGGAAGATCACCGCCCGCGATCCACTTGCCGGCGGAATCCGCCAGCAAGGGCTGCGCCTTGGTGTTGAAGACGTAGACCTGAAAAGAGCTGCCCGGCGGCACTTGCGACAGGAGCCAATGCACTGTCTCGACCGCACGCCGCCACTTCGCGGCGGCCCGCTTTGTCGCATCATCCGCGTTGCGTAACCGGAGAATGCTCACGATGTCCTCGTGCAACATGCTCGCTGACACGTCGAGCAGAATCAGAATACGCCGGCCGTGCATCCGCAGGCCGGTGATGTAGCGGCGATCGGCGCCGGTCTTACGGAAGGGCGTCACGTCCTGCCCGGGCGGAGCCTGCTCGTCGCTGCCTCCCTCAAGGCGTTTCATCCCCTGTTGCAGCGCCTGGATGTCCGCTCGCAGCTTCTCGATGCGCTCCTGCCGGGACAGGCGCGTGGAGTCGTAATTCGACACCTGCGTCTTGTGGGAAGCCAGCTCCGAGGCGAGGAGGTTGCTTTGCGAGGCGGCGCTCGCAGCCTCGTCCTGGGTTTTCTCGAGCGTGTCACGCAGTGCAGCCAGATTGCGGTTGCCGCTGAGAACCCGCTCATCCAGCTGATTCACCTCGGCCGACAGGGCATCGGTCGCTTGCGTCTGCACGTAACCGCTGCGCGCACTGACTATCGTGTAGAACAGAATGACGGCCCCAAATCCGCAACAGATGCAGTCGAGGAAGGACAGCGTGAAGACTTCGATGGCGCGGCGGCGTCTCGTCACATCAAAGCTCTATTTGACCGCAATGAGCGCCAGCTCTACCCCGGGCTCGCCGAGGC
>DASZVD010000391.1:0-3012 GCA_035547375.1 Steroidobacteraceae bacterium
CGCCTTTGCCATGGTCCTGGTCGGGGCCCTGTTCGTGGGCAGCATCTCAACCGTCTGGCACGGCGACATCACCCCGCACAGCCCGCGTCGCCGGACCGACCTGCCGCTCGACGCCAGCCGTGCCGCGCTCACCTTGAGCAAGGCAGACGAAATGGGGCGATTCAACATGGGCTCGACGGTGATTCTGCTGCTCTCGCCCGACATGGCGGACTGGATGCCGAAGCTTTCGGCCGGCGCCACGATCGAGGTCGGGCAGATGCTGGCGAGGCTGCGGTGACTGCGTGGCGCCCCACCGCGACACGCGCCATGCTCGAGCAGCGTGCACTGTTGCTGCAGCGGGCGCGGCGATTCTTTTTCGAAGGCGGGGTGCTCGAAGTCGACACCCCCATCGTCGTGAATGCGCCGGTCACGGACGTGCACATCCACTCGGCTCGGGTGGATCTCGGCGCGCCCGCGCCGCACACCTACTTCCTCCACACTTCCCCCGAATACGCCATGAAGCGCTTGCTGGCGGCGGGGAGCGGCGACATCTACCAGATCTGCCACGTCGTGCGCGGTTTCGAGCGCGGCCGGCTGCACAACGCCGAATTCACGCTCATCGAGTGGTATCGGCTCGGCTTCACGCTCGACGATCTCATGAGCGAGGTCGAAGAGTTGGTGCGTGCGCTGTTGGGTCCGGTAGCCACCGGCCGCTCGAGCGAGCACATCACGTATCGGGACGCCTTCGCGCGCGAGCTGCAGCTCGATCCCTTCACGGCCTCCGAGGAACACCTTCACGAGGCGGCGCGGAAGTTGGGCTTCGAGGCCGCTCCCGGCGCGGCTCACCGGGACGAGCTCCTGGAACTGCTCATGGGCGCCGCGGTTGGACCGCGCCTCGGCCGCAACGCCCTCACGTTCGTGCAAGGGTATCCGGCGACGCAGGCGGCTTTGGCCCGCATCGACCCCCGGGACCCGCGCGCCGCCCTGCGCTTCGAGCTCTATTGCGAGGGAATTGAGCTCGCCAACGGCTTCAATGAGCTCGTCTCGTCCGCCGAGCAGCGCGCCCGCTTCGAGCAGGACACCGCGCAACGGCGCCGGCTGGGATTGCCGGCCTTCCCGGCGGATGAGCGCCTGCTCGCGGCGCTGGAGGCCGGCCTGCCGGAGTGCTCGGGAGTGGCGCTGGGGTTCGACCGCGCCGTCATGTTGGCGACCGGCGCGCAGAGCATCGACGAAGTCCTGCCCTTTCCGACGGAAAGCGCCTGATGCGCTATCGTTCCGCGCGCAGCACGACCTGTTCGGGCTCGTTGACGAAGTAGCCCTGGATGTACTGCACGCCGACCTGCCACAGCACGGCCATGGTGTTGGCGTCCTCGACGCGCTCGCCGATCGTTTGAATGAGCCGCTTCGTGGCGCTCTCGACGAGAGTGCGCACACGCTGCTGCAGCTTCTGGTCGCCGGTGAGGCCTTGGACGATCGCGCCGTCGATCTTCACGAAGTCGAGCGGCATCGACTCGAGCAGGCCCTGGCTGTCGCGGCCCGAGCCGAAGCTGTCGAGCGCGAAACGGAACCCCTTCTGGCGCAGCGCCCCGGCCAGCGCCTGCACCTGCGTGAGGTGGCTCGCGGCCGCTTCTTCAGTGATCTGGAAGCACAGCCGGTGCGGCTCCGCGCGGCTCGAGCGGACATGATTCTCCAGCCACTCGAGGAATGATCCGTCCTTGGCCGTATCCTTCGACAAGCGCACGAACAGGCACCCGGGACGGCGCTGCGCGGCGAACGACAACGACGCTCCCACCACCCAACGGTCGATGTTCTTCAACAGGTCGTTACGCTCGGCGGCCGCCATGAACTCCGAGGGCAACACCTCCTTGCCCTGCGTGTCGACCATCCGCACCAGCACGTCGAACATGACCGGATCATCGCCCTGCAGGCTGGCCACGGGTTGTTGCACGAGCCGGAAGCGGTTCTCCATCAGAGCCGCCTTGATGTGCTTCACCCAGACCTTGTCGTACGACTGCACCCGATTGTCGTTGTCGGCGCGATCGGACGTGACCGTCTGGTTGCCGCCGCGACTCGAGCCCTTGCGGCACGCCTCGATGGCATCGGCGATGACCGCATCCAGCTGGACCTTGCCGGGCGGCACGACCGACAGGCCGACGGAGCAAGTCAGGGAGATCGCTTTGTCCTTGACGCGGATGACGTGCTTTTGGACCCGCGCCAGCAGCTGCTCGCCCCAGGCCTCGATGTCGTGCTCGTTGCCGCGCTCGAGCAGCGCCAGAAACCGCACGCCGCCGAAGCGGCCGGCGACTTCCTTCGGGTGCAGGGTGCCCTTGAGAACCTGCGCGAACTCGGCGAGCACCTCGTCGCTCGCGATCACGCCGACATCACGCTCGATCGTGCCGAACTTGTCCAGCTTGATGAGAGCGATGCAGCGCATGCCGCCGGAAGCCGCGCTGTCCAGCCGCTCTCCCAGCGCTTCGATCAGCTCGTGCCGGTGCAGCAATCCGGTGGTCGCGTCCGAGCGGACGACATCCGACAGCTTCTCGACCAGCTTGACCTCATCGCGCGGCTTCGAAGGCAGAACGAGACGGATGGAAGGCTCGCCCTCGTGCTCGCCAAGCGCCAGCACGACCTCTACGGGAAGGCGCGTCCGATCCGGAAGTATCGCAACCACCTTCAGCGTGTGGTCGCTCCAGCGTCCCTGGAGGCAGGCGGCGAGAGCGCCCCGCAACGCCGGCTGCGTCTCTTCGTCGAACAGATCCATGACGGGGTGACCCAGCAGGCCTTCCTCCACCCCGAATAGCTCGATCCAGGCGGGATTCGCATCGACGATGATGCCTTCCTGCACCTGCACGATCGCGTCGTTCGAGCGTTCGAGCACACTCTCGAGCTGATTGCGCGCGTCGTTGGCGGACTTGACCGTTGTGTTCAGGGCGCGCTCCAGGCGGTACGCGCGCAACTCACGCAGCATCACCGCCTGCAATCGCACCGGGTTCGTCAATGTCACGACATCGCGCGCGCCAAGCAGCATCGCCG
>DASZVD010000392.1:0-3100 GCA_035547375.1 Steroidobacteraceae bacterium
CCACCAGCACCCGGTCGCTGCCCAGATCGGCGCTCAGGAAATCGCCGGCCTGCGGCAGCTGCGCTTCATGTCCGATCACCTGCCAGGCCGGCCGGAACAGCTTCTCCCGCTCGGCAGTCAACACGACGGCATCGGCATACGCCCAAGACGGCAGATGGCGCATGGCGCCTGCGGCTCCGGCCGAAACGGGCTGCGGCACCGCCCGGGCGGTGAATTGCCGGGGACACACGGATCGCAGGACAGCCAACGACTGAGCGCGAGCCGCATCCCGGTCGATGTCCACCTCACTCTGAAAGGCGATCCCTTGCCACAACACTTCGAGTACGCCGATGAGGCCGAGGGCGATGGCGCCCACATCGAGATGCGCCTCGCCCGTCATGGCGACGACCCGTCCCACGAGATCGCGCACCAGCACCGCGAAATCCTCGTCCTTGCGGCCGCAGATGTCGTAGTACTCCTGCCGCGAGCTGGCCTCGCCCCAGAACGAGTACCACACGGACACTTTGCGCGGGCTGGCGATATCCGGATCGAGATACAGCTCGACGAGCCGCTCGAGCGCCTGCACCGGAGTGTCCTTGAGCTGCGCGACCGGCACCATCACGCGCTCCTCGAACTCGGCGGCCAGGTAGGCGAGCGAGGCCAGCAGCATCGCGTCCTTGGAGTCGAAGTAGAACCTCACGATTCCGGGCGACAGGCCCGCCAGCGCGACCACCTTCTCCACCGTCGTGCGCGAAGGGCCATGGATGTGCAGCGCGGAGATGCACGCGTCTATGAGCCGCTGCCGTTGCCGGACCCGGGAGGCCCGCTCGGGAGCTGCCGCCATCGTTGACTTGTTCTTCACGCCCTACAGTTTATCGCGCACAATACCCTGAAGGCACCCCGCAAGCGTGACCATGAAACTGAAGGCTACCGGTCGCTGGCTCATCATCCTGCCGCCGCTGTTGTTCCTGCTGGTGTTCTTTCTCGTCCCGTTTGCTTTCGCCCTGAAGATCAGCTTCGCGGAAGTCGCGGCGCGCGTGCCGCCCTTCACCGATGTCCTGACGCGCACGCCGGACCACGGCCTGCGGCTCACGCTGAATCCCGCGAACTACCAGTACCTGTTCACCGATGAGGTGTACGGGTATGCCTACCTGTATTCGTTGCGCACTGCGTTCTTCTCGACGCTCATCTGCCTGGCACTGGGATACCCGATGGCCTACGCCATCGCACGCGCCTCCAAGGCGACGCAGAACATTCTGTTACTCATCATCATCCTGCCTTTCTGGACGTCCTTCCTGCTGCGCGTCTACGCGCTCGAAGGCATCATCCGCGACAACGGGCTCCTCAATACCGTGCTGCTCCATCTGGGGCTCATCCATCACCCGATCCAGATCATGCGCACGAGCCTCGCGGTCTATCTCGGCATCATCTATTCCTACCTCCCGTTCATGGTGTTGCCGCTGTTCGCCACGCTGGAGAAGCTCGACACCACGCTCCTCGAGGCCGCGGCCGATCTCGGCAGCCCGCCCTGGCGGGCCTTCCTCGACGTCACCCTGCCCCTGTCGATACCGGGCGTGATCGCGGGCTCGATGTTGGTTTTCATTCCCGCCGTGGGCGAGTTCGTGATCCCCTCGCTCCTCGGCGGGCCCGACAACCTCATGATCGGTCGCGTGCTGTGGGACGAGTTCTTCGGCAACCACGACTGGCCGGTGGCCTCGGCCGTGGCGATCGCCTTCCTGGTGTTGCTCGCAGGCCCGATCGCCGTCTACCAGTACTACAACGTGAAGCAGCAGGAGCCTTAGAATGGAACGGCGCTACCCGCCCCTGCTGGTGACCAGCCTCTGCCTCGGGATCGCGATACTGTACGTCCCGATCGTCACCCTCATCGCCTACTCGTTCAATGCCTCGCCGCTGGTGAACATCTGGGGCGGCTTCTCCACACAGTGGTACACGGAGCTCCTCCACAACCAGCAGTTGCTGGATGCCGCCCTGCTGTCGTTCGAAGTCGCCGTGACCGCCTCCACCGTCGCCGTGGTGCTAGGTACCCTCGCGGCCGTGGCGCTGGTGCGTTTCACCAAGTTCCGGGGACGCCTGCTGCTGACGGGAATGGTGAACGCGCCACTCGTCATGCCGGAGATCATCACCGGCATCACGCAACTCCTGTTGTTCGTGTCGATGTTGCAGATGTTCTCCTGGCCGCATCGGGGATTCACCACCATCGTCATCTCGCACGTGGTGTTCTGCACGGCCTACGCGACCATCACCGTGCAATCGCGTCTGCAGAGCGCGGATCGCTCGCTGGAAGAAGCCGCGATGGATCTCGGCTCCGGGCCCGCGCGCGCCTTCATCGAAATCACCCTGCCCATCATCGCGCCCGCGCTGCTGTCGAGCTGGCTACTGAATTTCACTCTGTCGTTGGATGACCTGGTGATCTCGAGCTTCGTATCCGGGCCGGGGGCGAGCACCCTGCCCATGTTGATCTACTCGAAGGTCAAGCTGGGAGTGAGCCCGGACATCAACGCGCTCGCGAGCATCATCATCTGCGGGGTGGGCACGTGCGTCATCGCCGCGGGCGTCCTGATGCGGCGCGCCGAACGGCAAAGGGAATTGGAAATGCGCGCCGCGGAGCGATAGGAGCTTTACTTCCCTTTCACGTACCGGGGATCGTGCGCCTTGCGCCCGAACACCCTGCGAACGGCGGGCACGAACACTTCGAGCGGCTTCGTCGGATAGTCAGGATCGAACGACACCTGGTCCCACCGCGAGCAGAACCTCTCGCACGCCGCGTACCACTCGTGTCCCTTGATCCGGTCCCGCGCGTTCCGGTCACCGCCCAGGTGGTGCGCGTAGTAATACGACTGCACCAGCCCGTGCTGCTCCACGATCCATGTCACCTCCGGACGCACATAGGGCCGGATGATCGCGGCGGCGATCTCCGCGTGGTTGTAAGGCGCCAAATCGTCACCGATATCGTGAATCAATGCGGCGACCAGCAACTCTTCGTCCGCGCCGTCGGCGAGCGCGCGCGAAGCCGTCTGCAGCGAGTGGCCGAGCCGGCTGATCGGGTAGCCCTCGAGCGAATGGTCGAGCTTGCGCAGCGCCTCGAGCACGCGGTCGGCGA
>DASZVD010000393.1:0-7575 GCA_035547375.1 Steroidobacteraceae bacterium
AGGAGCTGAACACGAGATTTATTCCCAATACGACGGTGGTCGTCGCGACGAAGGCGAAGTGCACCGTGGCGTCCATGGGGGCGCCGGGCTGTGTAATCCATTTCGTCGTAATAGCAACATCGACGGCGGTCCCCGCGGCCGCGAGGCAGGCGCCGGAGAGCAGGCCGGCCTCGAGTGAGAAGCGCCGTTTCATCAACTCCACCGTACGGCTGTGCAGGCCTTTGTAACGTTGAGTCATCAGCGTCTTGGCGAGCACACCCAGGTTGATGACGTTGAAGCCGACGAGACTCAGCAGAGCGCCCAGCGCGAGGAAGTGGATGCCGAGGTACGTACCGTGGATGGTCAGAGGTCCGCGCGCCAGCAGTCCTTCCAGGACCAGTCCCGGAAGCAGCATCGCGATCCCCGGGATCAAATACAGATGGTCCGGGGCGTAGGTCAGGATGAAGCGCAAATGGCGCCAGCCATCGCGGAACGACCGCAGGTGCGGCGGGCGGTCCCGCTTGTCCGGATACAACACCACCGGAACCTCGGTGATGCGCAGTCCTTGATGCGCCGCGTTGGCCACCATCTCGGTGGCGAATTCCATCCCCGTCGTACGAAGCTGCATGCGCTCGAAGGCGGCGCGTGTGAACGCCCGCATGCCGCAGTGGAAGTCGCCGATGTCCGACCTGAAGGCGATCCGGGCGATGAGCGAGAGAACCGGGTTGCCAAGATAGCGGTGCAGGTTCGGCATCGCGCCCGCGCGAATGCCGCCCTTGAAGCGGTTGCCCATGACGAGGTCGTAGCCTTCGTGGACCTTGCGGACGAGCGGGGCGATCGCGGCCCAGTCGTAGGAATCGTCGGCATCGGCCATGACGATGACCTCGCCGCGCGATTCCTCGATACCGCGGAAAAGTGCCGCGCCATAGCCTTTGCGCCGCTCGTGCACGACTCGCGCCCCGAGCTGGGTGGCGATCTCGACGGAGCGGTCGGTCGAGCCGTTGTCCGCGACGACCACTTCTCCCTCGACGCCCAGCTCGGCGAAACTGCGGAACGCCTTCTCGATACACAGGCCGAGCGTCAATTCCTCGTTGAGACAGGGAATGACGGCCGATACCACGGGCTTGCACGGCACCTCCTGCGGGAGAGTGGCGCAGCTGGCGAGTACCTTGCTGGCGACTTCGACGTTGCTCATGCTCGACTCGTTGTGGACGGGGTGCCCGCGGAGGGGGCGATCACGAGCGCCAGATTGCAACTCCATGGAGCTATGCGGAACTGTGCGCGAATGGAGTGCGGGCCAAACACTTCGCTGGCGAGGGAGTGCAATTCAGACTCACGCAGATAGTGCACGCGATCACCGGTAATGATGCGCTCGATCAGGAAGTTCGCCAGGCATATGACGGAAGGCTCCCGCAGCCATTCTTTGAATACAATCGTTCCTCCACGGGCGGCCAGGCCCAACGCGCTTTGCAACAGCGGAATCCGGTCGCGCGGCGGCACGTGATGGATTACGTCCGCAATCATCACCAGACCGTATGAGCTCGGCTCTCTGGCAAGCAACTCGGCGGCGGAAGCCTGCAGAAACCGGACTCGATGCGAGTCGCCCCGAAACAAGCGCCCCGGTGACGCGCAGATGTCGATTCCCGTGAGGCGTGCATGAGGAAATGCGGCTGCAAGACGCTCCATAACCGCCCCGTCGCCGCAGCCAATTTCCAGTATGCTGTCGGCCGACTTCACGCGCGCCTTGACCTCGGAAGTGAATTCCTCGAGGTCGACGAATGCGCTACGCCAAGCGTCGGATACCGTTCGCTCGTGCTTGCCAAACATTCGCCGTACCCGGCGTCCGATCCCCATGCCGATCTCCACTACGCTATATTCGGTGTAACCGCTGCAACATGAGAGCAGTCCACGTGGACAACGGTGTCTGGGATCAAACTCGCGTCATCGTTCCTGTTCGCAATGGCGGACCGCGCTGGATCGAGGCTGCGACCGCACTGCGCCTGGCGGTCCCCGATCCGTCCATGATAGTCGTTGTCGATTCGACCTCGACCGACGGAAGCGAGCGCGTTGCCGCCGCTCACGGCTTCGAGCTCCAGCGTATCGATCCCGGCACATTCAACCACGGGCGCACCCGGCAATGGGCGGTGGAGGAATTCTGCCGCGGGAAAGCATTTGCCGTGCTCCTGACACAGGATGCAGTTCTCGATAGCGACGATTCGATCGAGACCCTTCTGGAGGCTTTCCGCGACGAGCGGGTGGGCGCTGCGTACGGGCGGCAGTTGCCGCATAACGATGCCCTCCCGTTCGAAGCCCACGCAGCTCTTTTCAACTATCGGCCAACCAGCCAAACGCGATCGCTCGCCGATGCGCGTCACATGGGAATCAAGGCCGCTTTCTTCTCCAATTCCTACGCTGCATACCGCATCACAGCCCTGGCGAGTTGCGGCGGGTTTCCCGATCATCTCATTCTCGGCGAGGACGCTTACGTGGCTATGCGGTTGCTGACGAGCGGCTGGTGCGTCAAATATTGCGCTGATGCGCTCGTGCGCCACTCGCACGATTATTCGGTCACGGCGGAAATGCAGCGCTATTTTGATTTTGGCGTCATGCACGCCCAAATTCCCGAGCTGCTCCAATGGTTTGGCCATCCTGAGGGTGAGGGAGTCCGTTTCGTTCTGTCCGAGCTGGCCTATATGCGGCGCAGCGCGCCTTGGCTTCTGCCGGAGGTGGTCATACGAAACGCCGCGAAGTACGTGGGCTACCGGCTGGGCAGAGCATTTAGCGTGCTGCCGCGAGGTATGTGCCGCCGCTTGAGCATGACCAAGGTATACTGGCAGTCCCTTCCTGACCGCTCCTCGCCCTGAGTCTCGCGCAATCATGCGCCGCTCGCCCCCTGTGCCTGGTCGGAGCGGGCATCCCGGTAGGTCACCAGCCGATGGGCCGCGAAGGTGATCGGTACGTTGACCGCTGCAAGAATGACCGTAGCGGCGATGTACCACACCCCCAAGCTCTCTACCAGCGTCCGCAGCAGCACAGAATTGATTCCCAGCAAGATCGCGTTGATCACCAGATAGCAAGACAGTGTGCGGCTGTTGAAGCGTTCGTGGCCGGCGAAGGTGTAGCGCCCGTTCAGCAGATAGCCCGTGAGGTTGCTGATGAGGAAGGTCGCGATGAAGGCGGTCAGGTAGTAGACGTGGAATACCTCGCAAAGGGTGGCCAGCACCAAGGTGCTGACAGCGAACGATACGAGGCCGATGGCGCAAAAGCGTGCTACCTGAGCTGGGCGGGGGGTCACTTGAGCGCTATCCAGATTAGTTCAAATGCAACGCTACCGCGCCGCTCACCGCAGGAGCGTGAGCGATGTCACAGGGAAGACGCGCAACCCGCCCCGGCTGCCGATGCGCCTGTGGGGCTTGAGATGTCTCCCACACCTGTTTCGCCGGGGCGTCGTGTACGATGGGTCGATGAAGCTGGATAGACAGGTGCTGGCGAATGAGATCGTTCGCCGCCTCGACGCGGAACTCCAGGCGGTTTCCCGCCAGTGGCACGCCACCGTGCCCGCCAATCATTTCGTCCTGGATGACTTGTTGCCGCCGGAATGGACTGCGGCGATTCGCTCCGCTTTCCCCGCGCCTGAAGCGATGGTGCTTAAGAAGAGCCTGCGCGAGGTGAAATACGTCGCTGCGCAGATGGACAAGTACGACCGGCTGCTGGAGGAGAGCATCTACGCTTTTCAGATGCCTGACGTGGTGAGCCGCATCGAGGCTGTCACCGGACTCCAGGCACTCGAGCCGGACAGCCATTTATATGCGGGCGGGATCTCGCTGATGGCTCCCCGCCACTACCTCAATCCCCATATAGACAACTCACACGACAAATCGCGGACCCGGTATCGGGTCTTGAACCTTTTATTCTACGTTTCGCCGCAGTGGCCCGAGAACCGCGGTGGCAATCTCGAGCTGTGGCCGCAGGGCTTGCGCGGGGCGCCCACCACGCTGGTCAGCCGATTCAATCGGCTGGTCGTGATGGGCACGCACCGGCGCTCCTGGCATTCCGTATCGCGCAACGCAGCGGGCGCTGATCGCTGCTGCGTCTCCAACTACTACTTCTCGCGGCTCCCGCCAGGCGGGGAACACTACTACCATGTTACCGAGTTCTTCGGCCGCCCCGAGCAGCCCGTGCGCAATTTCTTTCTGCGCGGCGACAACTGGCTGCGGACCGTGATCCGTACGAGGTTGCCCTGGGCGTTTAAGAATCCCCATTTCTACGATCAATCCGCACTGCCGTCAGCGTCCAGCGACGCCAAGCGGTCATCATGACAGCGCTCGAGAGGCGTCCTTACCGAATCCTGGGAGACCCAACCGGTATGACACGATTCGGTGGGCGAAGAAGCTCACCGGAGTGTTGAGAGCCGCCAACAGCAGCGTCGCGCTGAGGTACCAGATGTGGGCATGCTCGACCAGGAAACGCAAGGCCGCCCCGTTGGCGATGAGCAGGGCGACGTTCACTGTCAGGTAGCGGAACAGCCCGGACCCGTTCCCTGCGTCGGCTAGAAAGGTGTATCGCCCATTCAGACGATAACCGACCGCGCTCGTGACAATGAACGAGCTGATGTAGGCGACGAGATAGTGAACGCCCGCCAGCTCGTGCAGGCCCGTCAGGATGCCCAACCCCAAGGCGAAGCAGCCGAGGCTGACGGCGCAGAAGCGGAGTAGTTGCTGCGAGTGTCCCAGCATGTGCGCTTGCGGCGGGCGCTACTCGATTCCCAGCTTCTTCACGCGGTAGCGCAGAGCGCGGAAGCTCATGCCGAGCAGCTTCGCCGCCGCCGTCTTGTTGTACCGGGTCTTCTCGAGCGCCTTGACGATGGCCTCGCGCTCCATGTCTTCCAGCTTGTCCCCCAACGCCCCGCCGCTTTCAGGGTCGATGGCCGGTGCCGCCGACTCCGCGCTCGCCGGTCGTGCTGCGCTGCGTAGCTTGATGTGCTCCGCCGTGATCGTTCCGTCGGTGCACAGGGTGAGTGCCCGCTCCAGTACGTTCTCGAGCTCGCGGACATTTCCCGGAAAGGGGTAGGTCTGCAGTAAGCCGATCGCGTCCGGCGCGAGCCGGGGCGGATCCAGCTGCGCACGGCGCCCGAGCCGTTGCAGGGTGGCTTCGGCGATTTCGGGGATGTCGGCGATGCGCTCGCGCAAGGCCGGCACACGCAGCTCGATGACATTGATCCGGTAGAACAGGTCCTCACGAAACAGGCCCTGACCGACCAGGTCGCTGAGATTCTTGTGCGTGGCGGACAGGATGCGCACGTCGATGGTCTCTTCGCGCGATTCGCCGATGGGCCGGACGGTCTTCTCCTGCACCACGCGCAGCAGCTTCACCTGCATATGCAGGGGCAGGTCCGCGACTTCGTCGAGAAACAACGTGCCGCCCTCGGCGCTCTGCACCAGGCCCTTCTTGTCGCTCACCGCGCCCGTGAAGCTGCCGCGCTTGTGGCCGAACAGCTCGCTTTCCATGAGTTCGGTCGGGATGGCGCCGCAGTTCACCGCGACGAACGGGCCCTCGCTGCGGGCGCCGGTCTCGTGGATCAGCCGGGCGACGAGCTCCTTGCCGGTGCCGGATTCGCCGTAGATGTGCACCGGCGCCTGGCTGCGCGCTACCCGGGCGATCATTTCCCGCAGCTGCTGCATGGCGTCGGAATGGCCGAGCAGCCGCGGGCCGCGGAAGGTTTGTGCCGTGCGCTCGCCGGCACGCATGCCCAGTTTGATGGCACTGCCGACCAATTTGCGGAGCACGCCCAGATCGAGCGGCTTCGAGACGAAATCGAAGGCACCCAGCTTCAGGGCACGGACCGCGGACTCGACGTTACCGTGGGCGGTGATGACCGCGACCGGGAGGTCTGTGCGGTTTTGCTGGATCCAGGCGACGAGATCGAGGCCGTCCCCGTCCGGCAGGCGCATGTCGGTGAGGCACAGGTCGAATCTCTCCGACTTCAGCAGGCGGCGCGCGGTGTTGAGGTCGGCAGCGGTGCGCGGCTGCAGGTTCATGCGGCTCAGCGTCAGGCTGACGAGCTCGAGCAGATCGGGCTCGTCGTCCACGATGAGCACGGTGGGCCGGTCCGCCGCGGCGCTTGTGCTGTCGACCGTCGCATTCATGAATCTCAGGACTCCCATCGCCGCGGGTCGGCGAACACCAGCCGGAAGATACTGCCGCCGCCCGGCCGCGCTTCGTACAGCAGCGTCGCGCCGTTACTCTGCGCGAGCTCCCGGGCCAGGAACAGGCCCAGCCCGGTGCCGCGCCCGCCGCTGAAGAACGGCTCGAAGATCCGTTCCACGTTTTCCGGCGCCACGCCGGGGCCGCGGTCGGCGATCTCCAGGAACGGCCGGGCGGTCGGGCTCATGCGGCCATATCGTATCTCGACCACCTGGGCGGAGCTTTGTTGGGTGCCGTGTTTGAGCGCGTTCTCACAAAGATTCCACACGATCTGGCGCAATTGGCTCGGGTCGGCACGCACTTCCAGGTCCGCGGCCGTGCCGCTCGAGCGCAGGCGCTCACGCGGCCATTGCATGGTCTCACAGAACTCCTCCTGAAATTCCTCGCACCACGCCTGCAGCGGCAGCCGCTCGGCACGCGCTTCCTCCCGCTTCGACAAACGCAGCACATTTTCAATGATGGCGCTGACGCGGTCGGCGTTCGCGCGGATGATCTGCGTGAGGCGCCGATCCTCGCCGGCAATGTTGGGAGACTCGGCCAGCAGTTGGCCGGCATGGCTCATGGCGCCCACGGGATTGCGGATCTCGTGGGCGATGCTGGCGCTCAGCCGTCCCAGCGCGGCGAGCTTCGACTGTTGGACTTTCTCGGCCAGCAGGCTGGTGTCCTCCAGGAATACGATGACAGGCGCCGGGTTGTTGCCTCCCAAAGGGGCGAAATGGGCGCGGATCACGCGTCCGCCGTCCGCGGCGACGAACGTCGGTTCGCCGACCGGATATACGCCGGTATTGTCCGCATTCTGCCGCCAGGTTTCGAGGAGATACAGCAGCTGTGGCGAGGCTTCCCCGAGCAGCGCGTCCGGGTACGCCTTATCGTCGCCGAGGATCTGTGCGGCCGACTCGTTGATCAATCGAATCCGCTCGTGGGAGTCGATGACCAGGATGCTCTCACGCAGGTGTTGCACGATGTACTGCGAGAGCTGTGCGAGGTTGGCGAGGTCGAGCTCCTGCCGGCGGACCAGGGCTTCGCTCTCGCGCAGGCGGTTGGCGACCGGCCAGAGGGAGAGCGCGATGCCGAAGAGCACTACGCCGAGCACACCGGCGGCGGTGTAGTCGGCCGTGGGAGTGTTGTCGGCGAGCGTGACGAAGACCTGCTGGGCCAGGACGCCGAGCGCCGCCATCGAAGCGATCAGAATCGCGTCGCGATGCTCCGACAGGACTGCCGGGGCGGCCACGGGCAGCACGAGCAGAATCCCCAGCCCGCTCGAAACCCCGCCGCTCGCATACAGGATCAGGGCGATCGCGATCGTGTCCACACTGGCGTTCCCCAGCACCACGATGCGCAGGCTCGCCCAGTCCAGCCGGCGCGCAATGACCAGCACGACGGCCGCAGTGA
>DASZVD010000394.1:0-15693 GCA_035547375.1 Steroidobacteraceae bacterium
GTGCCCTGGCACGACACGGTGATCTACGAAGCGCACGTACGCGGACTGACCATGCGGCATCCGGAGGTTCCCCCGCAGCTACGCGGCACCTACGCCGGGCTCGCGACCGCCCCCGTCATCGAGCATTTCAAGCGGCTCGGCATCACGACGGTCGAGCTGATGCCGGTACACACCTTCGTGGACGACCGCACTCTCCTCGAGAAGGGGCTGCGCAACTATTGGGGCTACAACACCATCGGCTTCTTCGCTCCCGACCTGCGCTACTCGTCCATGGGACGCGTCAGCGAATTCAAGACCATGGTGAAGACGCTGCACTCCGCGGGCATCGAGGTCATCCTCGATGTCGTTTACAACCACACGGCCGAAGGGAACCAGATGGGCCCCACCCTGTCGTTCCGCGGCATCGACAACGCATCCTACTACCGCCTCCTGCCGGAGGATCCCCGCTACTACATGGACTTCACCGGAACCGGCAACACGCTCAATCTCCAGCACCCGCGCGTCCTGCAGCTCATCATGGACAGCCTGCGCTACTGGGTGTTGGAAATGCACGTCGACGGCTTCCGCTTCGACCTGGCCTCCGCGCTGGCCCGCGAGCTGTTCGACGTGGACCGCCTGGGCTCCTTCTTCGACACCATCGGCCAGGACCCGGTGTTGTCTCAGGTGAAGCTCATTGCCGAGCCGTGGGACATCGGCAGCGGGGGCTATCAGGTCGGCAACTTCCCGCCGGGCTGGAACGAATGGAACGACAAGTATCGCGACACCATGCGCGCGTATTGGAAAGGCGACGGTGGGCTGATCGGCGACTTCGCCCGGCGCTTCACCGGGTCCTCCGACCTGTACGAGGCGAGCGGCCGCAAGCCGCACGCCAGCATCAACTTCATCACGGCCCACGACGGTTTCACGCTCGAGGATCTCGTCAGCTACAACGAGAAGCACAACGAGGCGAACGGGGAGGACAACCGAGACGGTCACAACGACAACCGCTCCTGGAACTGCGGAGTCGAAGGTCCCACCGACGATCCGCAGATCGATGCGCTGCGCGCGCAGCAGCGCCGCAATCTGCTGGCCACCCTGCTCCTGTCGCAGGGCGTGCCGATGATCCTGGGCGGGGATGAGCTGACCCATACCCAGGGCGGCAACAACAATGCCTACTGCCAGGACAAGGAGCCTTTCTGGCTCGACTGGCGGCTCGATGCGGCACGGGAGCGGTTCCTGGAATTCACCGCCCAGATGATTGCCTTGCGGCGCAGGCACCCGGTCTTCAGCCGGCGCCGCTTCCTGCAGGCCGACGCCGTGACCGCCGACGGCCGCAAGGAGATCCTCTGGCTCACCCCCGAAGGCACGGAAATGACCGAAACACAGTGGAACCAGCACTTCGCCCGCTGCCTGGGCGTGTATCTTGCGGGCGCTGCCATAGAGCGCCGCGACCGTCGCGGTCAGCCGGTGAAGGACAACAACTTCCTGCTGCTGTTCAATGCGCACCACGAAATGATCCCGTTCCAGCTGCCGCAGTTCCTGTCCGGGAAGGCCTGGTGGACCGTGCTCGATACCGCGGCCGTCACCGGATCCTTTGCCCAGCAGCGGGTCGAGCCGGGCAGCCAGTATCCCCTGCAGGGCCGCTCCCTCGCCCTGCTGCGGGAGACCGCCTACAAATGAGCACACGGCGCCGCCACAGCATGGCATTCGGCGCGGAGCTGACCGAGACGGGAGCGGTGCGCTTCCGTCTGTGGGCGCCCGCGGCGCGCGCTGTCGAGCTGCTGCTCCACGACAGCTCGGCAACGCCACGCTCGCTCGAAATGAGCGCCCGGCCCGAGGGTTGGTTCGAGCTGGTGACCCGTGACGCCCACGCGGGGACCCTCTATCGATATCGCATCGATGGGAAGCTGGAGGTGCCCGATCCCGCCTCCCGGAGCAACCCGGGCGACATCCACGGCCCGAGCCAGGTCATCGACCCGATGGCATTCGTGTGGGACGACGCCGAATGGCGCGGACGGCCCTGGCACGAGGCCGTCATCTACGAGTTGCACGTTGGGTGTTTCTCGCCCGAGGGCACGTTCGCGGGCGTACAGAACAAGCTCGACCATCTCGTGGAGCTCGGTGTCACGGTCATCGAGCTCATGCCCATCGCCGATTTTCCCGGGAAACGGGGTTGGGGTTATGACGGAGTGCTGCCCTTCGCGCCGGAGTCGGCATATGGCCGGCCCGAAGATCTGAAAGCGCTCGTCGCGGCCGCGCACAAGCGCGGCCTCGCCGTGATGCTCGACGTCGTCTACAACCACTTCGGGCCTGAGGGTAACTATCTCCATGTGTACGCACCGCAGTTCTTCACGAACAAGCATCACACGCCGTGGGGCTCAGCGATCAACTTCGACTCGCAAGGCGCGCGCACGGTACGGGACTTCTACACCCACAACGCCCTGTACTGGCTCGAGGAATACAACCTTGACGGCCTGCGTTTCGACGCTGTGCACGCCATCCGCGACGACAGCAACACCCACATCCTCACGGAGATCGCCGCAGCGGCGCGTGCCGGCCCCGGTCGCGAGAGACCACGCTATCTCGTGCTCGAAAACGGTGCCAATCAAGCGCACTTCCTGGGGGAACCAGGCGCCAAGGACACCTTCGACGCGCAGTGGAACGATGACCTCCACCATTGCCTGCACACGATCCTGACCGGAGAGACCGACGGGTACTACGAAGACTACGTGGACAATCCAAATGCCATGTTGTGTCGCTGCCTGGCGGAGGGATTCGCTTACCAGGGACAATATTCCCCTCACCTGGACGCGGTGCGCGGCGAGCCGAGCGCACACCTGCCGCCCACCGCCTTCATGAGCTTCCTGCAAAACCACGATCAGATCGGCAATCGGGCACTCGGCGAGCGCCTCCACACCATCGCCCGCTCCGCGCAAGCCCTGCGTGCGGCCCACGCGATCGTGCTGCTGGCGCCCGCGCCACCCCTGCTGTTCATGGGCGAAGAGTGGGAGGCTCCGCAGCCCTTTCCCTACTTCTGCGACTTCGAGCCCGCGCTGGCCGCCAAGGTCCGCGAGGGCCGCAAGCGAGAATTCGCCCGCTTCGCGAAATTCGGCGGCGCGGCCGGGCGTGCGATTCCCGATCCGACCGCAGCGGAGACATTTCAGTCCGCGCATCTGGACTGGAGCGTGGTGCGGCGGCGGCACCCTGCCGACGTTCTCGACCAGTTCCAGCGCCTGCTGGCGATCCGGCGGCGCGATATCGTGCCGCTCATCCCCAGGATCCGGAGCGGCACCTGCACCAAGCTGGAGCCCTCAGGCGCTTTTGCCGTTGACTGGGAAGTGAGTGATGGAGCGATGCTGCACCTGCTTGCGAACCTGACGGATCATCCCGTACCAGTCGTGGGACGAGTCGCCGGACGCATGATCTTCGCGACACATCCCAGCATCCGCGCGGCGATGACCCGGAACGAGCTCGCGCCGTGGAGCGTCACCTGGCTCCTGGAGCGTGGTGTTGACGGAGCCTGAAAACAACACGGCAGGCGCGCGCGAAGCGGTCATTCCGCGCGCCACTTATCGTATCCAGCTCAACAAGGACTTCACATTCAAGGACGCCACCGCAATCGTCCCATACCTCGCGGAGCTCGGGATCAGTCATGTCTACTGCTCGCCCTACTTCCGCGCCCGCGCGGGCAGCGCTCATGGCTACGACGTAGTCGACCACAACACCTTCAACCCGGAAATCGGCGACCGCAACGACTTCGAGAGCTTCGTCGCCGAGCTGCGCACCCATGGCATGGGACACGTGCTCGACATCGTACCCAACCATGTCGGCGTCATGGGCGGCGAGAACGCCTGGTGGATGGACGTTCTCGAAAACGGAAAATCCTCGCTTTATGCGGAGTTCTTCGACATCGACTGGACGCCGGCGAACGCGGCGCTGGCCGATAAGATTCTCGTACCGGTGCTGGGTGACACCTACGGCACGGTGCTCGAGCGCGGGGAGATCGAATTGCGCTTCGAGCCCGACCATGGCTCGTTCTCTGTGTTCTATCACGAGCACCGTTTTCCTCTGGACCCACGTACGTACCCGCGCGTGCTCGATCGCGTACTGGCACACACGTCCAATGCTGAGTTAGAGGCACTGCGGCGCGGCTTCAACGAGCTGACGGACCGGAACGAGCCGGCCGAGGACCAGATCAGGGAACGCCACCGGCAAAAGGAGGTCCACAAGCACGCGCTCGCACAACTGTGCGCTCGCGATGACAGCGTCGCCAAAGCAATCGACGCCGCACTCCACAGTTATGCGGGCGACCCTGCCGCGCCGGCCAGCTTCGACGCGCTGCACGAGCTGTTGGAAGCGCAGGCCTACCGGCTGGCTCACTGGCGGGTGGCATCCGACGACATCAACTATCGCCGCTTCTTCGACGTGAACTCACTCGCCGCCCTGCGCGTGGAGCACGAGCCAGTGTTCGAAGAGACGCACAGGCTGCTGCTGGAGCTGATCGGGCAGGGCAAGATCGACGGCCTGCGGATCGACCACCCGGACGGTCTGTACGATCCGGCCGGATACTTTCACCGCTTGCAGCGCCGGGTGGGCGAAATCACCGGTAACGCGGCGGCGCGGCCCATCTACCTCGTGGTGGAAAAGATCACGGCGTCTTTCGAGCACCTGCCGCCGCAGTGGCCGGTGCACGGCGAAACCGGCTATCACTTCGCAAACGTGCTCAACCGGATGCTGGTCGACGCCGCCACGCGTGCCCGGATAGATCGTGTGTATCGCGGCTTCATCGGCGAAAACCTGGAATGGCCCGAAGTCGCCTACCAGTGCCAGCACCTCGTGCTGCGCCGCTCGCTGGCGGCAGAGCTCAACGTAGTCACCAACCGGCTCGCCCGCATCGCCCAACGGGACCGGCGCTCGCGCGATTTCACCTTCAACAGCCTGCGCCTCGCCCTGGCGGAGGTCATTGCCTGTTTTCCGGTCTACCGGACTTACATCGCCGGAGCGGTCGGTGACAACGATCGGCGTTACATCGAATGGGCGGTGGCCTCCGCCAAACGCCGGCGCGCGGCGGACGAGGCCCCGGTACTGGACTTCGTCCGTTCCGCCCTGCTCCTCGAGCTGCCCGCGCCGACCGAGCGCCTGCGCGCGCAGATGCTCGGTTTCGTCATGAAGTTCCAGCAGATCACCGCGCCGATCACGGCGAAGGGCGTCGAGGACACGGCGCTCTATCGATTCAACAGGCTCACCTCGCTCAACGAAGTAGGTGGCGAGCCCGACGCTTACGGAACGAGCGTCCGGGCGTTCCACGCCGACTCACAATACCGGGCGAAGCACTGGCCGCACGAAATGCTCGGGACGTCCACCCACGATACGAAGCGCTCCGAGGATGTCCGCGCCCGAATCAACGTGCTGTCGGAAATGACCATGGCCTGGCGCAAGAACGTCGAGCGCTGGAGCCGGATGAATCGGTCGCGCAAGCGCGAGGTCGACGGCCGGACGGCGCCTGCGCTGAATGATGAATGGCTGCTCTATCAAACGTTGCTGGGAAGCTGGCCGCTCGAAGAGCTGGACGCCACGGGACTTGCGACCTACCGCGAGCGGATCGAGGCGTACATGATCAAAGCCGCCCGGGAAGCGAAGCTGCGGACGAGCTGGGCCAACGTCAATCTCGAGTACGAGGAAGCGGTGACGCAATTCGTCCGCGCCATTCTCGAGAGGCGCGAGGGGAACCTGTTCCTGAGTGATTTCGTGAGCTTCCAGAGGCGGCTCGCGCGCATTGGACTGCTGAACGGCCTGTCACAGACCTTGTGCAAATTGACGGCGCCCGGCGTTCCGGACATCTACCAGGGCAACGAGAGCTGGGACTTCTCGCTCGTCGACCCCGACAACCGCCGGCCGGTGGACTACGACAGGCGGCGCCGCCTGTTGGCGCAGCTGCGCGAGCTCCCGCCCGCCAGGGTCCGGGATCTCGTCGCTACCTCGAGCGACGGACGCGCCAAGCTGTATCTGACCTGGAAGGTGCTGCAGTTTCGTCGCCAACACGAGGAGCTGTTCCGATGCGGTGAATACCTGCCCTTGCAAGTCAGTGGCGAGCACGCATCGAATCTGTGTGCCTTCGCACGCCGCTGCCGGGACGCCTCGATCATAGTCATCGCCCCCCGCCTCTACCTGCGACTCCTGGGTGAGCGCGACCAGGCCCCCTTGGGCACGGACGTCTGGGGAGACACGGCGATCGAGCTCCCTCGCAACTTCGAGACAGGCTTCGAGACCGGCTCCAGTCACGGACCGCTGCGGAGCCTCCTCGATGGCGGCGAAGTGCGGCCCGCCGCGGAGGGTCGCGCGACGATTGCTGCAGCTGAGGCTCTGGCCCATTTTCCGGTGGCCCTGCTGTATCGGGCTCGAGACCGCTCGTTCTCCGAGTCAACTCAGGACCCGTCCGCTGCGTTTCAATAGGTGTCCGACCGAAGGAGAGCCGCATGAGGACCCCACTGAGACTGCACGGCGCGTGGTTGCTGCCGGCCGTGGCGCTGATCACGGCCTGTTCGGGCATTCCCCTGAAAGAGCGCCAGGAAGCCGAGCGCGCGCGCTATGAATCCTATGCGGGCCCGCCTGTCGATCAGTTCACCTGGCTCGGGCGCTTCGACAGCTGGCAACCCGTCGGGACGAACCAGCTCGTCGTCTGGACGACCCCTTTTCAAGCCTACCTGATCAAGGTGGCGCCGCCTTGCAATGACCTGCAGTTCGCCCATCGCGTCGGCCTGACGTCGACTGCGAGCACGGTCTCCGCGCGCTTCGATTTCGTGAAGGTCGGCCACTGGCGCTGTCCCATACAGGAGATCCGTCCGGTGGACTACCAACGCATGAGACAGGACATGCGCAAGGAAGCCGAGGCGGCAAAGAATGGAGCCGGCACGTAGGCGACCACCCGGGCCATGACCCAGGGCCATGACGGGTTGACTGTGGGCATCGGCAGCCGCTACCGGTCGCTGCTATCGGTAGCCGCGCGCTTGTAGCGAAAAAAGGTGCGCGTAGCGCCCGTTGAGCGCCATGAGCTCCTCGTGACTGCCGCACTCGACGATCCGGCCCCGGTCGAGCACGGCGATCTGGTCCGCCATGCGCACCGTCGAGAAGCGGTGCGAAATGAGAATCGTGATGCGCTCCCGCGCGAGCTGCCGGAAGTGCTCGAAAATATCGGCCTCGGCCTGCGCATCCATCGCCGCCGTGGGCTCATCGAGCACGAGGATATCCGCGCGTGTGCGCATGAAGGCGCGCGCGAGCGCGATTTTCTGCCACTGACCGCCCGACAGCTCGCGGCCGTCCTTGAACCACTTCCCGAGCTGCGTGCGGTATTTGGCGGGCAGCGTCTCGATGAACTCGCTCGCCATGCCCTTCTGCGCCGCATCGCGCCAGCGCACCTCATCCTCGAAATAGCGCTCGTCGCCGGCCCCGACATTCTCGCCCACCAGCATCTGGTAGCGGGTGAAATCCTGGAAAATGACCCCGATGCGCTCGCGTAGGGCCTGCTCATCCCACTCGGGCAGGGGGCGGCCATCGAGCAATATCCGCCCCGACGTGGGCTGATAGAGCCGCGTCAGCAACTTGATGAGCGTCGTCTTCCCCGACCCGTTCTCACCGACGAGCGCGAGACTCCCACCCGGCTTCAGGTGCAGCGTGATGTGCTCGAGCGCCGGCTGCTCGGCCCCCGGATAGGTGAAGCTGACATCCTCGAAACGCACTCCGTCCTCGGGCTCGGGTCCCCGCAGCGCGCTTCCCGAAGGCTCGGGTACCTGGGTCTCCAGATATTCATACAGCGTCGAGAGGTAAAGGTTGTCCTCATACATGCCGCCCACCGCGGACAGCATCGCCGACACGGCCGCCTGCCCCTGTCGGAACAAGGAGACGTACATCGTCATTTGCCCGAGCGTGATGGCGCGCCGCACCGTGCTCAGCGCAATCCAGGCATAAGCGCAATACAACGCGACCGTGCCGATCAGGCCCAACGCAAAGCCCCAGGCGTCCCGCCGGAGGGTGAGCGCGCGATCCTCCTTGTAGAGCCGCCGGAAGATGTCCCGGTACCTCTCCAACAGGCGCGGACCCAACCCGTACAGCTTCACCTCCTTGGCGTGATCCTCACGGGCGAGAACCGTCTCCAGATAAATCTGCATGCGCGTCTCGGGCGAGCGCCAGCGAAACAGCCGGAACGCATCGCCGGAGAACTTCGTCTCGGCCAGGAAAGCGGGCAGCCCCGCCGCCAGCAGCACGACGACCGCCCAGGGTGAGAAATGACTGAGCAGGACGCCGTAGCTGACCAGTGAGATCCCGTTCTGCACGAGCCCGAAGGTCCGGGTGACCAGACTGAGCGGCCGGGTCGAGGCCTCCCGGCGGGCCCGTGTCAGCTTGTCGTAGAACTCCGAATCCTCGAAGTGCCGCAGGTCCAGGGTCAGGGCCTTTTCGAGAATCATGACGTTCACGCGTTGTCCCAGCTGCGCGCGAAGCAGGGACTGACACAGCGACAAGCCTCGTTGAGCCGCGGCGATCGCAGCGATGAGCCCGCCCTCGAGCATCACCAGCTCAACGACCCGCGTTGGGCTCCCTTGATGTGCCACACGCATGGCAGCGACCACGGCATCGACAATGAGCGAGCCGACATACGCCACCGAGGCAGGCAGCACACCCGCGACCAGCGTCAGAAGCGCCAGTGTGACGGTCAAGCCGCGGTTCGTGCTCCAGACCAGCTCGATGGCGCGCCGGCTGTAGCGGAAGACGCCGAAAAAGCCTTGCAGCGTAATCGAGTCGCCATTGGGGGGCGCCGCGCGCGACCGCCGCGATGAGGGCAGGGCCTTGGGTGTCATGGAGAGGGTGGGGATTGCAAGGTCGATGTCGCCGGCGCGATGGGCTGCTTCACGCCGGTCGGCGCGAGCCCCGTGATCAGGCGCGAGCCGCGGCGAAAAAAGATATAGCTGTACACCCAGGAGAACAACACGGCCAGGCGGTTGCGGAAGCCGATCAACACCGTGACGTGCAGCGCCATCCACGCAAACCAGGCCAGCAGCCCGCCAAAGTGGAGCCGCCCGATCTCGACCACCGCGCGCGACTTCCCGACGGTGGCCATGGAGCCCAGGTCCTTGTAGTGGAAACCCGCCGCGCGCAGCTTTTGCGCCGTCTCACCCGCTCCCCGCAGCTCGGCGTCGATCACCTGCGCCACATAGCGCCCCATCTGCAGGGCCCCCTGAGAGACGCCCGGGACCTGTTTGCCCGAGGCGGAGTCGATGAGATAGGCCGCGTCGCCGATCACAAAGACAATCGGGTGCCCCGGGCCCGAGCAGTCCGGCCGCACCTTCACCCGGCCTCCGGGACCTGCTTCCGCACCCAACGTTCCGACCAGCGGCGCCGCTTTTACACCGGCCGCCCATATCACGTTGTAGCTGTGTATGCGCTCACCACCGACCTCGACGCCGTCCGCGAAGATCGCCGTGACGGGTTTGCCGAGCAGGACCTCCACTCCCAATCCGTGCAGCTGCTCGAGCGCCCGCTCGGATGAATCAGGGTGCATGGCCGGCAGCAGGCGCGGGCCGGCCTCGATCAGAACTACACGCGCTCGCCGCGTATCCGCGACTCGGAAATCACTCGCGATGACATCGACAGCCAGCTCCTTGATGGCCCCGGCGAGCTCCACCCCGGTTGGACCGCCGCCGACGATGACAAAGGCCAGGTGCGCCGCCCGCTCGTCAGGCTGGGATTCGATTTCGGCGGTCTCGAACGAACGCAGCATCCGCGACCGGATGAGCGTGGCGTCCTCGACCTCCTTCATGCCGGGCGCGAAGCCGTGCCACTCGGAATGCCCGAAATAGTTGTCGACCGCACCCGGGGCGAGAATCAGATAGTCATATGGAACGCTGCTGTCGCCGGCGTGCACGTACTGCTCGTCGAGGTCCGCCCGATCGACCTCGCCCAGCATGACGGCAGCATTGGCCTGATAGCGGAGAATCGTGCGAATGGGTTGTGCAATGTCCGCTGGAGCGAGCGCAGCAGCCGCGACCTGGTAGAGGAGCGGCTGGAACAGGTGATAATTGTTGTGATCGATCACCAGCACGTCCGCCGGCGCACGCTTCAGCGCCCGGGCGGCGAACAGGCCCCCGAAACCGCACCCCACCACGACGACCCGCGGACGCCCGTGCATGCCCTCTCCCGTCCAACCATCATGGTCAGATGGGGATGATTATCACTTATTCAAAGAGCCGGATTCAGGCGACTCGACGCAAGCGCCGGCGACGGAAGTCGCTCAGAATCTCGCGCGCGGCATTGTGCCCCGGGGCACCGGTGACGCCACCACCCGGGTGCGTCCCGGCACCGCACATATACAAGCCCCGCAACGGGCCCCGGTAGTTGCCGTAACCCAGCATCGGGCGTGCCGAGAACATCTGATCGAGTGTCAGCGCGCCGTGGAAGATGTCGCCGCCTATCAAGCCGAAGGTGCGTTCCAGGTCCAACGGGCTCTTGATCTGGCGACCGAGCACGGCGGCCTTGAAGTTCGGCGCATACGCATTCACCGTGTCGATCATCAAGTCAGCCACCGTCTCACGGTGCGCGTCCCAGGACTCGCCGTTCGGCAGCTGCGGCGCGACGTGCTGGCAGAAGAGGCTCGCGACGTGCTGCCCCGGCGGGGCCAGGGAATCATCCAATGTCGATGGGATCACCACCTCGACGATCGGCTTGCGCGACCAACCGCCGCGGCGGGCGTCGAAATAGGCTTGCTCCATGTAGGAAAGCGTCGGCGCGATGATGATGCCGGCCGTGTGATGCTCGGCAGGCGCCTTCCCGGGCAGGCAGGTGAAATCCGGCAGCTCACTCAGCGCGACATTCATTCGGAACGTGCCCGAGCCGCAGCGCCACCGGCCGATGCGGTCGCGGAAGTCGTCGGGGAGCGCCGCGGCAGGCACGAGCTTCTGATAGAGGAGCTTGGGGTTCAGGTTGGAAATCACGGCAGCCGCGCGCAGGGTCTCGCCACTCTCGGTAATGACGCCAACCGCGCGCCCTTCCTCGACGATCACTTCGCGAACCGGCGTATCAACGCGAATGACCGCGCCGCGCGCCTGCGCCGATTTAGCCATCGCCTGGGTAATGGCGCCCATGCCGCCGATGGCGTGCCCCCAGGCGCCCTTCCTGCCGTTGACCTCACCGAACACATGGTGCAGGAGCACATAAGCGGATCCCGGCGTATAGGGGCTGGCGTAATTCCCGACGATGCCGTCGAAACCATAGGCCGCCTTGATGGGGTCGCTTTCGAACCAGCCGTCCAGGTAATCCCCGGCGGAGGTGGCGAACAAAGTGAGCAGCTCGCGCCGCATACTCATGTCGAGCTTGCGGAGGCGGCCGCCCACGTGAGCCGCGCGCAGCAGCTCGGGCAACGCCGCGCGCCAGCTTCCCTCGATCGCGTTCGGCGGCGTCTCGAGCACCAGATCGCGCAACACATCCGCCACGGCATCGAGCCGTTCGCCGTACTCGCCGAGACGGGCCGCATCGCGACTCGAGAACTTCGCGACCTCGCCGGCGGTCCGACCCTCGCCGACAATCAGATAACGGCCGTCGTCGGTGGGCAGGAAGTTGGAGACCTTGCGCTCCACCACCCGCAGCCCGAACTTCGGCAGCTCGAGGTCGCGAATGACCTTCGGATTCAGCAGCGACACCGTGTAAGCAGCCACGGAGTTGCGGAAGCCGGGGTGAAACTCTTCGGTCACCGCCGCGCCACCCACCACGGAGCGCTGCTCCAGCACCGTGACCTTCAAGCCCGCACCGGCCAGATAGGCCGCGCAGACCAGGCCGTTGTGACCGCCTCCGATGATCAGTGCATCGGTCCCACCGCGTGCCCCTTCCGAGCTATTCACGGTTCCAACCTCGTGCCGGCGCCCGCAACAGGCGGCTTTCAGGAATCAAGCCGCGCACGCGCCTGCCGAAGCTTCGCAGCGAGACCTCGCCCTCACCCAAGGGCCCGACGGTATAACTGCTCGAGGCCATCCCGGTCTGCACGCGCTCGATCAACGCCTTGTCCTCCACGCTGACGCGCCGATTGATGCGCCAGTTGAGATAGCGCGCCGCGCGCATCTCCCGCCGCAAGTCCGGATGGACGTACGCAATCTCGCGGATCAACGTTTCCGTCGGTGAGACCGGCAGCCATTGCATGAAGTCGATCTGGTCCGGGTAGATGTCGAAGGCAATATTCGGCCAGAGCTTGAAATACACCCACTTCTGCTGGTGTGTTTCGGGCAGATGGGCCACCCGCGGCAACACACTCTGATAGAGGCGCTCCGACCAGTTCGTCGAGGGCTCCGTGCGCAGCGAGCCCCACATCTTATCGATCCACAACTGCGCCTCGACGCCGTAGCTGCGCCCGAACAGGCGAGTGAGACCCGGATGGGCCACGGTGATGTGCAACCCATCCGAGTAGTTGTCGCCGACGTTCTTCCAGTTCACGAGGCGCGGCCGCAATGTGACCCGCCCCTGCGGCACCAACTCCTCCATCCGATACAGTGCCAGCTCCTCCGCGTACGGCGCCGCCATCTCCCGCACGCTGGGCAAGCCTGGCTCCAGGCGGACGAAGACAAAGCCGAGGAACACCTCGACCTCCAAAGGCACGAGACCGTGCTTCACCGCGTCGAGGCCGGGGAACGCCTGACGATCGGGAACACCGACGAGGCGGCCGTCGAGCGCGTACGTCCAAGCGTGGTACGGGCAGGTGATGCGCCGGCCGCAGTGTCCTTTCGGCCCATCGAGCAAGCGCGCCGCCCGGTGGCGGCACACGTTGTGGAACGCTCTGACTTCGCCGTTGTCGCCGCGCAGCACGACGATGGACTCGCCCAGGAAATCGAGCGAGTGGAAATCACCCGGGCGCGCAATGTCGCTCACATGGCAGGCGACCTGCCAGCTTTTGCGGAAAATGGCGGTTTTCTCGCGCTCGAAAAACTCCGGATCGTGATAGATCCAGGCCGGGAGGCTGTAGTCCTCGTCCGCGCCCAGATCCTCGGCCGGCGCCGTGGGGCTCAATTTGCCAAAGCGGGTTGCAGCATTCATAGGGGCCTTCTCGAGCATGAGCCGGGGGACGCGGTGCCGCGGGGGCACCCCGTTATTGGACGATCGTACAATAGCGCTCCGAAGGGGGTCAAACTGCCGCGAAGAACGGCTCCGGCCCAACCCTCACCGCGTGCTCCGCCAACAGATACGCCGCCGCGTTCCAGGACTGCCCCGGCATGCCCCGCGGCGCCAGCGTCTTGCCGTGCAGCCACTCGGTGAACGCCCAGTTCTTGACCGCACAGGCACGCGCCAGCTTCACCAACTCCTCGTGCGCCTGTTGCCTGCGTCCCTGCGCCGCAAGGGCGGCGACCCAGAAACCCCCGACCATCGGCCAGATGCCGCCATTGTGGTATTGCCAGGCCAGGTTCTGCCGGTGCCGCGCCATGTAGGGACGCCAGAGCGTGCTCGCCCGCTTGATCGGCCGAATGACGGCCCGGACCGGGTAAGGATCGGCCGCCCGCGACCGCGCCAGGGCATCGAGGGTACGGCGGCTCGCACGCGCATCGGCGAGGCCGAGCAACACGGCGAGCACGTTGCCGAAGACATCGCCCTCCTCCCCAAAGAACGAGAAGTTGACGAAGCTCAGGTACAAGTCGCGCTCACGCGCCGTACGCAGCACGTAATCGTTCAACAATCGCGCACGCCGATACTCGGCGAGGCCAGCGGAAAAGGGGTGAAACAGCCCGTTGAAGTTCTTGCGCGTCTGCGGCGCGTGCTCGAGGCGATACAACCTTTTCACGAAGTACCACAGCGCGTTGGTATAGAGCACGAACCCCGAGCGCGGCATGATGTCCGCCCAGTCGCTCGCCTCGTTCTGCTGCAACAGGAAGAAACGCTGGTGCTCCTGCGCGAGCAGCCATTGCACCGCGAGCGCTGTGCGCCGTGCGTAGCGCCGGCGGAGGCTCCCACCGCCGCGGTCCAGGAAGGCCAGCGCAATGAGCCACCACAGCGTTGCGTCGATGCAGCCGAGATACCAGAAATCCGGCTCGTTGCGCTCGAGGTCGACGAACTTGGGAATCTGGCCGTTCGGCGCCTGATGCGCGGCCAGCGTGTGCAACCCGGTTGCCGCCTCTTTTTTGAGCAGCGCATCGCCCGACAACGCCATGCCGAGAGCGCACACGGCCGCATCGCGTCCGAAGATGGCCGTGTAGCCGCGCCGGGCGGCGCGCTCGCCCGCGGTCGCCGCCAGGATCCCGCCGGGCGACAGGTTGCGCTTGAGCAGCTCGACCGAGCGCGCATGGCAGCTATCCAGCAAGTCCCGCGGATGTCTCGAAATGGCACGCATGGAGGTGGCATCATAGCGGCGTGACGCGCCAACCGGAGCCGTGATTTGCTCGAAAGTATGGACATCGGCCACTTGATTCAAACATCGGTGGCACCGGTCTTCCTGCTGTCGGGTGTTGCCGCAACACTCGGCGTGTTGACGAATCGCCTGGCCCGGGCGGTCGACCGCGCGCGGATGATCGAAGCGAAGCTCGAAGAGCATTCGGGAAACCCGCAGCACCTGCTCTACGATCTGGAAATCCTGGCCCGCCGCGCCCGCTACCTGAACGCCGCGATATCCTTATGCGTGGTTTCGGCCGTCATGGTGGCGCTCGTGGTCGTGACCCTGTTTGCGAACGCTTTTTTCGCCGCCGGGCTCGCCTTGACCATAGCGTTGCTGTTCGTCGGGGCGATGCTGCTGCTCACCGGGGCATTCGTGGCTTTTTTCATTGAGATACGGGTGGCGACGGCCGCGCTGCGAATAGGCCTGCCGCGGGCTGGGGCTTAGGGCCGAACCGGAGGCTGGGGTGCCGACACCCGGAGGCTGCGGTGCCGACGCCCGGGGCTCCGGCGCCGACACACGGGCGACACGCCGCCGAGGTACGCTCCCCGGGCGCGCGCCTTGCCCCCGATCGGGGCACCAAGCTGAGCAGTTTCTCAAACCAAATCAGCGACTTGCACCGCACCGCAAAGTCAGGCAGGCCAGCCTCGGATCTGCTACCCTCCGCATCCTTTTGCACGCCCCCAGGGCCATTCAGCGCCCACGGACTTGAGTTACGTATGAACCGCCCGATCCGCAACATCGCCATCATTGCGCACGTCGACCATGGCAAGACCACCCTCGTCGACTGCCTGCTGAAGCAGTCCGGCACCTTCGCCGCCCACGAAAAGCTGGGCGAGCGCATCATGGACTCGAACGACATCGAGCGCGAGCGCGGCATCACCATTCTGGCGAAGAACTGCGCCATCGATTACGGCGGAACCCGCATCAACATCGTCGACACCCCTGGCCACGCCGACTTCGGCGGGGAGGTCGAGCGCGTGCTGTCCATGGTGGACGGCGTGCTTCTGCTCGTCGATGCCGTCGAAGGCCCGATGCCGCAGACACGCTTCGTAACGCGCAAAGCGCTGGCTCTGGGTCTGAAGGCCATTGTCGTCGTGAACAAGATCGATCGTCCGGGCGCGCGTCCGGGCTGGGTCATCGACCAGACGTTCGAGCTGTTCGACAAGCTGGGCGCGAGCGATGAGCAGCTCGACTTTCCCGTCATTTACGCGTCGGCGCTGCAGGGCTGGGCGAGTACGGACCACACCGAGCGCCGTCCCGACATGTCGGCCCTGTTCGAGGCCGTGCTGAAGCACGTCCCGCCGCCGGCCGCCCAGGAA
>DASZVD010000395.1:0-2466 GCA_035547375.1 Steroidobacteraceae bacterium
CCAGGACGACGTGGGGCGGGCGTTCAAGGCGGGTGAGTTGGAGCGCGACGTCGTGGTCGTGGTCCGTTACCAGGGCCCGAAGGCCAACGGCATGCCGGAGCTCCACAAGCTGACACCGATGTTGGCCTCCCTGCAAAGCAAGGGATTCAAGGTCGCGCTGGTGACGGATGGGCGGATGTCGGGCGCCTCCGGAACGGTTCCGGCGGCGATCCATGTCACACCCGAGTGCCTGAGCGGCGGCCCGCTGGCACGGGTTCGGGATGGCGATATCGTGCGACTCGACAGTTACGCCGGCACGCTGACCGTCAACGTCACTGAGGAAGACTTTTCGCGCCGCACGATCGAGCACCCCCGTCTCGAGCAAAACAACTTCGGCATGGGGCGCGAGCTGTTCGGGTTGTTTCGTCAGAATGCGGCCGCCGCCGACGAGGGCGGCGGGGTTTGCGTCGGTGCGCAAGGATGAGACCGCTCGCGCCGGACGGACCGCAATGTCGTGCGAAGCGCCCGACGGCGTGTGAGGCGCGAGCACACCGGACAATCGGGCGACCGTCCAATTCAGAACGTGGAGTATGCTTGCTCCATGCGGCCCATTTTTGATGCGACGCTCGTCAACCGGGTCTTCGGCGACCCGGGCGTGCTCATCGACCTCAAGTACGAGCGACGCGCGATCCTGTTCGATATCGGCGATGTCTCGACTTTACCTACCCGCAAGCTCCTGCGGGTGAGCGACATCTTCGTCTCCCATACCCACATGGATCATTTCGCGGGCTTCGATCACCTGCTGCGGGTCCGTCTCGGGCGTGATACGGGAGTCCGTCTGTACGGGCCGGAAAAATTCATCGCGCAGCTGGAACACAAGCTCGCGGCTTATACCTGGAACCTCGTGCAGCACTACGAGACGGATTTCGTCATCACAGGGCACGAGCTTGGCGACAACGGCCAGCTGCGGCGCGCGCAATTTCGCAGCCGGACGGGCTTCCACCGCGAGGCGCTGCCGGAGCGGCAGGCTCAGGGCGGAGTGCTGTTGGACACCCCTTCATTCCGGGTGCGAACCGTAGCGCTCGATCATCATGGCTTGCCCTCGCTGGCATTCGCCTTCGAGGAAGGCACCCATATCAACGTCTGGAAGAACCGACTCGACGAGTTGGGGCTGCCAACGGGCCCCTGGCTCACCCGGCTCAAGGAACAGGTCCGCGCCGGAGCGCCGGACGATACTCTCATCAGCGTCCACTGGCGGACGCGGGAGGGCCCGCGCGACGAGTTGATCGCGCTGGGGCAGTTGAAGGCGACGGTTCTCGAGCTCGTGCCTGGACAGAAGGTCTGCTACGTAACGGATATCGCTGACCACCCGCGCAACCGGGACGCTCTCGCGAGCTTCCTGAGCGGCGCTGACCTGCTGTTCATCGAGGCGGTCTTCCTCGACGAGGACCGCGAGCACGCCGCGCGCAAGGCTCACCTGACTGCGCATGCCGCCGGCGAGATCGCACGTGCGGCCGCGGTGAGAGCGGCGATCCCGTTTCATTTTTCATCGCGCTATCTCGGGCGCGAAGCGGACCTGCGACAGGAGTTCGAGTGGGCCTGGCGCGGAGCGCCGGGGAACTGAGAGCCGGCGGTTTTCCGCCCCTGCCACGAGCAGCTTTGACGGTGTCCGGGGGCCACCCATCAGCCGGACGAGGAGGCTCGCCGGCTCACGCTATCCGAATGGGCAGCCCCCGGCTCACCGGGGTATTACGCGCCGGCCGTGCCGGTGCGCTCACCTGACCTCGATCCGGCGCGGCTGCGCCTTCGGCTGCTTTGGAATGACGATTTCCAACACGCCGTTGCGGCCCGAGGCGTTGACGTTCTCGGAGTCCACGGTGTCCGGGAGAATGAAGCGCCGATGGAAGCGCCCCAGCCGCCGCTCGAGCCGCTGCTGTTGAGGCTGCTGAGAAGCGTTGGGGTCCACGACCTTCTCCTCCTGGCGACTGCCGGAAACACTCAAAACGCCGTTGTCCAGGGTGATCTCGACGTCCTTGGGATCGACCCCGGGCACGTCCAACAGCAGCTGAAAGCGGTCACTGTATTCACGCACATCCACTGCCGGGCTCCATTCGGCCGTTGCGCTGTTGCTATCACCGTCATTCAGGCTGCCGAAGACCCGATTGATTTCGTTTTGCAGCTGGGAGACAACACCCCAGGGCTCATATCGCGTGATGGCCATGGCCAGATCCTCCAGGTTGGAAAGTGACTTTGACGCGACCCCCGACAACGCGACGAATCAGGCGGGTCGTCCTCAACGACGCCATATGAGGCGCCCCGTCCGATCTTCAAGACCCTTTCGCGGCGCCTTTTCTGCAGAAGCGAGGGCAGCTGCGGCCCTCCGGCCAGCTTCTACTGTATCTATACAGTAAGCCATCTCAAGCGGGACATCGACAGAGCCACCGCTGTCGCGTGGCACCCCCATGCTACGCAGCGCCGGCGTGTGGA
>DASZVD010000396.1:0-4618 GCA_035547375.1 Steroidobacteraceae bacterium
CGCGCCCCCCGTCTGCAGGCCCAGCAACACACTCGACTCGAATCCGTACATGTGTTGGGGCGGCACAGTGCCGATGATGGCGTGGGAGCGGCCATCGAGCAGGCCGAGGCGGCTGGCACCGTCGCGGACGCAGCGTAACAAACGGCCCCACGTCTTCTTGTAGGGCAATGGAGTGCCGGTGGATCCGGACGTGAAGACGTACGCAGCCAGTTGATCGCCGTCGATGGTCGGGATCGGAGTGGGGCCCGGGCGCGCCGTCGATACCGGAGCGTCCGGATAGAGCGTCCGCGGCAGGTTGATGTCGCACTTCGGGTCGTCGGTCAGGCAGAAGACATCCGGTGCGAACTCGGAGAGTTGCCGGATGACCTCCGGTGTGTGCGTCGACGGCAGCAGGCTGACCTTTCCCTGGGTAAGGCTGGCAGCCAGACCCACGGTGAACCGGTAGCGGTCCGCACAGACGTTCAGGACATGGCCGCCCGCCGGGAGCGCAGCCGCTATGCGGGCGACGTCGCCGAGAAAGTGTCGGACCCGGATAGGCTGTCCCGCGCGGTAGGCAACGACTGAATCGAGGTCCGCATGGGAAATCAGCGGCAGGCGGCTACTTCGTCCTGTGCGCGGCGATGTATTCGACGAGGTGTCGTAGGGAGCGGAAGATGTGTTCATTCTCTTCGCTGTCCGCGCGCAGCTGGATTCCGTATTGTTTTGAGACGACCAGCGCAATTTCCAGGATGTCGATGGAATCGAGACCCAGGCCTTCGCCGTAGAGCGGGGCGTCCGGGGCGATCCCGTCCGCGGGGACATCGAGATTCAAAGCCTGGACGATGAGATCCGCGACCTCCCGCTCCAGGGCGGTACTGTTTGCCGGCGGCGCCGGCTGTCGAACGGGCGACGCGTTTTCGGGCATACAGATGCTGGGCTCGGCGGATCGTTGGGATACGTCTAGCGGCTCGTTCTTTCAGCAGAAAGCGAGCCCGGGGGTATTATACAGAGCCGGCCGGGTGCGCAACCATGCTGCCGCCCGGCGACAGGGGCGACAGGGGCAACCGGGGTGGCGTCAGCGTCGCCGTAGACGCCGGGCCGTCAGCCAGGGCAGCCGGAGCACGAAGCCAAGGAGCAGGCGGGAGTGCATCGAGCTCAGCAACACGTTGTCGCGTAAGTAATTGAAATGCGAGACGCCCCCTTCCGCAGGGGTGAAGTACCGCACCGGGGCCGGCAGGTTGATGGCCGGCAACCCCGCCCAGCTCAGGCGGACGACGGCCTCGACGTCGAAGTCGAAACGCCGCATCCACAGGCTCGAGCGCATCACCCGCAACAGGGGCGCGATCGGGTAGACCCGGAATCCGAACAGCGAGTCGTGGATCCCGGACCACAGGGTCTCGAGATTCGCCCACCAATTGGAAATTTTCCTTCCCTTGATGCGGATGCCGGGGGCGCTGGCGTCGAACACCGGTTCGCCCAGCACCATGGCGCGCGGCTGTGCCTGCGAGGCAGCCATGAAGGCCGGGATGCGGTCCGCGGGATGTTGTCCGTCGGAATCCATGGTGAGCACATGGGTAAAGCCTTCCACCTCCGCCTGCACGAGTCCCTCCAGCACGGCCGCTCCCTTGCCCCCGTTCCGGGGCCGGAAGATCACCCGCAGTCCCGGGTCGCGGCTCGCCAGGTCCCGCAGCGCTTCGCCCGTTCCGTCGGTGCTGCCATCCACGACGACCCATACGGGATACCACTGCTCCCGGGCGGCGCGCACGGTCTCGAACACTTTGGGACCCGGGTTGTAGCTGGGAATCAGGACGAGGTGGGTCCTGGACGGCGCGGCGCTCATTCAGTCGGAATCAGATGCGGTCGGGATCAGATGGCGGTCACTCGGAGTGCTCGTCTCGCCCAGCCAGACGCCCTGTGGCGCATTGACCAGCTCCGTGCGGAACTCACGATCCAGCGCTTCCATGAAGGCGGTGACGTGGTGGGGAGGCTCGAAACGCCGCCCCAGACGCACCCGGTAGGTGATGGGCAGGCTGGGCACGCGGAACAGCGGCCAACCTTTGCTGAGGTAGGGGGAGTCGGTCTCGATGATGAGCGTTTGCACCGGAACCTGGGCGTATTTCGCGATGACGCCCACGCTGCTGGTGAGCGCATTGATCGGCACCCGCGTCGTCCGCGTTCCTTCCGGAAAGAGCAGCACGACGCTGCCCTGCCTCAGCTCGACAACGCATTCCTTGATCATCTGGCGCGGCTGACCGCTCGGGATATAACGCGCCAGGCGCGAGCCCGCGCCCAGGAAGATGTTGTGCAGCAGCTCCCTTTTCATGACGCACACCAGGTTCGGATGGCGCGTCAGGATGAGCAGCGCATCGATCAGGCTGGGATGGTTCGGAACGAGCAGCACCGGCGGTCCCCCGCGCAGCGCATCGAGCGCTTCGAGGTCCAGCCGATAGGCGCCCGAGAAGGCCAACGTCCACGCAAAGACGCGAAAGCCGGCCATGATGCCCAAGCGGCCGAGCGCGGTACCCCAGCGTCGCGGCAGCAGGGGGTATGCGATCAGGGCGAGCACTGACCAGCTCAGACAGATCAGCCCCAGCCACACCAGAATCAGGTAGGTGGCGAGGTGATCGATGAGCGATTTGAGCAGCCGTTGCATGTCTTTGGTGGGGTCCCCCGGCCCGTTCGACGCAATCACGATGCCTGCGCAGTATAAGCGCAGCTCCTTTACAGACTCGTAGCCGCCCGGCCGCCGGTGCTCGAGATTCAGGCGGGGGGCGCCATGGCGGCTGCTTCGATCTCCACGGAAAGATCGCGTCGACAGATGTCTGCCTGCAGATAAACCGTGCGCGCCGCAGGTCCCAGGGCCGTGCGCAACTCGCCTTGGATCGCGGGCAGATCCGCCGGGTCACGGACGTAAACTTTGCAGGCCAGCGAATCCAGTGTGAACGCGTCACTGCCGGTCACCCGATTGGTCTCCTCGAGCAACGCCTCGATGTTCGTGAGCGTCTCGCGAGTCTGCGCGGCGGGATCACCGGCGTGGAGGGTCTGGTGTCCTACGATGCTTGCGGTTCCCGAGATGAACAAGGTCATCCCGTCCGGCTCGTGCAGGACCGCGGCGCGGGAGAATGTCGGACTGTGCGTTCCGTACCGCGGCGGATAATGGTAGGCGCTGACCTGTCGCGGATTCTCGATGCACGTCGGGGCGCCGTGGCTCGCCAGAAAGTACACCACCAGAGGGCTGCCGGCAGCGGCACCCAGCGCACAGGCAGCGGACACGTTGCCGGTTACGGGGCGGCCGTCAGCGAGCAGCGCAGCCTGTCGCGCGCTGTTGAATTGCCGGTAGCGCTCCGTGCCGTGCGTATCGCGATTGATTTCCGGGACGTAGTTCCACACCCGGATGAGATGGGGGAATCCCAACGCGCCCAGGCAGGCGAGAATCTCGCGGTACGCCCTCTCGGTGGCGGTGTAAAGGGGAGTGCGGTCGTTGATTATGGCAGCGCTCTCTGCAACAGCGATGCAACCGAACAGCATGTTGGCCGTGCGTGCATAACGCACCTGACCGTGCGAGCCGGACTCGACGGGCTGCTGCGTTCGCCAGACCTCGTACAACGAGGCCGCATCCCCCAGCATGGGGGTATGGACTTCCGCAACCGGGATCGTCGAGTCCTGTGGGCCGGGGCGCGATCCGTCGAAGGTCGCCACACCGATGACGCCCGCGCAGCGAGCTGCCCCGCGCGCCGCTTCGAATTCGGCGTGAGAGAGGTAGTCGAGGTGCAGTCCCGTTCTGGAGCGCATCAGCCCGCGGCCATCCGATCGGGCTCGACGGGTTGGATGTTGATACGCCGGCGGCGCAGGGCGGCGAGCGAGCGCCGCAGATTCAGCAGCGAGACGATGTAGTAGACCACCTTGAAAGCGCGTAGCGACGCCCAGATCGGAGTGTTGCCGTAGATGTCGCCCGCCAGCAGCCCGAGGAGAGCTTCTTTCATGCGCAGAGTGTTACGGGGGCCCATGAAGAGGTCCCGCATCGTCGGGTTCGTGACCCGGTGAATGAACCAGGAGTATTCCTTCGAGCCGTGTCGCGAGACGCGGTCGAAACGCTTCAGCGCCGCCGCGGCGTTGGCGGGATCGCGCAGACAGGCATCGACCGCTTCGGCCGCGCTGACCGCCGTGGTCATGGCCAGCATCACTCCTGAAGAGAACATCGGGTCAACGAAGGTGAACGCGTCACCGATGAGCATGAAGCCGTCGCCGTACGCGTGGTCGCAGGCATAGGAGTAGTTGCCGGTGGCTTCGACATCGCAGATGAGCTCCGCCCCGACCAGCCGCTCCTGCAGCGGGCCGCACATCGCGACGGTGTCGAGGAAGAATTGACGCAGCGGCTTCTTCCGGCTCTTCATGTAATAGGGCCAGACGACCGTGCCCACACTGGTGGCGCCGTCGGCGAGCGGAATGAACCAGATCCAGCCGTGCTCGAACCAGAAAATGGAAATATTGCCGGCCCGCTTGCAGTCCGGATCGCGTCGCACACCCTTGAAGTGTGCGTACATGGCAGAGCTGTTGTGCTTGGGGTCGCGCCGTTTCGTATTCAGCCGGCTTCCCAGAAACGTATCGCGGCCCGAGGCGTCGAGGATGTAGCGCGCCT
>DASZVD010000397.1:0-2197 GCA_035547375.1 Steroidobacteraceae bacterium
ATCTACTGCGTCGGGCGCAACTATGCCGATCACGTCCGCGAAATGGGTGGCGACGCCGAGCGTGAGCCACCGGTGTTCTTCAGCAAGCCCGCGGACGCCGTCATGACGGGCGACGCCGCCATTCCGTATCCGCCGCGCACCTCGAACTTCCACCACGAAATCGAGCTCGTCATAGCAATCGGCCGGGGAGGTCGCGACATCCGCAAGGACCGTGCGCTCGAGCACGTCTTCGGCTACGCCGTCGGCAACGATCTCACGCGCCGCGACCTGCAAGCGGCCGCAAAGAACAAGGGACAGCCCTGGGACACCAGCAAAGGCTTCGACTGCTCCGCACCGCTGGGCGCCATCCGGCCCGCCTCACACGGACATATTTCGAAAGGAAGAATCTGGCTCAGCGTCAATGGCCAACTGCGACAGCAGTCGGACGTCGCCGAGATGATCTGGTCCGTGCCCGAAATCATCGCGGAGCTGTCGACTTTGTTCGAGCTCGCACCGGGTGACCTCATTTTCACCGGCACGCCCGCAGGCGTCGGGGTGCTCAAGCCCGGTGACAAGGTCGAAGGGGGAATCGATGGTCTCGACGGCCTGCGCAACACCATCGTGGCACGCGTATGAAGCTCTACACCTATTTCCGCAGCTCGGCAGCCTTTCGGGCGCGAATCGCGCTCAATGTGAAAGGCATCCCCTACGAACCGGTATTCATCGACTTGCGACCGCCCGCAGCCAGCCATCGCACGCCGGAGTTTCTCGCTGTCAACCCGCAGGGGCTGATCCCCGCGCTCACGGACGAAGGAACCACCATTGGCCAATCCCTCGCCATCATTGAGTATCTCGACGAGACTCACCCCGAACCTCCTCTTTTGCCGGCGGCCCCGGCGGATCGGGCGCGCGTGCGGGCGATGGCGCTGGAGGTCGCCTGCGACGTGCACCCGCTCAATAACCTCCGGGTCCTGAACTACCTGCGAGGCCCGTTGGCGCGGGATGAAGACGCCGTGAACACGTGGTACCGGCACTGGATCGCAGAAGGGCTGGGCAGCCTCGAAGAAGAAGCCAAAAGAGCCAGCGGCGACGGCCGGAATATGTTCGGCACCACCGTCACCCTCGCGGACGTCTGCATCGTCCCGCAGGTGTACAACGCCCGCCGTTTCAATTGCGATCTGGCGCCATACCCAACACTCCGCGGCATCTGCGCTCATCTGGAATCCCTGCCCGCTTTCGCGCGGGCGGCCCCGGAAGCCCAGCCGGATGCGCGGTAGTTCCAACGGCACGGGCCAAAACCGCTATACTGCGCGGCGATTTACGTACCCGGATCCCCTGACGCGGAAGACATCGTGAGCAAACAGGATACGCACTTCTTCAACGTATTCAGCATGGTGATCGGCCTTCTGGTGGCCGTTGCGATCGCCCTGTTCGCCCTGGCACGCATTGTCGCGAGCCAGACCCAGGACAAAGAGGTCCTGGAAGATGCCGCCTACGTGAAAAACGTAGAGCAGCGCCTGGCGCCGTTCACGCAGGAAGCCGTCTCCGGACAAGACAATGCGGCCCTTGCGATCAAGCCGGATGCCGGCACGGCCCAGGCCGCCGGAGCGGCCGCCGCGCTGCCGAAGACGGGCGAGGAGCTCTTCCAGCAGACCTGTAGCGCCTGCCATGGTGCCGGCATCGCCGGAGCGCCCAAGGCCGGGGACAAGGCCGCGTGGGCACCCCGTATCGCAAAAGGCATGAATACTCTCTACCAGCACGCCTTGAGCGGCTTTCAGGGCAGCGCGGGTGTGATGCCGGCGAAGGGCGGACGCACTGACGCGCCCGACGCGCTCGTCAAGCAGGCCGTGGACCACATGGTCCAGATGTCGAAGTAGCCTCTGCCTCCTCTGGCCAGCCACCCTGGCCAGAGGATATGTCACCGGACGTCCCACCCAGCGTTCGATCGAAGCAGCGGAACAGTACCGCCTGACTCACGTGGGCGACGCCCACGTCTGCCTCGCCATCCAAATCTGCAATGGTGCGCGCGAGCTTGAGGATCCTTCCTCGCGTCCGAGCCGAGAATCCGAGCCGCCGCATTGCCAGCTCGAGAACACGCCGTCCGGCCCTGTCTGGACAACACCAGCGATCGACTTGGGAATCCAAAAGTCGGGCATTGCACACTCCCTGACGCTGTAACTGCGTCTTACGGGCCTCTACGACTCTCAGCGCCGCAGAG
>DASZVD010000398.1:0-7944 GCA_035547375.1 Steroidobacteraceae bacterium
CTGCGCAACATCGTGTTCTCCGACCCGAAGGCCCGCGCCGACCTCGAAGCCCTCACCCATCCAGCGATCGGCGCCGCCGTGGAAGCGCGCTCTGCGATCGCCGGCGGTCCATACCAGATCCTCGTTCTACCCTTGCTCGTGGAAAAGAGCCTCGGGTCGCAACTCGATCGTGTGCTCGTCGTCGACTGTCCTGAAGAGCTCCAGGTCGAGCGGCTGCAGGCCCGGGACGGCTCCTCACTGGAACAGGCCCGCGCAATTCTGAACGCACAGGCCTCGCGCGCCGCACGGCTGAAGGCGGCACACGACGTCATCACCAACGATGGCGACTTGAATGCGGTGCGCGAGCAAGTGAGCGCTCTGCACGCTCGTTATCTGGAGCTGGCTCGCCAAGCTCAGCCTTGAGCGGCTTCTCGATGGGCTGCTTCGACGCGCGTCCCGTTTACGGGTGGCGCGCGCGTCAAGCACAATACCGCGATGACCGAATCCGACGCGCAGAAGCCGGCATCGCCGGAAGCACCACCCCCTGATGGGAACCTGGTTTTCGAGCAGCCGCTGAACGAGCGGATGCGCACCTTCCTGCGCCTCGACTTTCTCTACAACCAGGCGCTGTATCACAACGAGATGGGCAGCCAGTGGGGCAGCCGCGCCGCCATGGGCAGCCTCATCGACATCCTGGCCATCAGCACCCGCGGCGACGTGCGCTCGGACGTGCTGAAGGAGCTGGAGCGCCAGCTCACCCTGCTGACGGAGTTCCAGGCCAAGCCCGGCGTCGACACGAGCCGCCTGAAAACCATCATGGCCAATCTGGTGCGCCTGCGGACCGATCTGCAAAACGCCGGGCTCACGTTCCTGCAGCCGCTGCGCGACTCGGAATTCCTGAGCGCCATCAAACACCGCAGCGCCATCCCGGGCGGGACGTGCGAATTCGACCTGCCGGATTACTACTTCTGGCTCACGCAGCCCGACGAGACCCGCACTCGCACGTTCAACGAGTGGCTGGGACTGCTGCGGCCACTGTGCGATGCCGTCGCGGAGCTGCTCTGGCTCACACGCCAGAACGGCCGCGCCCGTAAGGAGGTGGCTCAGGCCGGTACGTTCAACATCACTTTCGATCGCGACAACCCGCTGCAGCTGCTGCGGATCTCGCTGCCGGCCGCCGCCGGCCTGTTCCCGGAGATCAGCGGCAGCCATTATCGGTGCAACGTACGCTTCCTCGCCTGGAAGGGCCTGGCCACGCGCTCGACCCAAACCGATGCGGACGTGCCGTTCGTCCTGAGCTGCTGCACCTGATGAGCGCGCCGCGCGTCAAATGCCCAACGTGCCGGCGCGAGATCGATTGGGCGAACGCCCCCTTCCGGCCCTTCTGCAGCGAGCGCTGCCGCCTGATCGACCTGGGCGCGTGGCTCTCCGAGCAACGTGCGATTCCCGGCGATCCCACACACCCGGACCCCGAGCCGAACGGCGCACCGTCCACGAACCGTCCTGACTCGCGCTAAGACCCGTCTCGATCTGAGCCAACAGCGCCTGGTAATCAAGCGCCTGACAATCAGGGGCCGGGCAGAGATTCGCCGCCGGACCCGCCGCTCATTGAACGGCGTCGCCCCCCGGCAAGCTCATCCCCAGATATTTGGCGAGAAACGCCCACTGGTCGGCGAAATCATCGATCTGCATCCAGACCGGCTTGCCGGCGCCGTGGCCGGCCCGCGTCTCGATCCGGATGAAGATGGGATTCGAGCAGATCTGCACGGCCTGCAAGGCGGCCGCGAACTTATAGCTGTGCCACAGAACGACCCGGTCGTCGTGATCGGCCGTCGTGATGAGCGTCGGCGGATAGCACATGCCTTTCTTTACGTTGTGAACCGGAGAGTAGGCGAACAGCGCCTTGAACTGCTCCGGATCCTCGCTGAGCCCATAGTCGGACGACCACTGCCGTGCGTTGGCGCCAGCCGTATGGTACCGGAGCATATCCAACACCCCGACCGCCGGCAAGGCTGCGCCAAACAACTCCGGACGCTGTGTCAGAGCGGCACCGACGAGGAGCCCGCCGTTGCTGCGGCCGTGAATGCCTAACTTCTGCGGACGCGTATAACGCTCCCGGATCAGATACTCCGCCGCCGAGATAAAGTCATCGAACACGTGCTGCTTGTTCTGCAGAGTGCCAGCTCGATGCCAGGGCTCGCCGTACTCTCCGCCACCGCGCAAATTGGCTTCCGCATACGCTCCGCCCATCTCGAGCCAGGCGAGCACGGAAGCGCGGAAAGTGGGAGTGAGCGAGACATTGAACCCGCCATAACCGTAGAGCAGGAACGGCTGGTTGCCATCACGCACCATGTCGCGGCGATGAGTGATGAACATCGGCACGCGTGTTCCGTCCTTGCTGGTGAAGAACACCTGATCGGTGACGTACGCATTGGTCGATGCCGCAACATCCGACTTACGCCACAGCGTGGATTTGTTGGTGGCGACGTCGTAGCGGTAGATCTGTTGTGGGGTCAGGTAATCCGTATACGAGAAGAACGTCTCCGACTCACTGCCTTCACCGGAGAAGCCCTCGACGGAGCCCATGCCCGGCAATGGCACCTGCCCGACCAGCCGGCCATCGACTTTGAAAATCCGCGCGACGCTGTGCGCGTCGTAGACGTATTTCGCAATGATTCGGCCGCCGACGTAGGTGGCTTCCTCCAATGCCGTGGAGTCCTCCTGGACGATGGTCGGCCAGCTCGAGGTAGCCGGCCGGCGGGTATCGACTTCGATCACACGACGCAGCGGCGCATCTTTCGTCGTATGGAAATACAGGTGCTCGCCGCTCGAGCCGATGAAGGTGTACAGCGCGTCCCAGTCGGCGAACAGCGGCGTGACTTTGGCCCCCGGCTGCCGCAGGTCGAGCAGGCTCACGCCATTGCGATCGTAGCCGTCGAAGAAAGTGATGACGAGGTAGTGCCCGTCCTCGGTCACCCGAGCCGAGGGCACCCGGGTGGGGTGATCGGTGACGGCGTAGATCAGCCGGTCGGACTCCTGCGGCTCGCCGAGCTTGTGGAAGTAAATCGAGGGACGGCCGGCCTCATCACCCTTGCCGTCCGGCAAGGTCGGATAGCGGCTGTAGTAGACCCCGGAGCCGTCGCGCGCCCAAGACACCCCCCAGAACTTGGTGAAGCGCAGTGTGTCCCCGGAATCGAGTCCGTCGAGCACCCGGCGGAACTTCCAGACCTGCCAGTCCGAGCCGCCGTCCGAGACAGCGTACGCGACCACATCACCTCGGGGGCTCGGAGTGAAATCGGCGAGTGCCACCGTGGCATCGGTGCTCACGCCATTCGGGTCGAACAGCACCCGGCCGGGCGAATCGAGGCTGTCGGTGACGAACAGCACACGCTGGTTCTGCTTGCCGTCGTTGTGCAGGTAGAAGTAGCGCCCACCCTCCTTCACCGGCGTGTCGAAACGCTCGTAGTTCCACAGCCGGGTCAGGCGCTCCTTGATCCACGCCCGCTGCGGAATGGCTTCGAGGCGCGGCTGCGACAGCTTGTTCTGCGCCGCGACCCAGTCGCGGGTCGCCTGCGAGTCGAGCTTCTCCAGCCAGCGATAGGGATCATCGACTTTCGACCCGTTGTAATCGTCGGCAACGTCCACGCGAGCGGTGACGGGATAAACGAGCTGCGTCGCGGGATGGGCAGGCAGGCCCGCGACGATATCGGTACTGGTGGGCATCGGCTTACCTCCCGGACCATTACCGGGGACGGGCTCCAGAGGAGCCAGCGGTCCATTCGCGCAAGCCGTCAGGAGCGCCGCCGCGAGGCAACCCGAGACCGCGGACCGGTAGCGTTGCAGTTTTTTCATCACGTACACTGATGGCCGCCGAAGGATCCCTGGGAGCCTGTCCGACTAATGATGCGCCTACTGCGGCCGCCCTCGTTACGGCGATCATTAGTCGGACAGGCTCCTAGTATTCTAACAAAGCGGGTGATCCGCATGAGATTCGCACGATGGGCCACGCCAGGCGCCTGGAGGACTTGGAATCGCCGTTCCGCCAGGCTCCTGAGCCTTCAATTCATTATCCTCACCTGCATGTGCAGCACCGCCGCCGCCGAAAAGCTCACCATCGAGCGCCTGTTCGCCGCCCCCGACCTGTCGGGCGCCAGCCTGCGCTCGCCGCACATCTCGCCCGACAGCCACTATGTCGCCTACCTGCGTGCCAAAGAGAGCAATAAAGATCGGCTGGACCTGTGGGCCTACGACATCGCCCGCCGCCAGCACCGCCTTCTGGTGGACTCGGCGCTCCTCGAGCCGCGGCAGCGGGCACTATCCGCGGAAGAAGAACAGCGACGCGAGCGGCAACGGACGTCCTCACTTTCCGGCATCGTCGAATACGAGTTCTCGCCGGACTCCCGCTATCTGCTGGTGCCGCTGGGCGGCGACCTCTACGTCTACGACCTGCAGGCGCAACCCGAGAAGGCGGTCCGTCACCTCACGAGCGGCGGGAAGTTCGAGACGGACGCGCACTTCTCACCGCGCGGCTCTTATGTGAGCTTCATCCGCGACCAGAACCTGATCGTCTACGACCTCGCGACATCGACCGAGCGTCCGATCACCCGGGACGGCCGTGACCTGGTGAGCTACGGCACCGCCGAATTCATCGCGCAGGAGGAGATGGATCGAAGTACCGGATACTGGTGGTCTCCGGACGAGAAGCACATAGCCTACACGCGCGTGGATGAAGCGCCCGTGCCGGAAGTCGACCGGTTCGAGATCTATGCCGACGGCGTGAAGGTCGTGAAGCAACGCTACCCCGCCGCCGGTACGGCCAACGCGTCGGTGCAACTTTTCGTCGCCACGCTGGGCCAGGCGTCCACGCTGCCGCCTGTGCGGATCGACCTCGGCACGAACCCCGACATCTACCTGGCTCGAGTGAACTGGCTTCCCGGCGGCGCCAAACTCGCGGTACAGCGCGAAAGCCGGGATCAGAAGACGCTCACCCTTTTGGAGGCGGACGCCGATACCGGCATAACGCGCGAGCTCTTGAGCGAGCACAGTGACAAGTGGATCAACCTCCACGACGAGCTGACCTTCCTCGAGCATTCGCGGCGTTTCATCTGGGCATCGAGCCGCTCGGGCTTCAAACACCTCTACCTCTACGACCTCGACGGCAAGCTTCTCGAGCCGTTGACGAGCGGCGAGTGGGAAGTGGTCGGCGACGGCGCCGGGCGCGCCATTCGCGGAATCGACGAAAAGCGCGGCTTGATTTACTTCATGTCCAACGCGGAATCCCCCCTCGAACGGCACCTCTACTCCGTATCCTTCGAGAGCGCGCACCCCGTCCCGACGCGAATCACGACTGACGTTGGCTGGCACGATGTGACGATGTCGAAGGGCGCGAAGATATTCCTCGATACCTTCTCGACGCCCGACCGACCGCCGTCGGTCACGCTGCGGGCCGCGGACGGCAAGAGCCTCGAAGTCCTCGTTCCCAACGAGCTGACACCCGATCATCCATACGCGCCCTACCTATCCGAACATGCTTCACCCGAGTTTGGCACGCTGAAGGCAAGTGACGGTCAAACGCTGTACTACGAACTCACGAAGCCGCGCGATCTCGTTCCGGACAAGCGTTATCCGGTCGTGGTGGATGTCTACGGCGGCCCCGGCGTGCAGCGCGTGCGACGCGCATGGGGAGGGATCTCCGACCTGTTCCGGCAATACCTCGTGCAGCAAGGGTATATCGTGTTCACCCTCGACAATCGCGGCAGCACCGCCCGCGGGGTGCGTTTCGAGACCGCCATCTACCATCAGATGAGCAAGGCGGAAGTCCAGGACCAGGTCACCGGCGTGAGCTATCTGAAGACACTGCCGTTCGTCGATCCGAAGCGAATCGCCGTGTTCGGCTGGAGCTACGGCGGCTATATGGCGCTGATGTGCATGATGCAGGCCCCGGACGTCTTCGCGGCCGGCATCTCCGGCGCCCCGGTCACGGACTGGCGTCTCTATGACACGCACTACACCGAGCGCTACATGGGGACACCACAGGAAAACGCGGCGGGCTACACGGAGAGCAGCGTCATGACCTATGCAGGCCAGCTGCGCGGCCCGCTACTGATCATGCACGGGATGGCGGACGACAACGTGCTGTTCACCCACAGCACGACGCTTTTCAAGAAGCTCCAGGATCTCGATAAGCCCTTCGACATCATGGTCTACCCGGGCAGCAAGCACGGGCTGCTGCGGCACGCCGACACCGGCGTGCACGGCTACGCCACGATCAAGCGCTTCCTGGACACCCAGCTCGGAACGCGTTGAACGGCAGAGTTCCGGGGCAGACTCGAAAGCGCCGTTAGGCGACTTTCGGCCCATAAACTAAGGGAATTTGATCTTGCCGCCGCCCGGTGCCGGGCCGATGGGGCCGCCCCCCACCTCGGGAACGACGATGCGGGAGGCTGCCTCGCGGCGCATCTCGCGAGCCTCGTCGATGGCCTGCTCCAGCGCGACCTTGACGCCTTCCGGGAACTTCTGCAGGGCCTCCTCGAGCGTGGCCGCTTCGATCTCGAACGCCAGCGGCAGAACCCCGGCCGGGGTCAGCAGCTGCGTCTGGCCGGAAAACAGGACCGGCCGCGAGCCGTCGACCGAGCCGTCGAGCTTCACCGGCGTGAGACGGCGAACGGTGCCGGCCCGGCGATCGGTAAAAATCTCTTCCCGATACATTGCCGCCGGGTCGAGCCGGATGTCCGGAAGGTCGTTCTGCGCTGCCATGTCAGATCCAGTCAGGTTCCGTAAGAGGTTTGCATTGTACACGCCGCCCGATTCCGCAACGCCTCCACGAAAGGCCGGTCGGCCTCGAGGAGGTCTTCCTCGAGCAGTCGGGCTGCGTGCACCCATTTCAGGCACTGGCCGTCGAGGCCCCGCGGCTCGCCACGGAAGCTCTCCACGATCCACATCGACAACTCGACGTCGCGGTCGTCGTAGGAGTGCGTAAGACGCATGAACGGGCGGCTCATCGAGACTTCGACACCGAGCTCCTCACGAAGCTCCCGGATGAGCGCCTGCTCCTCGGCCTCGCCCGGAGCGACTTTCCCGCCGGGGAACTCCCAGCGGCCCGCCATGTGCTTCCCCGGCGGCCGCTGCGCGATGAGCACGCGGCCGTCAGGGCCGTACAGCGCTGCGGCAACGACCAGCAGAGTCGGCTTCGACGAAGCTTGCCTCGGTAAGGAACCCGGCTCCGGTACGATGCTCATGACTCGGTCAAGCTCCTCGGGCCGCGGGCCTACTCCACGCTCGAGAGCGCGCCGTGGCAGTGCTTGAACTTCTTGCCGGACCCGCAGGGACACGGCTCGTTGCGCCCCACCTTGCGGTCGCTGCGCACGAAGGTACCCTGCGCGTCGTGGATGGGCTGCGGCGGCCGCACAGGAGCTGCCGACTGCGCCAGCGGACCGGAGACCAGTACGTTGCCCTCGGGAGCCTGTTGCGGCTCCGCGCTCTCGGCATTCAACGCCGACTGAGCTTCCGCGTGCTGCGCTTGCAAGGCACGCATGAGCCGCTGGCGACGCTCCTCTTCCTCCCGCTCGATCTCCTCCGCGGTACGGATCTCGATCTTCGCAAGGAACGAGACGGTCTCGAACTTCACCCGATCCAACATGGCCGCGAACAGCTCGAAGGCCTCGCGCTTGTACTCGAAGCGATAGTCCTTCTGCGCATAGCCGCGCAGGTGGATACCCTGCCGCAGGTAATCCATCGCGGCGAGATGCTCGCGCCAGTGCTGGTCCAGCATCTTCAGCATCACTTCCTTTTCGATGTGACGCATGATCTCGGGGCCGGAGCGCGACACGCGCGCCGTGTAGGAGTCGTTCACGGCGGTCACGATCCGCTCGCGCAACGCCGTCTCCTCCAATTCCGGCTCCTGTTCGAGCCAGGCCTTCGGGTTGACGTGGGTGTTGAAATCCTTCAACAGCGCCTCGGACAGGC
>DASZVD010000399.1:0-6235 GCA_035547375.1 Steroidobacteraceae bacterium
GGCGGCGCTTTCGGCGAGACCCTACATGTCGGCCGCCAGCCCCGTCTCCAGCCTGTCCAGATACCATTCGCAGAGCTTTTCGACGAGCCCTTCCGTAAACGGTGAATACGGTCCGGGCTCGTAGGCCGAGCTGGCTACACCGGCGTGCGCGCGCTCCACCAGGGCGCCGTCCTGGTCGTTGGTCGCCTGCCAGACCGAGGTGAGCTTCTCCAGGTCGTAGTCGACACCTTCCTGCGCGTCCTGGTGTACGAGCCAGCGCGTTCGCAGCAGCGTTCGATCGGGCGCCAGGGGCAGCACCGAAAAGCTCACGATGTGGTCACTCATGAAATGGTGCCATGAATTCGGCTGAGTCCAGATCGAGAGCCCGCCAAGATCCGCGCGAGTGAGATCGCCGAGCAACCTGCGGCAGGCGACTTTGGTGTCGATGGTCTGGGACTCGCCGGACTTGGCGATGGGCAGCCGCACCGCCCGGAAGCCGGTGACCTGGTCCAGCTCCTCGATCTCCGCCGAGGGGAGGCCGCATTGCACCCAGTCATCGTGGTGCCGGGCCAGCAACGCTCCGTATTGCGCCATCTGGGTGGCGTTGTCCGAGGAGGCCTCGTAGCCGAAGCCGTACTCCAGGAGAGGCACCGTCAGCTCCGGATGATTGGCGCTGCAGTGATAGCACTCACGATTGTTCTCCATCGTGAGCTTCCAATTCCCGTGCTCGACGATGTCCTTCTGGAACGCAACCTTGGTGTTGGCGATCCGGTGAGGCGCGATGTACGGCTCGAGAGCCGCACGCATGGCGTGGAAATCCTGCGGGGGTGTCCCGGCCAGGCAGATGAACAGCAGGCCCGCCAGGCGCTCGAGGTGGACGGGCTTGAGGCTGTAGTTGCACCGCTCGAAGCCTTCGCCCATGTGCTGGTTGTGGATCAGCTCGCCGCGCAGGTTGTAGGTCCACTGGTGATACGGACAGACGAGGTTGCCCACGATGCCGCTGCCGGGAGCGCGCAGCCGGGCGCCGCGATGGCGGCAGACATTATGGAAAGCGCGGATCTCCATGTCGTCGTCGCGGACGATGAGAATCGAGTCGCTGCCGATCTCCACCGTGAAGAAGTCGCCGGGCTCCGGCACCTCGGGCTCGACCCCGACATAGATCCAATGGCGGCCGAAGATGAGCCGCACGTCGTGCGCGAACACCTCCGGGCTGACGTAGAACGGGGCGGGCAGCGTGTGGCCGGGGCGGCGGTCGTTGATCAGCCTGGAGAGCTCGGGAGAGGCGTTCATGGCGGTCCTGTCCTGGTGAGTCGGTGCGCGGCGCATCCTGGCGGAAGCCGGCGGCGGCCATCTGTGCAATTGCGACCGGCCAGCTGCGAATTACGACCCGATGGCGCTCTCGCGCAAGTCGATGCCGCAAACCGACCAGTCCACGTTGCGAACTGTGACCATACTCGCGGCTCAAGGCCTCTTTTGGCCGGCCTTCAGGAGCGCCCGATGGACGATCAGCCCAGCCAACCGTCGCGATCACGCCGGCCCAGCGGCCGCGATGCGAAGCGCGCGGCGCGTACGGCACGCAGCCATACTTTCGTGCCTTACATCACGCGCAAGATCCCATACTACGAGGTCGTGGGCACCGAAGGGCTCGAGCTGCTGGAGCACAATGCGGATACGATCCTGCAGGAGGTCGGCATCGACTTCAGAGACGATCCGGAAGCCCTGGAGCTCTTCAAGGCCGCGGGCGCCGATGTACAGGGGGAGCGCGTGCGTTTCCCACGCGGCATGTGCCGCAGCATCGTGCAGCGCTCCGCTCCCAAGGAATTCGTGCAGCACGCGCGCAATCCGGCCCGGAACGTCATCATCGGCGGATCCAACACGGTGTTCGCTCCCGCTTACGGCTCGCCGTTCATACGCAATCTCGACGAGGGCCGCCGCTATGCCCGCATCGAGGACTTCCGCAACTTCGTGAAGCTCGCCTACATGGCGAACTCTCTGCACCATTCGGGCGGAACCATCTGCGAGCCGGTGGACCTGCCGGTGAACAAGCGGCACTTCGATATGGTGTACAGCCATATGAAGTACAGCGACAAGCCGTACATGGGCTCCGTGACCCATCCCGACCGGGCCCAGGACACGGTGGAGATGACGAAGATCCTCTTCGGCAATGACTATCTCGACCCGACCACGGGAAAGCCGAAGACGTTCATCATCAGCCTGATCAATGCCAACTCGCCGATGACGTTCGACGCCACCATGCTGGGGGCTCTCAAAACCTACGCGCGCGCGAACCAGGCAACGATCGTCACGCCCTTCATCCTCGCTGGCGCGATGTCGCCGGTGACCGTTGCCGGTACGGTCGCGCAGACGCTGGCCGAGGCGCTCGCGGGCATGACCCTGGCACAGCTGGTCAATCCGGGCACGCCCGTCGTCATGGGAAGCTTTGCGTCGTCGCTGTCGATGCAGTCAGGCGCACCGACCTTTGGCTCTCCCGAGCCGGCCCTCGTGCTCTACACCATGGCCGCTCTGGCGCGGCGCCTGGGTGTCCCGTTCCGCTCCGGCGGCGGACTCTGCGCCTCGAAGATCGCCGACGCACAAGCGGCGTTCGAATCCGCGAACACGTTGATACCGACCTGTCTTGCCGGTGTGAATTTCGTGCTCCACACCACCGGTTGGCTCGAAGGCGGCCTTGCGATGGGCTACGAGAAGTTCGTGATGGACGCCGACCAGGCGGGCATGATGCATACGCTGTTGGCTGGGGTGGACCTGAGCGAGAACGGCCAGGCGATGGATGCCATCCGTGACGTGGGTCCGGGCAAGCACTTCCTCGGTTGCGCCCATACTCAGGCGAACTTCGAGACCGCGTTCTACCGCTCGCCACTGGCGGACAACAACAGCTTCGAGCAGTGGGAGGCGGAGGGGAGCACCGACATGGCTCAGCGCGCCAACACGCTCTGGAAGAAGCAGTTGGCGGAATACGAGGCGCCCGCGCTCGATCCCGCCCTCGACGAGGCGCTCCTCGATTACATGAATCGCCGGAAGGCTTCCTTCCCAGATTCGAACATCTGACGCTGCCGGGCCTGGGGGTGCCAGGCGCGCCGCCGCCGGCAATCGCGAACAGCTTGCCGATCACCGGCGGGCGATTCGTCAAGGACGCCTGCGCGCCCCGCGAGCGTTTGCGCGTGGAGCGGGCGCTTTGGCGGCGGGCAGATCGACCACCTTGCGCAGGTGCACGTAGGTCGCCGTCGAATGGGGGACGCCCATGGCGGCGACGAAGTGCTCCTGAAAACGTGGCTCGATGGCGGTCTCGATCTTCTCGACCCGGCGTACGAGATCTTCGATCGTTCGCCGTGAGCCCCGGTCCAGCAGCGCAATGCGGGCGCCGGTGCCGGCGGCGTTGCCGGCAGAGGCCACCTTGGACAGGTCGCAATCCGGAATCATGCCGAGCAGCATGGCGTATTTGACGTCGATGTGGCTGCCGAAGGCGCCGGCGAGCCGGATGCGGTCGACGTGCTCCACCCCGAAGTGGTCCATCAACAGCTTGATGCCGGCGTACAGCGCGGCCTTGGCGAGTTGGATTGCCCGCACGTCGTTCTGGGTCACTGTCAGGGTGACGGCTCCCCGGTGCACGACGTAGGCGAATGTGCGGCCGGTCGGCACGATGCGATCGCTGCGCGCGGCGAGTTGTCCATCGACCACGCCGTCCTGGTTGATGATGCCGGCGAGGTACATCTCCGCGATCACTTCGATGATGCCCGATCCGCAGATGCCGGTGACTCCGAGGCGCTCGGTGGCAGCGGCAAAGTCCGGATCATCCGACCACAGGTCGCTGCCGATGATCCTGAAGCGTGCCTCCAGGGTCGCCGGATCGATGCGGACGCGCTCGATGGCGCCCGGAGCGGCGCGCTGCCCGCAGCTGATCTGCGCACCTTCGAAAGCGGGGCCCGTCGGGCTCGAGCAGGCCAGGAGGCGTGTCCGGTTGCCCAGGACGATTTCAGCGTTGGTGCCCACATCGACCAGCAAAGTGAGCTCGTCACCAAGATCAGGACGCTCGGCGAGTATCACGCCCGCCGCATCCGCGCCGACATGTCCGGCGATGCAGGGCAGGACGTAGACGCGGGCGTTGGGGTGCAGGTTGAGGCCGAGCTCCGCTGCTCTCAGTGATACCGCATCATCGGTTGCGAGCGCGAACGGAGCACCGCCGAGCTCGACGGGATCGATGCCCAGCAGAAGGTGATGCATGATCGGGTTGCCGACCAGCGTGATCTCGAGAATGTCCTCAGGTGACACCTTTGCCTCGCGGGCCACGTCCACCGCGAGAGTGTTCAGGGCGCCACGGACCGCCTCGGTCATCTGCTGCGCGCCGCCGGGATTCATCATGGAGTACGACACGCGGCTCATGAGATCTTCGCCGAAGCGGATCTGCGGATTCATGGTGCCGCTCGAGGCGACGACTTCGCCCGACTCGAGGTCGCACAGATGCGCCGCAATGGTGGTCGAGCCGACGTCGACCGCCATTCCCAAGGGACGCTCGTGGAAACCGGGCCAGACACCGATGATGCGTGAGCCGGCGTGTACGGCCACCGTGACTTTCCAATCCCCCTTGCGAAGCGCCGGCTGCAGGTTCTGCAATACCTGCAGGTCGCACGTCAGCTCCTCGAGCTGCCATTCGCTTTGCAATGCCTTCATCAGGCGTTGCAGATCCCCCGACGGGTCGTGCATGTCGGGTTGCTGCACTTCCACGTAGTGCAGATGCACCACCGGATCGAGAGTAATAACGCGTGCGTCCGCCTGCTTACGGACGACTTGCCGGTGTACCTGGCTGCTCGGTGGCACGTCGACGACGAGATCACCCTGCACGCGTGATGAGCAAGATAGGCGGTGACCGTTTGCAAGGCCTCGACGTTTTGCGTAGGCCTCCTCAGAGGCGCTCAGCGCGGAGAGGCTCGATGCACTGGAGATGACGCCGTGTTTCGGGAAGTCTCCTTCCATGACCAACACCTGACAGCGTCCGCACAGGCCGCGCCCGCCGCAGACGGAGTCGATGTCCACACCGAGCGTGCGTGCGGCCTGGAGGAGGGGAGTGCCGACCGGAAATCGCCCGCGCTTCCCAGAGGGAGTGAAGACGACCAGTGCATCCTTATCGGTCATGTCGCGCTCAGGAACCCGGCGTGGCGCGCCTGCGGTGGCCTCCCTCGCGGCGTCCCCGAGCGGCGCCTTCGCCCGCGGGAGCGGCACCGCCCCCCGCTTGCATCACCGGTGCCTCGCGGAAGCGGCGAATCCACCGCGCGCAGTCGGGGTCATGACCCATCATCACGTCGGCACCCATGCAGGCTTTCACGATTTCCAAGTGAAGCGGATTCATGATGGCCGACGTCATTCCCGCCCCGATGGCCATGGAGAGGAAGGTGGCGCTCACGGCTTCGCGCGCCGGGAGGCCGAAGCTGACGTTGGAAGCGCCACACGTGGTGTTGACTTTCAGCTCATTCTTGAGCCGCCCCAACAGGTGCATGACCTGCACGCCGGCTTTGTTGATGGCGCCGATCGGCATCACGAGGGGATCGACGACGACATCGCAGGCGGGGATACCGTGATCGGCCGCCCGGTGCACGATCTTCTTGGCCACCTCGAACCGGACGTCGGGATCTTCCGAGATGCCGGTCTCATCGTTCGAGATGGCCACGACAGCAGCGCCGTATTTTTTGACCAGCGGCAGCACGCTCTCCAGGCGCTCCTCTTCACCCGTGACCGAGTTGACGAGCGGCTTTCCCTTGTAGACCGCAAGGCCCGCTTCCAAGGCGGCGACGATGGAGGAGTCGATCGACAGCGGCAGGTCGGTGATCGACTGCACCAGCTGCACGGCTCTCGCGAGAATCGCCGGCTCATCCGCCAGCGGAATGCCGGCGTTGACGTCGAGCATGTGCGCTCCCGCGGCAACCTGCGCCCGGGTATCGGACTCCACGCGGCTGAAGTCGCCGGCGGCCATCTCGGCCGCGAGGATCTTGCGTCCGGTGGGGTTGATGCGCTCGCCGATCATGACGAACGGGCGGTCGAAGCCGATGACGACTTCGCGTGTGGCGGAACTGACGACGGTGTCGGTCATGAGACTTTCCTGGTTGAGTTCGTGTCGGGATCGCGGCCCGGATACCAGGGCACGCGGCCGTTCAGCACGCCGGAGCGATCGATGATCTCGGCGGTGCTTTCTTCCTGCTTGTAGGCCATGAGGTGAATGCCGTGCACGCCGGGCACCGAGCGGATC
>DASZVD010000400.1:0-2364 GCA_035547375.1 Steroidobacteraceae bacterium
GAGCTCAGCGACCAGTTCGCCGATAGCGGCTGCATGCGGGGCCACAACCAGGACGGCCCCACATCGAACCCATCGTCGCAAAGCGATCCAGCGGCATCTACGGTGAAGATGCGCCCCCCGAGACGATCGCGTGCCTCGACCAATACGTAGTTGGCGCCCGCGGCTTGAAGCAGACGTGCTGCGTACAGGCCCGCAAGGCCACCGCCGATGATCGCCACTTCGGTTTTCATCGCATCAAGATCCATTCACCATGACGCTGTACACCGCGCAGCGCGGGTCGCCCGCGCCGGAGGAAAACCACTTGTGGCCGTTGATGACGCAGTCGTTGCCATCGCGCCGGATCGAGCATTCAACGTTCGTCGCGTCGGACGAGGCCACCGCCGGCTCGGTCATCAGGAGAGCCGAGCGGATCTCGCCGGCGAGCAGCGGCTCGAGCCAGCGGTCGATTGGGCCGGCCGCGCGCGCATCGTTTCCACTTTCGGGGCATAGGAGAAGTCCATCGCAGTCTCCCAAAACTCGTGTTTCACGATGCGAGATAAGCAGCGATTCGCTCACGCCATCCTATCGCCGCAGGAGCGGGGCTGACAAGAGAGTATCTGTGATGGTAGGCATATTCTCTCACGTGCTGTTCACCAAGGGAGCGATCGATCCGGCGCGTTTTCGCGGCAAGGTCGTCATTGTGATTGATATCCTGTTCGCTACGAGCACCCTCGCGCATCCGCAGGCTTCGGTGTTGCCCTTGTGCGCAGGATCGCTCGGTCGTTTCAATCTCGAGGCCAGCTATGGCGCTGGCCATCTCGCCGCGCACCTCGTCGCGCAGCGTAACTACTCCTGCACCGACGTCGCCCTTGCGGCCTTGTATGTGCGCCGTGGGCGTGAAGCGCTGGATGTGCTGGCGGAGAGCAGTATCGGCAGGAAGATGTGCGCTCGCGGGCTGTCAGATGAAGTGGAGTTTGCGGCGCGCGTGGACACCCTGAGCGTCGTGCCTGTATTGGGCGAGGGACAGCGGATTTGGAGCGTGGCGTGAATGTGACTGACGCAGGCAAGCCAGTATCAGGTGAATTTGAGTTCACACCATCAAGGCGGCGTACCGATGGGTATGTAGTCCAAATCCAACCCGAACGCGCGTGGACCCACGACGCGCAGCGCCGCGGGAGAGCGCAACAGGGGCGGTGCCTGAATGGCCAGCACCTTGACGCGTTGCCCGTATCTCGCGGTGTCCGAGGTGATGGTGGCCAGTGACTCGGTGTCCACGAAGCTGATGATGTCGGGTGTCGTGGCCAGCACCCGATCGCCCTGGTAGGCCACCAGGAACTCATTCTGAAATTGCACGGTCATCGGCTCGCCCGACGGCAGCGCCTCCAGGGTCACTTTGCCGAATCCGAACCCGTCACGGGTCTCATTCCAGCAGCCGGTCACCTTGCCTTCCAGCAATTGGCGGACGACCGAATCGCCGGATTCGCTCAGCGCCGTCTGCAGTGCCGCCAGCAGGTCGAGATGCGACTCGCGTGCATGTTGAATAGCGGAGCCGAGACGCTTCGCCAAGGACACGGTGCCTACTATGGCACAGGTCCGCACATCGCTGCCCGACAGCGGATAGTCGACGGAAAAGCACTTGCTGCCCGCCGCGACGCTCAAAGCGCGGACCAGGTGCTCCATGCGCGCGTTGGCACGGGTCTCGAGGCAAATGACATCGCCGTGCTCGTTGCTGACTACGGTGGGGGAGGCGGAATACCCGAAAATGGAGTAGGAGATCTGATCGCTGCGCGGAAAGGCGCGCCCCATGCCATCAGCATCGACGACCGGAACACCGAGGAGGCTGGCGGCGATGAAGGCCGACAGGCCATTGGCGCCGGCCATTTCCGCTGCCATGATCGCATCGATCCGCCGTCCCAGGCGGCGACTCATCGCGCTCAATGCCAGTGTGACTTCCTCTTCGTAGAACAGCTTTTCCGCGAGGACGATCGGGGCGCCTACAAAGCCGACGTTGACGACTTGCGCGTCCGCGGCGAGTCGATCCGGGTGAACGACTCGCACGGGGCCGCGGGCCGCGAGCAGCTCTCCCAACACCATCTGGAAAATATGGGGATCGCCGCCTCCACCGGAGCCGAGCAGCGTGCACCCCGCGGCCAGGCCCTCGACATCATCCGCTCCGAACAGCCAGTCAGACATAAGCTAAACCTGCGCCAGCTCGCCAGCCACGCGTACGCGGACTCGCCGGCTGCTGCCGGGCATGTACGCCAGGGGCAGCTCTTCGACGTCGACCACGCTGACGCTGTTTGCAGCGGCTCCAGCCTTCTCGGCGCGGGACCGCGCTACCGCAATGGCATTGGCAATCGCTTCTTCGCGGGACAGGTCGCTGAA
>DASZVD010000401.1:0-9618 GCA_035547375.1 Steroidobacteraceae bacterium
GATATCTCGATCTCCCCCCTTTCCGCAGTTCCTTTTCGACATCTCCGCCCCCAATCCCCCTCCCACACCCCCCTGATATCTCCCCCTCATATCCACAGTCCCCCCGTCACCAAGCTCCCCCAAAAGAGGCACCCCCCTTTCGCCGATAGAAGCTCCACCACCACCCCGATCGAAGCTCCCGCCACCCTCCGCCTGATGAATATTCTGCGGGCGCCGGCGACACCACAATTCCTCCCGCAGCGTCGGACAACGACGCGCGTCCCCGTCTTTCAGGTCCATCGGCCGCACACCCAGGGAGATATGCATGCGCCATTCATTTTCTTTTGCCGCACCGACCGCGATCGTGCTGGCGATTGCAGCAGCACTGACGCTGACCGGCTGTGGTGACAGGGCGGCAGCCCAGGCTGCCGCTTCGGCTCCGCCTCCGCAGGTCAACGTTGCGCAGGTGCTGTCCAGGCAGGTAACCGAGTTCGACGAGTTCACCGGCCGGTTCGAGGCCGTCGAGCGTGTTGAGATTCGTCCCCGTGTTTCGGGCTACATCTCGTCCGTGAACTTCGTGGAAGGCCGCGAAGTGAACAAGGGCGATGTGCTGTTCGTGATCGATCAACGCCCCTATGAGGCGGACTACAAGCACGCCAAGGCAGAGCTCGACCAGGCGCGCTCGCAGTCCGTGCTCGCGAAGTCCGAGCGGGAGCGAGCGACGAAGCTGTTGCAGGCGCACGCGATCTCGCAGGAAGAGTATGACACCCGTGTGGCAGGCCTTCAGCAGGCGGACGCGAACGTCGAGGCGGCGCAGGCCGCGCTGGATACTGCCGCGCTGAACCTGAGCTTCACGCGAGTGACGGCGCCGATCACAGGCCGCATCAGCCGTGCGCTCGTTACTCCGGGAAACCTCGTTTCCACCGGGCAGACCTTGCTGACCACGCTCGTTTCGCTCGACCCGATCTATGTCCGGTTCGACAGCGATGAGCAGGCGTACCTCAAGTACACGAAGTTGGCGAGAGAGAACGCTGCCGCCGCCCACGCGAAGGGCAAGGCCGCCGGTGCCGAGACCGGAGCTGCGGTGATGGTGGGGTTGGCCGACGAAGCCGGTTACCCGCACCAGGGCGTCATGGTCTTCGCCGACAACGAGCTCGATCCGACGACCGGCACGCTGCGAGGTCGCGCGCGTCTCGATAACCATGATCGGTTGTATACGCCAGGCCTCTTCGCGCGCGTCAAGCTCATGGGCAGCAATCACTACGACGCGCTGCTCATCAACGACAGCGCGATCGGCACGGATCAGACCGTGAGATACGTGCTCGTCGTGGGCGCCGACAACAAGGTGCAGTACCGGCCGGTGAAGTTGGGACCGATCATCGACGGCTTGCGCGTCGTGACGGATGGCCTCAATCCGGGCGAGACGATTGTCGTGAATGGCTTGCAGCGCGTGCGGCCGGGCGTGGAGGTGACTCCAGAGCGCGTCGCCATGGGTGAGCGGCAGCACGGGCATGACAAGCCCGAGACTCTGTTCGCCCGCGGAGCTCGATTGGCAGCGAACGCGCCACCGAACACCAGTGCGGCGAACGGAGCCAGCGACTCTGCCGATGCGAACGTGGTGACCGCGAACTGAACGCGCAAACCGAACACGCGAACCGAACAAAGGACCCCAGGGTGAAACTCTCCCACTTCTTCATCGACCGCCCGATCTTTGCCGCGGTCATCTCGGCGTTCATCACGATCGGCGGCGCGATCGCTCTGTTCGCGCTGCCGATCAGTGAATACCCGGAAGTGGTGCCCCCGTCGATCGTGGTGAACGCCTCGTACCCCGGCGCGAACCCGAAAGTCGTGGCGGACACGGTTGCCGCCCCTTTGGAGCAGGCAATCGTGGGCGTCGAGGACATGCTCTACATGTCCTCGACTGCCACCATGGACGGCTCTCTGGCGATCACCATCACCTTCCGCATCGGCTCTGATGTCGATCGCGCGCAGGTGCAGGTGCAGAACCGCGTATCGCAGGCACTCCCGAGGCTCCCGGAGGAAGTCCGAAGCCTCGGCGTGACGACGGTCAAAAGCTCTCCCAACCTGACGATGGTCGTCCATCTGGTATCGCCGGACGGCCGTTACGACCCGCTCTATCTCCGCAACTATGCGGTGTTGAACGTTCGTGACGTCCTGGCGCGCTTACCCGGAATGGGCCAGGTGCAGGTCTTCGGCGGCGGCGACTACTCCATGCGGGTCTGGCTCGACCCGCAGAAGCTTGCCGCTCGTAATCTGACATCCGGCGACGTTGTTGATGCCATACGAGAGCAGAACGTGCAGGTGGCTGCCGGACAGATAGGAGCGCCCCCCGCACAGGACAGCCAGTTCCAGCTCGCGATCAACGCCATGGGGCGTCTCACGGACGAGCAGCAATTCCGCGACATCATCATCAAGACGGGCGCCGAAGGAGAAATCGTCCGGCTCGGTGATGTCGCGAGAATCGAGGTCGGCGCGCAGGCGTACTCCATCAAGAGCATGCTGAGCAACAAGAGCGCGGTCGCCATCCCCGTGTTCCAGGCCCCGAACTCCAACGCGCTGCAGCTCTCCGCGGCCGTCCGTAAGACGATGGCCGAGCTGAAGAAGGACTTCCCGGAAGGGCTCGACTACCAGATCGTCTACGACCCGACTGTCTTCGTGCGGCAGTCCATCGATGCCGTCGTGCACACACTGCTGGAAGCGGTGGTGCTCGTCGTCATCGTGGTGATCCTGTTCCTGCAGACCTGGCGCGCATCGATCATCCCGCTGGTGGCGGTGCCCGTGTCGATCATCGGCACGTTTGCGGTGCTGCTCGCCTTCGGGTTCTCGATCAACACGCTGTCGCTCTTCGGGCTCGTGCTCGCGATCGGTATCGTGGTGGATGACGCCATCGTCGTGGTCGAAAACGTCGAGCGGCACATCGAGAACGGGCAATCGCCCCGCGAGGCGACCAAGTCTGCGATGGACGAGGTGAGCCGTCCCATCATTGCGATCACTCTCGTGCTCTGCGCGGTGTTCGTGCCGGTTGCGTTCGTGACGGGCCTGACCGGCGAGTTCTATCGGCAGTTCGCGTTGACCATCGCCATCTCGACGGTGATCTCGGCGTTCAACTCCCTGACGCTGTCACCGGCGCTGGCGGCGGTCCTGTTGAAACCGCATGGTGCGAAAACCGATCGCCTGTCCTGGCTGATGGACAAGCTGTTGGGCGGCTTCTTCAAGCGATTCAACAAAGGCTTCCTCAATGCCGGCAACGCCTACGGACGAGCCGTGACGCAGACGGTGCGTCGGAGCGGCATTGCGCTGATCGTCTACGGAGGCCTCATTGCCCTGACGTACTTCGGCTTCAATGCCGTGCCGAGCGGGTTCATTCCGGAACAGGACAAGCAGTACGTCGTCGCCGTGGCGCAGTTGCCGGCGGCCGCTTCGGTGGAGCGTTCGGACGAAGTCACGCGTGAGGTTGGCGAGATTGGTCTGAAGACCCCGGGCGTCTCGGGAGCCGTGCAGTTCACGGGTATGTCGGTGAACGGCTTCGTCGCCAGCTCCAGCTCCTCGCTCGTGTTCTTCGCGCTCGATGACTTCGAGAAGCGCAAGAGCAAGGATCTCTCGGCGAAGGCGATCGCTGCGACCCTCAATCAGAAGCTTTCGGTGATCAAGGACGCCTTTGTCATCGTCTTCCCGGCTCCGCCCGTTCAGGGCATGGGGACGCTCGGCGGCTTCAAGCTGGCGGTGGAGGACCGGGGCGATCTGGGTTCCGATGCTTTGTACGCCGCCGTGCAGGATGCGCTGAAGAAGGCGTATCAGAACCCAGCGCTCGCCGGTGTCTTCAGCACCTATCAGATCAACGTCCCACAGTTGAACGTGAACGTCGATCGCGTGAAGGTGAAGCGTGAGGGCGTGAAGCTGTCCGACCTGTTCCAGACGCTGCAGGTCTATCTCGGCTCGCTCTACATCAACGACTTCAACAAGTTCGGCCGAACCTACGAGGTCGTTGCTCAGGCGGACGCGCCGTTCCGCTCTCATGTGGAAGACATCCTCCCGCTCCAGACGCGTAACGGCGCCGGCGAGATGGTACCGCTGGGCTCGCTGCTCACGATTGACCAGACCTTCGGGCCCGACATCGTGCAGCGCTATAACGCCTATCGGTCCGCCGACATCAACGGTGGCGCCGCCCCGGGGTTCAGCTCCGGTCAGGCGCAGACGGCGATGGCGAAGATCCTCACCGAGACTTTGCCCCGCGGCATGAGCTTCGAGTGGACTGACCTGGCTTACCAGCAGCTCGTGTCCGGCAGCACGACGCAGTTCGTGTTCCCGCTGTGCGTCCTGTTTGTGTTCCTGGTGCTGGCGGCGCAATACGAGAGCCTGACGTTGCCGCTGGCGATCATTCTGATCGTGCCCATGTGCTTGCTCGCCGCGATCACCGGCGTGCTCCTGGCTCACGGTGACAACAACATCTTCACCCAGGTGGGCCTGATCGTCCTCGTGGGGCTGGCCTGCAAGAACGCCATCCTGATCGTCGAGTTTGCAAAGCACCTGCAGGAAGAGCAGGGGCTGGATGCGGCCTCGGCCGTGCTGCGGGCGGCTCGGTTGCGCCTGCGCCCGATCCTGATGACCTCGTTCGCCTTCATCATGGGCGTGGTGCCGCTGATGGTGGCGGGTGGTGCCGGTGCCGAAATTCGGCACGCGCTGGGCACGACGGTGTTTGCCGGGATGTTGGGTGTGACGTTCTTTGGTCTGCTGTTGACGCCGGTGTTCTATGTCCTCGTTCGACGACTCGGTAGTAGGAAGAGTGCGGCCGACCAGCCCGCTGGCGGCACCGGCCGTCAACCTGCCGCACTTTCCGCACAGGAGGGCCATCATGCTTGAGAAGGGAGGCTCCTTGATCAGAGTAGTAGCGTTGGCTGTTTCCGCTGCAGTTCTGGCCGGCTGCGCTGTCGGTCCGAACTACAAGAAGCCCGACACGCCCGTGACTCGGCAGTTCGCTGGTGCGGAGGTCAACACGTACTCGACCGCGGAGCAGGCTCAAACGCAGTTCTGGACCCAATTCGGCGACGACACGCTGAACCAGCTCGTGAGCGACGCGCTCACGGCGAATCATGATCTGCGCATTGCGCTCGGTCACCTGGTTGAAGCGCGGGCGGCTCGGCGGGAGTCGCTGTTCGATCTCGCGCCCACCGTGACGGCGAAGGCGGATCATACGAACCAACTCGTCCCGCAGGTGGAAGCAGGCTTCCCGCTGTCGGTCTCATACTATGACGCCGGCTTTGATGCCACCTGGGAGCTCGATCTCTTTGGTCGGGTGCGCCGCGGTGTTGAAGCACGCAAAGCGCAATTGCAGGGTGCGGAAGCGACGCTGAGAGATGCACAGGTCTCCGTCATCGCCGAAGTAGCGCGGACGTACTTCGAGCTGCGCGGCGAGCAGACACAGCTTGCCGTGGCTCAGCAGAACGTCGTCAATCAGACGGATACCCTGAAGCTGACTCAAGCGCGGCTCGACGCCGGACGAGGGACGGAACTGGATACTTCCAGGGCCCAGTCACAGCTGAGCTCGACCCTCTCGACCATTGCTCCGCTCCAGGCCTCCGTGGCTCGCTCGATTCATCGTCTGGGCGTGCTCACCGGCCGGGATCCGAATGCGCTGACCGGACTGCTGAGCACCCCGCACGACCTCCCCGATCTGCCCAGGATCGTGGCGGTCGGGGATCCGGCGACTCTGCTGCGGCGCCGGCCCGACATCCGGGTGGCGGAGCGCCAGTTGGCAGCCTCCACGGCCCTGGTCGGCGTGGCCATCGGGGACCTCTTCCCGAAGGTGACCTTCAACGGCAATTTTACATATGCCGCAAGCTCCCCTGGGAATCTGGGTACCGCGCCCTCACGTAGCTATGTCATAGGACCGGGTATTTCCTGGGCGGCGTTCGACCTGGGCCGGGTCCAGGCGCAGGTCGCCCAGGCGCGCGCCCGCGACGATGTCGCCCTCGCTACATACGAGCAAACTGTGCTTCGCGCTCTGGAAGAGACCGAAAATGCTCTCGTGACCCATGCGAGAGCGCGGGATAGCCTCGCCCACGTCGCGGACGCGGCGGAGGCGAGCGCTACGGCCGCTCGGCTCGCACGAACCCGCTACGAGGGAGGGTATGTGGACTTCCTCGAGGTCCTGGACGCCGAGCGAACGCAGCTGGAGGCGGAAGACCGCCTCGCACAGAGCCGCACCGACACCGCCACCAGCCTGATCGCGGTTTACAAAGCGCTGGGTGGGGGTTGGGAGCTGGCCCCCCTGCCGCGTTACACTCGGGCCGCAGACCGCATGCAATAGGGGCCTTCATGAACGCCACAGTCGCACGCATGGATTCGGAGCTCACCCGCATGGAGCCGGAAGTCACCGGCTTCAGCGGCTCTTCCCGGTGCGCGGAAGAGATCACGCAGATCAACGAGTCGCTGCATCGGCGGGAAGACCTCCTGGCCGCCTCCGCCAAGGCAAGCCGCCTGCTCCTGGAAGCGCCGGATGTCCGTGCCGTGATTCCCCAGGTATTGGGGCTCATCGGCGAGTCCGCGCGCGTCGATCGCGTGAACCTGATGCTCACCAAGGCCGGTCCCAATGGTGAGCGCCTGCTGGCGGTCCAGAACGAGTGGGTCGCTGAGGGCGTGGTCCCCTATCTGACCGACCCGGGCCAGTGCACCTGTGACGAGCGCGATTTCTCGTCGCTGTGTTCCGAGTTGCGTGCCGGCCGGAGCGTGTGTCTGAGCATGAGCGATTCCGCGGCGGAGTACGGCGCCGGATTCGAAGGCATCGGGACGAAGACGAAGGCGGTCGTACCCATCTTCATCGGTGGGGAGTTCACCGGACTGGTGAGCTTCGACAACACGAAGCAACGCCGTGCGATCGACACCGCGGAGCTGGCGGCCCTCGAGACTGCGGCCGGTGTGATCGGCGCGGCTTTGCATCGCGAAAGGCTGGTCGATGACGTGCGGCGTGAGCGCGAACGCGCGGCCGAGGAGCGCGTTGCCGAGCTCGCCAAGGCCAATCAGGTCATTCGCGGCAATCTCGAGCGTCTGGCCAGCGAGCCCGACCTCGGAAGCTTCATGGGGCATGTCCTGCTCGAGGCCGCGCGTCAGTTCGATGCCGCAGGCGGTGCGGTCATCGTCTCCAAGGACTCCCTGCAGGAATGGCGCATCATCGCCCACGTGCGCGATGGCCAGGTCAGGCCCCCGCCGTTCGCGACGAGCGTGCCGTTCTCGGGCTCGCCGTTTACCGAGGTCTTTGCCGCGCAACACGAGCCCGTCTACTTCGACCTCACCCGGGGCAATCACTCCGATATCTGGCCGGGCGCGCTCGAGGCCCACAAAGACGAAGGTTATGTTGGTGTTGTCGTCTATCCGCTCGTGTTCGGCGGCCGCAATGTCGGTTTCTTCATTCTGAGCTTCCGGCGCAATGCGGAGGACGTGACGAACAGCGAGCTGTTGGTCGCGCTGGCGCAGCAGGCCACTCTGGCCGTGCAGCTGACGAGGCTCGCGTATTCGGCGAAGGAAGCGGCGGTGCTGGTGGAGCGCACCCGCATCGGCCAGGAGATCCACGACGGCCTGGCCCAATCCTTCACCGGCATCCTGATGCAGCTCGGCGCGGCGGAGGAATTCCCGTCGTGCAAGCGCAAGAATTCAGAGCTCAGCACCATCCTGTCCCGCATCCGTGACCTGGCCCGTGATGGACTGTCAGAGGCGCGGCGCTCGGTGATGGCGTTGCGTCTCGACCAGACCCGGCGCGCCGGGCTGGAAATCGCACTGCGCCAGCTCGCGGAGCGGTCGACGGTCCCCGGCGGGGTCACCTGCACGTTCGAGGGGAGCGGCATCACGACGGGCCTGAAACCCGAGCACGAGCATGAGCTGTTGCGGATATCCCAAGAGGCAGTGAGCAACGCCGTACGCCACGCACGGCCTTCCAAAGTTAGCATCACCATGACGGATGGGCCTTCACACTGGGAGCTGGCTGTCACCGATGACGGCGTCGGCATGGAGCATCATCCCGAGCACTACGCGAACGAAGGATTCGGGCTGAGCAGCATGCAACAGCGCGCGGGTGCGATTGGCGGAGAGTGGCATATCGAGAGCCGGCCGGGCGCGGGCACGCGCGTCAGCGTCCGCATGGCGAAGCGGGGGCCGTGATGGTCGCGGTCATCAAACGTAAGATTCGAGTTATTCTGGCGGACGATCATCCCGTGGTCCGGGACGGTCTCGCCGCAATGGTGAATCAACAGGCGGACATGGAGGTTGTGGCCGAAGCGGGCGACGGCGAGGAAGCCATTAACCTTTACGATCAACACCGACCCGATGTGATGGTGTTGGATCTGAGGATGCCGAAGCGTGATGGGGTCGCCGTCGTGCAGCGCGTCCTCGAGATCAACCCCAAGGCCTGCCTCCTCATCATGACCACCTACGATGGTGATGAGGACATCTTCCAGTGCCTGAGCCAGGGCGCGAAGGGCTATCTGTTGAAGGACGCGCCGCGCACCGAGATCCTGTCGGCCATCCGCGCCGTCAGTGAAGACCGCCCCTATACCTCATCGTCGGTCGCCGCCAAGGCTCTGCAACGCATGGCGAAGCCGAGCCTCACGCAGCGCGAGCTCGATGTGCTGCAGCTGGTTGCCCAGGGCCGCAGCAACAAGGATATTGCGCGTCGGCTGGCGATTACCGAAGGCACCGCGAAGACTCACGTCAAGGCAATCCTCACCAAGCTCGACGCCATCAGCCGCACGGAAGCCGTCGCGGTCGCGCACAAGCGCGGCATGATCCGCTTATAGGCGGGACCCCGACCCCGGGCCGTAACCGAGCTTGCCGGCACGTCAGCGCTGTCTGGACCGTCGCCGGCCGCGTTCCGCGCGAGCCTCGATCTCCGCTTCCCAGCCTCAGGTCTGCGCTTCCCATACTCGATAGCAATTGAAGTGAAAGTGCAGTCCGCGGGCCGTTCCCGCGGGAGCCGTCAGCTCGACTTCGTATTCGATGTCCTGCGGCTTGATGCTCGTCCCGCAGAGACTGCACAAAGCACCGGTTCCGCGGCCCGCCCACGTCCGTAGCGGCTCCTGATACGGCACCGCCTGCCGCTCATCCTGCCTGTCTACCCCGCCAGCCAGCATACCGTTAACCATGTGCGCGCTCCTTCGTGAAGCGAAGTACGTTGTAACCCTAACGGGGGATCAGACATCCGGATGACAACGTAAATTCCCGCCGACCCGTAAAGAATTCATGGGATTGCAACATTTCTGAAATGCCTGGCTGACCTCGCGCGACATCACCTTTCCCAGGCCTTTCTTCACCGGCGCGGCAGCTCGGGGACGCCTCGCTACGGCGATCATCGGTCAGACAGGCTCCTAGCCTTTCTGCGGCTGATACCCCTCCGGCGCCTGCGAGCCCGCGCCGAAGAAGAATTTCTCCATCTCGCTTTCGAGGAATTTGCGTGCCTTCGGCTCGATGGGCGTGAGCCGGTATTCGTTGATGAGCATCGTCTGGTGCTGGAGCCAACGGGCCCAGGCTTCCTTGGAGACGCTCTCGTAGAGGCGCTTGCCGAGCTCGCCCGGATAGGGCGCGCGATCGAGGCCGGGCGCCTCCCGCTTCAAGAACACACAGTGAACCATT